>JAYUOT010000324.1:0-5193 GCA_043760705.1 Betaproteobacteria bacterium
ATCGATGAGCCCGAGAAATTTTCCCTGCTCGCTAAGAACGCGGGCGACGCCACCTTGCCTGCGACTTCTATCGCCCGCAATGAACCCGTCCCTTCTGGCAACCCTTCTGACAACCCTTCCCCCAACCCGGTCGGCCACCCGATGGCCGTACCTGCACCCTCACAAGGAACTTCAACGGCTCCATCACCAGGGACGTCTTCCACGAGCGCATCAGGAACGGCGATCACCCTCGCCCCAGAGCCTGGCCTGATTCTCACCCGAGAGACCATGATCGCCCAGCAAGCCAATGCTCCTATTCCTGGGCTATACCTACAATTAGGTGCTTTCGGTGCCAAGGAAACGGCCGAGGCGACCAAGCAGAGATTAGCCCAACAATTTCCTTGGCTCAGTTCAGAGTCCCAGCCAAAAATCGACTACCTCTTGCGCCCCGAGGCAGGGTTGTTCAAACTCCATGTGGGCCCGTTCAAAACCAAGGCGGACGCCCTGGCCAATATAGAGCGTCTGCGTGGGGAAAGCGGCTTACAGGCGTTTGTAGTCGCCCGCTAAGGAATACCAGTCTATGTCTTTGCGCCCACTCAGTTTGGCAGCCCATTTGGCCGCCTTGCTGGCGGGCAAACCTTCGCACAAAGCGCTCAAGAGCTGCTTCGGATCAATGCTCAGCGGACCCAGGTCTTCCAAACCGGGCTCAAGCACCTGCCCTTCAACGGGCACCGGCGCTCGATAAGGTTCGAGCGCAATCACAAATTCGCCGCGCAGACGATTACTGTCTTCAGCCAACCAGGCACTGAACTGCGATACCTTCATGCGCGCGATTTGCTCAAAACGCTTGGTTAATTCGCGACCGACCACGAGGGCTCGGTCAGCTTCGATGACCCTGGCGAGATCGCTTGCAAACTCAGCAATCCGATGCGGAGATTCGAAAAACACCAAAGCCACGTCCGAGCGAGCCAGCGACTTCATCCGCTCCGTGCGGCCCTTGGAGCGGGCAGGTAGAAACCCCTCGAAACGGAAGCGCCCATCACCCAGCCCGGCCACCGACATCAGGGTCGTGACAGCGCAAGGGCCCGGAATAGGGATGGCCTGAATACCCAGTGCCGCGAGGCCCGCGATCAGGCGACTTCCTGGGTCACTGATGGACGGAGTACCGGCATCGCAGATCAAGGCAACATCATCATGCTTCAAAATATTGGCGAGATGCTCGACCGCGGCGGCCTCATTATGCTCGTGTACGGATATCAGGCGCGCGTGCGTACCAATGCGCTCTAATAGTGGGCGACTGACTCGGGTGTCCTCAGCGGCAATCACCGCCACTTGCCTAAGCGTTTCCTGAGCGCGCAAAGAGAGGTCGTCGAGATGGCCAATTGGCGTTGCCACAACATAGATTTTATGAAACGATGCGAGATCAGGATCCATTGACAAGGCACCTGGGGAAAAATTTGTCAGCTTGCTTGCGACTTTTCATGACATGCTTTGCACAAAATACTGAATAACATTGAAAATACCGACCCACCCTGGAAGGTTACGGCTTTAAATATGGCCGCGGTTTTATATTTGATCGGTGGACGGAGCCCCATAATTTGAGAGCGAGAAACATCATGCAACGTCGCCAAGCGATCACCCGAGTGTCTTTGCTCGCTGCTGCGATCTTAGCCCCTCCACGCTTGCGTGCCCAGAACTCACTTTCGGGCAAGAAAATTGCCGTGCTTTTGCCACCGCCCAATGGCGAATATCGGCGCGCGACCTCAGCGATTTTATCGGGACTGAAAAGCGCACAAAACCGCGATGGATCGGGCCTGAGCATGGACCTGTTTCCGGTCGACGAGCGCTTTGACAGTCTCGCCAACGCCTATCAGGAAATTACCGCCAAAGCTTACTCTTTTGTGATCGGTCCGCTTGTCAAGAGTAGCGTCACCCAATTGGCTGAGTTGCCGAGCTTGGTAGTTCCTACACTCGCTCTCAATTGGCCAGAAACGGATCGCGCGCCCGCCGCCAGCAACACCGTTTTTTTCGGACTTCCTATCGAGAGTGACGCTGTGTTTTTGGCGCGGATTGCCTTCGAAGATGCCTCGGCCCAAAGCACACGTCGGCCTTTAAAAGGCTGTATTGTGACCAACACCTCACCGCTTGCGCGACGCGCGGCCTCGGCCTTTGCTGAAACATGGAAAGAGCAAGGCGCACAACTCATTGATCAAATCGAGACCGATTCAAAACTCAGCGGAGAGATGCGCGCACTCGTTGGAGGCATCGATGCGGATGTGTACTTCGTCGCCAGTACTCTTGAAACCGCGCGCGCCGTGAAAAGTAGTTTACCGAAGGACAGCTTGCTTTATGGTCCGTCGATGCTCAGCACGGGCGTGACCGCCCACAACCTGAATCAATCCGCGCAAAACCGAACCCCGGAGCTGGATGGATACAAGGTCACCGACCTGCCCTGGCTGATTCAAACCGATCATCCCGCGGTCATGGGCTATCCGCGTCAAGCGACCTTGAGCCATCAAGAGGTGCAGCGGCTTTATGCTTTGGGCATCGATGCTTTCCGGATTGCCAAGGAGCTTCTTTCGGGGAGCAATAGTTTTGATCTGGACGGTGTTACCGGTCGACTAAGGTTTGATCGCTCGCTCGATGCTCGCGTACAGCGCTCTCCTGTGCTCGCTGAATATCGAGGCGGCCTACTCGTGCCCTTGGAACGGCGCTAAACATGCGTTCATTTCTCCAGCAACAAGGCGATGCTGGTGAAAAGGTCGCGCTTGATTTTCTAATCCTCAAGGGGCTCAAGCCACTCGCTCAGAATGTCTCTAGTCCCCTAGGTGAGATTGATTTGCTGATGCAAGACGCCGACCAATGGGTATTCGTCGAAGTTCGTCAACGCAAAAGCATGCGTTTCGGCGGCGCGGCTGCAAGTATTTCAAGTGCCAAGCAACTAAAACTAAGACGGCAAGCGCAGAAAATTTTGCAAGACCATTTCGGCAAACGGCCCTGGCCGTCCGTTCGCTTTGATGTCGTTGCTATTGAAGGCAGCGTAGAAGACGGTAAAATCAATTGGATACCCAGCGCTTTTTGAAGGAAGACCAGCATGCAACAGCATTTCTCACTCAAGACTACAAGTTCAAGACTTCTACTCCTGTCCGCGTTGTTTACCGGACTATCTTCGCTCAGCGCATGCTTTCCGCTTGTGGCGACCGGTGTCGCTGTCGGCGCATTTGCCACCGTAGATCGGCGAACCTATGGAGCGCAAACGGACGACCAGGCCATCGAACTCAAGGGCTCGGGCCGTCTCAACGAATCTGACAAACGATTGGGCGGAGTCAGCATTACCAGCTATAACCGCAAAGTGCTGCTCACCGGTCAAGTCTTGAGCGAAGATGATAAGAAACTCGCTGAACAGATTGTGGTCAGAGTGGACAACGTGCGCAGCCTGCACAATGAACTCGCAGTGTCTGGCCGAACCGGTTTTGGTGCCGCAGCGAGTGACACCACGATCACGGCCAAGGTTAAGACCTCACTTTTTGACACCAAGGAAGTGCAGGCCAACACCATAAAGGTCGTCACCGAAGGCAGTATTGTTTACTTGATGGGTATTCTTACCCAGAAGGAGGCTGCGAAAGCAGCGCAGGTCGCAGCGGGCGTTTCTGGGGTATCAAAAGTTGTCACCGTGATTGAGACGATCAGTGAAGCTGACCTTGAGCGTATCCAGGTTCGCCCCAAGGACGAACCCAAGAAGTAACACGGCGGCTGGTACTTGGCCGACATGCGGCCCCACCTAAGCCGATAAACGTCCCCCCGCGAGGAACGATTTACGCAGACAATTTGGTATTGAAAAATTGTTTCGTTTGGATGCTCCTGCTTTGATTTTTGACAAGTTACGTCTGGCCTGTGAAGAAGCCGCTTTAAGTCATGGTTTGAATGTGCCGATGATCAAAATGATTGATCGTCAAGACATTCAAATCAGCTCCGATGGCCAGACTTTGTTTTTGGCCTCCGAATTGGCGGAGATGCCGAGTGTGCCTTTGCAGGCTCTCATTAGTTTTGCGCTTTACTTTCATACCCATATGGCCACTCGCCAACTCATGCAGCACCTGGCACCTCGCGGCTTCGCACAGCGCCTCGCCGCGCTGCTCGTGGGACTGCGAAGCGCGCCGCGCAAACTCGAGCGGGCCCCCGGCCCGATGGCTCGCGAGGAGGCCATGGCATCGTATCGAGGCAACCACGTTGCGCTCTTGCAAGCTTTGTTGATGAGCCGCACAGGACTACAAACCTGCGACGAATCCTTCGCTGGCGAATCTCTTTTTGAAGACACCGAGCAAATCACCGAATTCGCACAGCATCTTGAAAGCATGATTGAAAGCAATTACTCCGATAGCCAAGATGATCCATCGAAGCCACCTAGCAAACTACTCACACTCGCTCACAAGACCAGTAAATTGCTCGACGCGGGTGATCGCAACACCACCAACCAGGTGATCAATTTAAATCGGCTTTACCAGTCAATCGGCCCGGTCGGATCGGTCGCTCATGTGATCAGTCGAGTCTCCAGTACGACCCTGAGCGATGCCGAGAGAAATCAGGTCTTGGTGGAACTTCTAGCAAACGTCCAGCCCGTGCAAGCGCGCTTACCGTTGGTGGACTTTGCAGCCAGCCAACTGATGCCTCTTTCAGAGGGTCGAAAGCTGAGTGTCATCACCCTGCTTAGAGAAACCTTAAGTGGCTTGACAACCCCGGATGGCCATGGCTTTACGGCGGCTCCTCTGCAAGATCAAGAGTCATTGCGCAACCACAAGGCTCTCGGTGAATCATCTATTTTGACTTGGACTTTATTAAGTGTGTTGCGCTCCAAGCTCAATCTGAATGAGGCCGGGACAGGGCCCCCAAAAGCACTCTCGGACAAAGAAAAACGGCGCTGCATTGGCGAGTTATTCTTCATTGCCGCCGAGCTTGGCGGGGAAGAAAGCTCCATTTCAGCGCGCGCCCTTCGCAATCAGGTCGACGCAGTTTGTGAGTCTCTAGATATTGATCGACCGGTGAGTAGTCCCGACGAATTCCAGGCCGCTGCCTGGCTCGAAGCCCTGGACGATCTCGCTAGATTCTCCTTGCATGAAACACTCTTAATCCTCGACGCACTGAGCCTCTGGGGCCAGGAAAACATCATTTACCAAGCCTGGTTTGATGCCCTTTGCCAGCGCTTGCAGGTTCAAC
>JAYUOT010000325.1:0-2592 GCA_043760705.1 Betaproteobacteria bacterium
TTCGTGTGAACTTTACCTCACCGGGTCGACCGCTCTCGCGTCTGTATTTTTCCAGCCCTACTGCTACCTTGGGGCATGCCCCTCACTCTATCACCGGGGTATCGGTTCAGAGTTCCGCAAAACTCATCTGTCCACGCACCGGCGCGGCTAGGCGGCCAATTTTGAAGGTGTTACGATCCGAAATGCGGTTGGTGTGGATATGATGGGTCATCTGCGACAGCGGTCGCAACCGTGTCGGCACCGGTTATGCGCCCATCGTCATCGAAGGAGACAGGTTTGCGAATACTACTGAAAATTCTCGCGCTGGCCTGCGTGCTGGCCGTATCCGCGCTTCACTTAAATGCTACGGCGCAAGGCGCTGACGGGTCGGCATGGCCCGGCAAACCGGTCAGCCTGGTCGTTCCGTATCCGCCCGGTGGCACCAGCGACGTCATCGGCCGCCAACTCGCTCAGCGCCTGCGTGAGGAACTGGGTGTCACCTTCGTCGTCGAGAACAAAGCGGGTGCCGCGACCGCGATTGGCGCAACCCACGTGGCGCGCGCGCCCAAGGACGGCTACACGCTGCTGCTGTCGGCGGGCACTACCTTCACGGTCGTTCCGCACCTGAGCCAAAAGCTTGCATACGCGCTCGACGACTTCGAGCCGGTGGCCGCGGTCGCTACCGTGCCGTTTGCGTTTGTGGTCAAGAAGGACTTCCCGGCCAAAACCTTGCGTGAGTACGTGGCCTACGCCAAGTCCAACCCGGGCAAGATCATCAACGGCACCAACGGTCAGGGCAGTCTGGTGCACCTGCTGGGTGAACTGATCGCTAACGGCCTGAACGTGAAGCTGACCCAGGTGCACTACAAAGGAGCTGCCCCAGCGACGATGGACATGATCGGCGGTGTGATCGATTCGAACGTCGAAGCGCTGACCAGTGCCGTTCCGAACGTCAATGCCGGTCAGTACCGCGCGCTCGCCGTACTGAGCCCCGAACGCCTGCCGCTGATGCCCCAAGTACCCACCTTCCGTGAGCTGGGCTATCCGTCCATCGTCGGTGAAACCTGGTTTGCGGTGTTCGCACCGGCGGGCACACCCAAGCCTATCATCAACAAGCTTGGTGCCGCACTGAAAAAGATCACCACCTCCGAGGCGTTCGGCGAGGCCATGGCCAAGATCGGCAACGAAGCCAAGTCCAGCGCGAACCCTGCCGAACTGCTGGCGGTCACGCAGCAGCAAAGCAAGTTATGGGGCGACATGGTCAAAAGACTCGACATCAAGCCCGAGTAACCTGACCCTGGCTCGCAGGCCACTTAATCATCCTCGTCGTCCGCCAAACGCGGCTCGCCCTGATCCTCAACCAGGATAGCGCGACGAACAAGTTGCTTCATGTCCCGCCTGGCGAAGTTTATGATCAGTGATTGAATCCATTAAACTGCTATTTTCTAAAGGACAAAAACCATGTTAAAGGCCTACTGGATCAGCACCTATCGCGCCGTTCTCAATACCGAAAAAATTGCCGCCTACGCAAAATTGGCCGGACCAGCAATCGCTGCCGGTGGAGGCCGTTTTTTGGCCCGAGGAGAACCCGTCAAAGTCTATGAAATGGGCTTAATGCAGCGTACCGTTTTAATCGAGTTCGACAGTGTGGCCCAAGCCATTAGCGCCCACGATAGCGCCGGGTACCAAGCAGCCTTAGCCGCATTAGGTGACGGTGCTCAGCGCGAAATTCGCATTATTGAAGCAGTTTAACGACGACTACTGGAATATTTTAAGTGACCGTCGCAATATTCGTTAAGTCGCCCAAAAGCGATGACTTCTAATCCGCTCAAGACGCTCTGCACTCTTTGGTACTTGATGGCGTTTATCGACTCAACGCGGCAGGCGAGCCTGAGTTTGTAGAAACGTGCGCACCGAGCGATGAAGCTTTGCAAACGGTGTTGAGACGAATCATCCATCGTTTGATGAAGCTACTGGTGCGCCGGGGTATTCTGGTCGAGGATCAGGGCTAGCTGTCCATGGCGGACGCTGGTGGGGCCTGCGATGAGGCCAGCCCGCGAAGACGACTACAAGCCGAGACTGCATCTGATCCGGTTCCATGGTGTGCTGGCACCGAACGCGAAGCTGCGATTGTGCAACGCTCAAGCACCCTGAAGATTCTCACGCACATGGGGCTTGAGGCCCGAGCGCCGCCAAAGTCGCCCGCGCGAGGGAAGGTGGGCTTTGCTGAGCAGTAAAGCCACGAGGTCGTGCGGCCCAAACAGGGTGAGCTCGCAGTAAAGTGACCCCAGAATAAAGTGACGAAAGCAGCGCTAGGAGCGTGGGCGGTAGAAGGCGTGCTGGCGAGACTGGCGAAAATCGAGGACAGTTTGGTAGCACTGACAAGCCAATAGCACTTGCTATTGGCGCAGGTAGTGATACCGAAATGGACCGATTTCTCGCCTGTCGCAGCGCGCGTCCTTCTGCCGCCGACGCTCCTAGGGTCAGGGCAAGTGCTGCGAGGGTGTCAAACAGAAGGCACAAAAGAGACAGAAAAGAGTGTCTTAGCAGGGGTTGGAGAGCGCTTTGAAGCCAAGTCAGGCAAAAGCCAAGCTTAGCCCCAAGCAAAATGCG
>JAYUOT010000326.1:0-5185 GCA_043760705.1 Betaproteobacteria bacterium
ATGAACCGGCGCAACGAAACATGCCGACAAAAGCCCAATTCTTTCGGCGTGAGGCTCTACATCGAGGGGTGAGGCTGATTCCAACTGGCAACTACCAAAATTCGCGGATCAAACCCGCTGAACCTAAATTTAGCCTCAAATTTCTGCGGGGCGCTGAGAAAATTGCCGCATATTACAAATTAATACCGTCTCATTGAAAGTGTGTTGCAATATATTTTACGAACTGACCTTGGATGTTTGCACCAGGTCTGAGCGCTTACACCTTTGCAGAAAAAGCGACCCAGGTAAAAAGTCACGAAAATGGTATTCCATGAAAAGACCGCGATGAGCATTAACCCAGACAATGATAGATTGAAAAACTCTCTGAGACGCTTAAGAGCCTCTCAAACCTTTGCTTGGTGTCCAGGTGTCGCGACAATCAGACAAGCTTTCTACGAACGCCTGTTTCGCGCGAATGTGTCCAGCAATATGTTTCGCGGTGTGTATTCGAGCTATGAGTCCGCGCAACTCAGTGCGCCGCCCGATCGCTCGCTCGGGTACGACAACCCGGAATCGGCGGCCATGTATTTCAACCACATGGGCCCGGATTCCTTTGACTATCCCGCAATTTATTGGCTGGAGAAATCGCTTCTAAGCGGATACCAAAACATCTTCGATGTCGGTGGTCATATCGGCATTAAGTATTACGCGTTCAAGCCCTTACTGAGCACTCCTCAAAAGCTTAGCTGGTTGGTGTGCGATGTGCCTGCCGTCGTTCAACGCGGCCGGGCCGCCGCCGCCAAACGCGACCCGAGCGGCAGTCTGGAGTTTACGAGTGACTACGCGCTTGTCGAAGGGCGCGATGTGCTCTTTGCCTCGGGCGTGGTGCAATATTTACCGATGACCTTGCTCGAATGGTTAGCGCCGATTCAGTCGAAGCCGCGCAGAATTATTTTTAATACGACCGCCATTCATCCGAGCTTGGACTTCTTTACCCTGAATAGCATTGGGACTGCCTACTGCCCCTATCGCGTGACCAGCGAGGCCCGCTTTTTGTCACAGCTGAATACTCTTGGCTATCAGTTAGTGGATCGCTGGCATACGCCGGGCAAGGGTGCTTTGGAGCTTCCGGTGGAGGTAGGTCACGATATTTGGGAGTATTCCGGATTCGTTTTTGATCGGGCCTGAGGTTCTTCAGCAAGGGTATTCAACTACTGTACGGCTGCCAACCAAAGTATGGCGCCTTGCTGAGGCGAGCTTTGCCAGGTGACGTCATAGCGGCCCGCCGCCTCGACCAGTCGGTAGGCTAGACAGCATTGCACCAAGCCGCCTCTCAACAAAATAGATTCGAGCACCACAAAGCCCGCGCTAGGGCGCGCCATGTGCGCTTTTTTTCCGTCAGCATCCCCCCACCACCACGCCAGCAAGATCGCCGGGCCGGTCGTCGTGATCGCATCACTGCGCTGCGCCTGGTCGGCTTTAGGATAGTTGATGCTGAGCGCTTGAAGTTGGGTCCCCTCCAAGATTTCTACAACGCTCAAGGTAAATTCGCCACCCGGATCGGTTTGTTTGGTGCTAGAGATCGCAAGCCGCGCGCCGGCCTGATAGTTTGAGCAAGCGTACAGTGCATTGCCATAGCCCGGATAAGGAACATACTGCAGCACGGGCCCATGAGCGATGAACGCATTACCCTTCGCGCCAACGGGTACCGCAAAGCTCGTCACCAGCCCACCAACACCCACCAAAACGAAACTCGACCCCGCCTGACGGCGACGCAAATTCAATGTGATCGTGACCGGATTATCCTCGTAAGCGTGGTAGCTCAATCCATGTGCACCCAGGCGCGGTCGCCGCAAGGTCGGCGAGCCCTGACCGGCCTGCGCGGGCCGCATCACCGCGCGACAGGTTTGTAACCATCCAGCCAAGGCAAGCCTGCACCCACCCACGAAGGTGCGGTGAAACCAGTGGCGGCGGTGATTGCCCATCGACATGTTTTGTTCAAGCAGGTTAAAGAGGTCGCGTCATTTGCGACTTGAATGCTGTGATTCTACTTCGGCGGTAGTCCCGGCGAGGTGAGCCTGTTCGGCACTTTATTTCAGGGCGCAGACATCCGGCCGGGCGCAAGGTGCCACTCATGGCACAATTTGCACCATGAAAACCCGTACCCTTGCATTCTGTGAAGCACTTCAGATCAAACTCCCGATCATTCAGGCGCCGATGGCGGGCCTTCAGGGCAGTGCCATGGCCATTGCCGTCTGCAATGCCGGTGGCCTCGGCTCTCTACCTACAGCAACCCTGAGCCTTGAGGCCCTAGAAAAAGAGCTGAACACGATCAAGCTAGGCACCCAAGGTGCCTTCAATGTCAATTTCTTTGTGCATGAAGTGCCGGTGGCTGATCCGGCACGGGAGGCAGCGTGGCGTCTAGCCTTGAACACCTACTTTCGGGAATACGGCATTGATGGCGCCAGCATTCCGGCCGGACCCGGGCGAGCGCCCTTTAGTCATGCCGCAGCCGATATTGTGGAATTGTTCAAACCGGCCGTGGTCAGTTTTCATTTTGGTTTGCCGAGTGACGACTTGCTGACGCGGGTGCGCTCCTGGGGGAGTCAGATTTGGTCATCCGCCACAACGGTTGCGGAAGCCCTGTGGCTCGAGCACAAAGGGGTCGATGCGATCATCGCGCAGGGCTTGGAAGCCGGGGGCCATCGCGGCCTCTTTTTGAGTCAAGACCTGAGTACCCAAGTTAGTAGCTTGGCGTTGATTCCGCAGGTGGTTGCGGCTGTAAAGGTTCCCGTGATTGCGGCAGGGGGCCTCGCCGATGCGAACGGCGTCCAGGCCGCCTTGCAGTTGGGCGCTTGCGCCGCCCAGATCGGCACGGCCTACTTGCTCTGCGATGAAGCCACGACCAGTAGCGTACATCGTCGGGCACTCAAAAGTACGGGTGCCCAGCACACCGCGCTCACCAATTTATTCACCGGCCGCCCGGCGCGCGGTATTGTCAATCGTCTCATGCGCGAGCTGGGTCCGATCAGCTCGGCCCCCCCTGAATTCCCGCTCGCCACAGCGGCCCTTGCACCGCTGCGCGCCAAGGCCGAACAAGCGAGCTTGGGCGACTTTACGTCGATGTGGGCCGGGCAAAACACCTCGGGTTGTGAAGAAATTTCCGCGGCGGCCATGACTCGAAAGTTGGCAGGCTTTTGAGCCTCTGCGAAGCCTCGCCAAACTTGCGCTAAGCTCGTTAACCTCGCAACGCTCTCATGTGGCTATCTCAATGCAGTCAAGCAAAAAAGTCGCACTGATCATTGGCGCAGGCGACGCCCTGGGGGGTGCCATTGCCCGGCGCTTTGCGGCCGGCGGTTATACCGTTTGTGTGACCCGGCGCAATGCTGACAAACTCGCCAACCTCAAGGCTCAAATCGAGCGCGAGGCAGGCACCTGTTACGCCTATGGCTGCGACGCGCGCGAAGAGGAGCCGATGGTGGCGATGTTCGCCGAAATTGAGCGCGATATTGGGCCGATCACGGTATGCGTTTTTAATATTGGCGGCAATGTCAATTTCAAGATTTCGCAAACAAGCTCTCGGGTCTATCGTAAGGTTTGGGAAATGTGTGCCTTTGCCGGGTTCTTGGCAGGGCGCGAAGCGGCCAAGGTGATGCAGGCGCGAAGATCTGGAACGATTATTTTTACGGGGGCTACTGCAAGTCTCAGAGGAGGCTCGGGTTTTGCTGCGTTCTCTGGCGGCAAGCAGGCCTTGCGTGCGCTCGCCCAAAGTATGGCGCGCGAGCTTGGGAGCGAGGGAATTCACGTGGCCCACACCATCATTGACGGCGCCATTGATACCGAATTCATCAAAACCAATTTTCCTGCGCGCTACGCGATGAAAGACCAGGACGGCATTCTAAATCCCGACCACATTGCCGAGAGCTACTGGATGCTTCATCAGCAGCCGCGTGACGCTTGGACCCATGAGCTCGATCTGCGGCCTTGGCTCGAGAAGTGGTGACCGGCTCAGGAGTGCTCATGAGCACCCCGGCAGGGTGCCGAAAGTCGTCAGAAGCAGCCCCATCACTTACCGAGGTCGCTTGGGGGTCTTTAACTATTTATGGACGGGTGCTGATCAGTTATTTCAATCGCTAGTCTGCCTGTGCTAGCCATTGATCGTTCACCCGTGGCTTATCTCGGGGCGTAACTCTATCGTGGGAATCTATGACTTTCACCACACGACTGAGAACTCTCGCCCTCAAAATTCTGAGCCTTGGCGTATTGGCACCTTCGGCCGCATTCGCCGCCGAAGCCGGCCCGACCTTCACGCTTTCAGGTTTTGCGACGGTGGCGGCCGGAAAAGTCCTGAGCGGAACCCATGACCCGACGGTCAATCAAGGCTATGACTGCCCTTGCTATATCTCGGATTATGCTCAAAACGGCGTCTATGAAAGCAAGGGCGTGCAATTGCGGCCCGATTCCAAGCTGGGCCTGCAAGGCCGTTTAGCGAGTCAAGACCAACGCTATTCACTCACCGCACAAGTCGTGACGCGCGGCGCCGCCGACGGTAAAACCAATCTGGAATGGCTGTACGGTACCGCCGCGCTCACCAACAAACTCACCCTGCAAGTGGGTCGCAAGCGCCTGCCGCTGTTTCTGCATTCGGACAGTCAAGATGTAGGCCATGCTCTGAATTGGATTCACCTGCCCCCTCAACTTTATGGTTGGGAAATCGTCAACTACAACGGGGCCAGCCTGACTTATCAAGACTCTTTCGGGCCCTGGGCCATGAGCCTTAACGGATTCGTTGGAAGTGAGAACGTCAATGATGCGGGATTTTGGAAAATTTATAGCGGCAAGGCCACACAAACCCGTTCAAGATGGACCAATATTATCGGCGCCGAGATCAAAGCCAGCCGTTCATGGTTTGAAGTTCGTGCGATGTATCTTGAGTCAAACACCCAGAACCAACTGGTCGGAGTGAACCCAGGCTTGAGCGATCCCGCCAAGCAAAAAATATATGGGCTTTCGGTGAGCGCAGACTTCGGCGGCCCGTTCGCCCGCGCAGAGTTTCTCTACATTAACCGTGATGCCGACTACGGAGGCGATCACGCCCAACTCTACGCGGTGGGCTACCGCATCAACAAGTTCACGCCGCTACTTTCGTATGCAAACTATCAGCAACGACTGAACGACCAAACGGCCGTGCCCGAAGCACATCGAA
>JAYUOT010000327.1:0-12301 GCA_043760705.1 Betaproteobacteria bacterium
AGCAGCAAGTTCAATCGGCATGCCATGGTGGAGCTCGCCCGGCTCTCGCAAATTGACCGGCTCTTTACTGAACGGGAACCTCCTGCTCCTTTTGTACAGTTGCTTGAGGAGGCAGAGGTGCGCTTGGAGATTGTGCCGTTTAATTAGCGGAATTCTGTTGGCGCGCGCAGAGCACGTTGGAATACTACTCCCTTGATGTTTTATTCGGCTCGATACGCCGTAGGGTGCCAACCGGATCAGCTTGGCTTGACACTCAGCGTAGCGGGGTCAAGGAGGAGGACTGTTAGGTCCGGGGGACACCCGCGGAGTCGAGTGTCAAGCCAAGCTGATCTTAGTCGGAACTAAGCAAACGCAATATTGGCCAGAGCAACCATTTCTGAAAAGGCTAATCAGCAGCCCTAAGCGTATCCCCAATCACTAGCAAACAGCCGAGGCGCCTGCTTGCGCTGTTCGAAGCTCACGATCTCATAAGCCGTTTGGTCGGCAAACAAGGCACGCAGCAAAGTGTTGTTGAGGGCGTGGCCTGATTTATAAGCGCGATAACTCGCGAGTAGAGGATGCCCGGCAAGGTAGAGATCGCCAATGGCGTCGAGAAGTTTGTGCTTGGCAAACTCGTCTTGAGAGCGCAGGCCCTCATCGTTGAGCACGCGAAACTCATCCATCACAATGGCATTGCCAAAATTACCGCCTCTCGCCAAGCCATTTGCACGGAGCATTTCGAGGTCTTTCATGAACCCGAAGGTGCGGGCGCGCCCGACATCATTAATGAAGGAGGTTTCGGCAAAATCTACTTCCACTATTTGCTCGGTGGCGTCTATCGCGGGGTGACCAAAATCAATCGCAAAACTGAGTTTGAAACCAAAATGCGGCTCAAGGATGGCCCACTTATCGCCATCGCGCACTTCGATTTTTCGATTGACTTGGAGATATTTTTTGAAAGCCGCTTGCTCAACGATTCCGGCTTGCTGCACCAGAAACACAAAGGAGCTTGCCGATCCGTCCAAGATGGGAATTTCCTGAGCATTGACATCGACATAGGCGTTGTCGATACCCAGACCTGCCAAAGCGGCCATGAGGTGTTCAACGGTAGCCACTTGAACCAGTTGGTCGCCAACCTTGGTCGACAAGGTTGAGGCCATGCGGGTGTCATTGACCCAATCCGCGCGAGCGGGGAAATCGACAGGCGGGTCAAGATCGACACGCCGAAAAATGATGCCAGTATTCGGGACTGCCGGGCGAATGGTCAACTCGACTCTTTCGCCCGAATGCATCCCGAGCCCGATGGTCCGGGCGATTTGTTTTAATGTCCGTTGACGGGTCATTAACGAAATAAATTACAACTGAGTGAGAATCGTCTCAGCGCCACTGACTTCAAATTTACCAGGGGCTTCACGGTTGACCGCTTTGACTAAGCCGTTGTCCACCAGCATCGAATAGCGGTCGGAACGAACACCCATGCCGCGCGCGGTCAGATCGAGCGTCAAACCCACTTTGTGACTAAATTCGGCACTACCGTCGCCCATCATGCGGACTTTACCGGCAGCTTTTTGCTCACGACCCCAGGCTCCCATGACGAAGGCGTCGTTCACCGACACACACCAAATTTCGTCGACGCCCTTGGCTTTCAAGGCATCATAATGGGTCAAATAACTAGGCACATGCTTGGCGGAGCAAGTGGGTGTATACGCGCCCGGCAAACCAAAGATCACTATCTTTTTGCCCTTCACCAAGTCGCTTGTTTTAAGAGCGTTGGGGCCTAAAGCACATCCGTTACCTTCAACATCGAAGAACTCGGTGAGAGTGGCTTCGGGAAGAGTATCTCCAACTTTAATCATGAATTTCTCCAAAAATGGGGCAAAAAAAAATGCGGAAAACTACCCGCCAGAGCCATGGGACGCAAAATGCAGAGAGGCTATTTTAGCCCGCGCTGCATTTCGCCCGGAAATTTGAACTAGATTTCTGCTTAGTCCGCTTGGCGACGCAAGAACGCGGGGATATCGAAACGCTCCACGCCACTCTCTTCCAGCGCCGCGACTTGAGCCGCAGCCTGGTTACGGTTATTGCGCCACACGGAAGGCTGGTCATAATTACCGCCGGATTCCGCCTGCCCCACACCCATGGCAGGCGCGTTACCCACGCCAGCCCCAAAGGAGGACGACATATTCATCGGTGCATCATAGGTACCTGTGCGCTGAGACGTTTGCGGGACCAGCACAGGACGAGCGTTACGCTTGCCAATGCCGGTCGCGACCACGGTGACTCGTAGCTTGTCACCCATCTCGTCATCAAACACCGTACCATGAATAATGGTCGCATCTTCAGCACAGAACGCGCGAATCGTGTTGATCACTTCGTTGGTTTCCTTCAACTTCAAGCTGCGATTGGAGGTGATATTCACGATCACCCCGCGCGCACCTTGCAGGTCAACACCATCCAACAGAGGCGAGGCCACTGCTTGCTCGGCCGCAATGCGCGCTCGATCAATGCCTGCCGCCTCGCCAATCCCCATCATCGCCTTGCCTTGCTCACCCATCACGGTGCAAACGTCAGCGAAGTCAACGTTGACTAGACCGGGCACATTGATAATCTCGGCAATACCGGCTACGGCATTGTGCAAGACATCGTCAGCACGTTTGAAGGCATCTTCAAGGCTCGCATCTTCGTCCATCACTTCGAACAGTTTTTCATTGAGCACCACGATCAGAGAATCGACATGTTCGACTAACTGCTCAATGCCTGCCTCGGCAATTTGCATCTTGCGCGTGCCTTCAAAACCAAAGGGCTTGGTCACCACACCCACCGTCAGAATGCCCATTTCCTTGGCAATCCTTGCGACTGCGGGAGTAGCACCCGTACCGGTGCCTTTGCCCATACCCGCCGTAAGGAAGACCATGTTGGAGCCCTGGAGGGCCGCACGAATCTGATCGTCCGCCTCTTGGGCTGCAGCAAAGCCTTCTGCGGGTTTAGCACCTGCGCCAAGTCCCTTATCGCCTAGTTGAATAGTCAGTGTTGCTTGCGAGCGGTTTAACGCTTGCTTGTCGGTGTTCATCGCGATGAACTCGACTCCTTCAACACCACGGCTGACCATATGGTTCACGGCGTTTCCGCCAGCACCGCCGATGCCAATAACCTTGATCACTGCACCTTCGATCTCATTGTCCATCATTTCAAACTGCATGGTAGTTCCTCCATTAAATCAAAACCAAATTTCCAAATCAACCCCAACCCCAACCTCTTCCTGATCGCTTAGTTAGAAGTTGCCCACAAACCAATCCTTCATACGGCGCATCGTGTCCTTAAAAGACCCCGATTGCTCCATTACCTTGCGCCCGCGCAGATGCTGTAGGCGAGCCTCCTCAAGCAATCCGACTGCGGTTGCAAAGCGCGGCGAGCGCACCACATCCGACAGGCCTCCGCTGTAGTTCGGCAAACCGATACGCACCGGTTTCAAAAACACGTCTTCGGCAAGCTCCACCATGCCAGGCATCATGCTGGTGCCGCCGGTCAATACGACACCCGATGACAAGAGCTCTTCATATCCCGACTCACGAATCACCTGCTGTACCAGGGAGAAGAGCTCTTCGACCCGGGGCTCAATCACCGCGGCCAAAGCCTGTCGACCTAGAGTGCGTGGACCACGGTCACCGAGACCGGGCACTTCAATTCGCTCATTTGGATCGGCCAACACCTGCTTGGCCATACCGTGACGAAGTTTAATGTCCTCAGCTTCCGTAGTGGGCGTGCGCAGCGCCATCGCAATATCGTTGCTGATCTGATCTCCAGCAATCGGAATCACAGCGGTATGCCGAATCGCGCCACCCGTAAAGATCGCGACATCGGTCGTGCCGCCACCGATATCGATAAGCGCCACGCCGAGATCCTTTTCGTCCGGCGTCAGTACCGCATTGCAAGAGGCCAGAGGCTGCAACACCAGGTCGATGACCTCCAGTCCGCAGCGGCGCACGCACTTAATAATGTTCTGAGCCGCCGAGACCGCACCGGTGACAATATGCACCCTGACTTCAAGCCGTACGCCACTCATGCCAATCGGTTCACGAATATCCTCCTGGCCGTCAATGATAAATTCTTGGGGCAAGATATGGAGCACTTGCTGATCGGTCGGGATGTTCACGGCCTTGGCCGTTTCGATCACCCGCATCATGTCCATCTCGGACACTTCCTTGTCTTTAATCGCCACCATGCCGCTGGAATTAAAGCTGCGGATATGACTGCCTGCAATACCGGTATAAACCTGCTTGATCTTGCAGTCCGCCATCAGTTCAGCCTCTTCCAAGGCTTTCTGAATCGAGTTCACTGTCGCGTCAATATTGATCACGACGCCTTTCTTTAATCCCTTGGATTCATGCTGCCCCAGGCCCACGATTTCATAGTGGCCGTCGCCACGCATCTCAGCCACTACCGCGACAATCTTGGTGGTGCCGATATCGAGACCGACAATCAGGTCCTTGGTATCACGGGTCATTGCGTCGTCCTACTTTCCGAAACATTAGTGAGTTCCCCCAGGGCAAAGCCATTGGGGTAACGTAAATCAATCAGCTCTGCTCGGCCATTTAACTTGGCCTTGGCTTCCGGGTAGGCACTCACCCAGCGCCTGACTCGTTCATCAATGGGCAAGCCTTGCTCGCGCCCCATCAAGAGCTTCGAGCCGTCATTGAGCTGCGCCTCCCAGGCTTGCCTTGAGGATAGAGTCAGTCCGATCGGTTGAACATTCAAGGGAACCAATAAGCGTCGCAACTCAGCGTAGCGCGACACCACCAAGCGCTCCGAGCCTAGAGGGCCAGAAAACTCGGGCAAGGCACCGTCCTCTTCGGCTTCGTCCAAATTGGCACTGAACAATTCTCCGAAGGTGTTCACGATGCGACCATCATCCCAAAGGGCAAGCGCCTCATGTTCTTCGACGCTAATTTCCAAATGGTTTGGCCAAACGCGGCGCACGCGCGCATGCCGTACCCAGGACACGCCTTCGGACAATTCACGCACCTTGTCCAGACTCAGCCTGAAGAAGCTAGCGCTGTGCTCAGATTCCAAGTAACCTTTTAACTGTAGTCGTAAGGGTCCAAGGGCCACGTGCTTAAGCTCAAAACCGGGTGTGGCAGTGACCCGCACTTCCTGAATCCGAAAGGTCGGGCGTTCGCTCAACCACCACGCAGCGCATCCCATCAACACCAACAGGCCTAGGGCCGTGACGGCGTTCGCGATGAAACTCACCCAGCGCGGGCTATTCCAGAAGACGCTCAAGGATCGGGCTAAAACTTGCATCAGCGCTTCACCTGCTTATTTTTTAGACTGGCCTTGGCGGCGATGTGCATCACCAACTGCTCGTAGCTCAGGCCCGCCGCTTTGGCCGCCATCGGCACAAGGGAATGGTCGGTCATGCCCGGTGAGGTGTTGATCTCCAACAAGTAAAGGCTCTGATCCTTGCTGCGCACCATGATGTCCACTCGGGCCCAACCACTGCACCCCAAACTCTTGAATGCGGCAATGGCCAAGCCTTGCGCCTTCATCATCAACTCAGGCGACAGAGGTGCGGGGCAAAGGTACTGAGTGGCGTTACTAAGATACTTGTGCTCGAAGTCATAGTTACCGTTCGGCGCCCGAATCTCTATCACTGGCAGCGCCTCAACTTGCCCGTCTCGCTCAAGCAAGGCAATGGTCAATTCAGGTCCCTCAATAAACTCTTCGGCAAGGGCACTGATGTCGTAAGCTAGGGCAAGTTCCACGGCCTTGGCGAGGTCTTCAGGTCGAAGCACCTTCGTCAATCCCAAAGTGGACCCTTCGTGTGGCGGCTTGACGATCAAGGGAAGGCCTAAGGCAAGCGCTAGATCCGCACTCGAGTCGCCAGGATGAAGCACCCTGCTGGCGGGTGTGGGAATACCCTCTGAAGCCCAGATGCGTTTCGTGAGAATCTTGTCCATCGCGACAGCAGAGGCCGTGACACCCGAGCCGGTATACGGAATACCGAGCAGCTCCAGGGCGCCTTGCACAGTTCCATCTTCGCCGAAGCGACCGTGCAGAGCAATAAACACTCGCTCCACGCCTTCGTCACGCAACTCATGCAAGCCCCGGTGCGCGGGGTCAAATCCGATGGCATGAACACCCTGCCTTTGCAAGGCGGCCAACACCATCGAGCCCGACTTTAAAGACACCTCGCGCTCTGCTGATACCCCACCCAGCAGCACTGCGACCTTGCCAAGAGCTGCCGCGCTTGGCACCTCAGAGTGTGCGCGGGTCGTGACCCGGCTCATACTTTTTCTCCTGGACTTGCTGCCTGTCCAAGTGCATCTCGCACCAACCCCGCGACAACACCTATCGAGCCTGCACCCATGGTGATCACAACATCGCCGTCGCGAGCATTATCGGCAATCGCTTGCGGCATTTGAGCAATGTCTTCAACGAAAATCGGCTCAATTTTTCCGGCCACCCTCAGGGCTCGGGCTAGGGCTCGACCATCGGCGGCCACGATTGGAGCCTCACCTGCGGCATAAACATCGGCCAAAAGAATGGCGTCGGCCTGTCCGAGAACGCTGACAAAATCTTCGAACAAATCACGGGTTCGAGTAAAGCGATGAGGCTGAAAGGCCAGAATCAGGCGCTTGCCTGGAAAAGCGCCACGGGCCGCCGAAAGGGTTGCCGCCATTTCCACGGGATGGTGGCCATAGTCATCCACCAAAGTAAAATGACCTCCCGAGATCGCCGCAATTTCTCCATACCGTTGGAAGCGGCGACCCACTCCGTTAAACTTCTCCAGTGCGCTTTGAATCGCAGCATCGCCGACACCTAATTCATCGGCGACTGCGATGGCCGCGAGCGCGTTTTGAACATTGTGGCGGCCGGGCGCATTCAAGACAATCGCCAATGGTTCTTGGTCTTCGCGCAAAAGACTGAAGCGCATGCGACCCCCCTCCTCGGCAACCACATCAACCGCCCGAAATTGAGCGCCCTCCGCAAATCCATAGGTCAAGACCGGCTTCGAAACAAAGGGCAAAATCTCGCGTACACCTTGATCATCGATACAAACAATCGCGGACCCATAGAAAGGCAGGCGATGAGTGAACTCGACGAAGGCATGACGCAAGCGCGCAAAGTCATGGCCATAGGTCTCCATATGGTCCTGATCAATATTCGTAATCACAGCAATCATGGGCGCCAAGTTCAGGAAGGAACCATCAGACTCATCGGCCTCGACCACAATCGTATCGCCCGTACCCAAGCGCGCATTGGCACCGGCGCTGTTTAATCGACCGCCGATGACGAAAGTGGGATCCATACCGCCTTCAGCCAGGATCGAAGCCGTCAGGCTGGTCGTGGTGGTCTTTCCGTGGGTGCCCGCGATGGCGATGCCTTGCTTGAGTTTCATTAACTCAGCCAACATCATGGCGCGCGGCACGACAGGCACTCGCTTAGCCCGGGCCGCAATCACTTCTGGGTTATCGCCTTTCACGGCGGTCGATGTGACGACACAGTCGGCACCCAAAATGTTCGCGGCGGCATGATCTTTCATGACTATTGCGCCAAGCTCTGCGAGCCGACGGGTTGCGACATTGTCAGAGGTGTCCGAACCACTAATCTTGTAATTCAAGTTCAGTAGTACCTCGGCGATGCCGCTCATGCCCGAGCCACCGATGCCGACGAAATGAATATGTTTAACTTTATGCTTCATGAATTTCTTACGGTCGAGCAATGGCAACACAGGCATCTGCAACGGCCTGAGTCGCTAAGGGTTTAGCCAATTTGCGAGCTTTCTCCGCCATCATCAAAAGAGCGGGACGATCCAGGCTTCGCAGTAGAGTTGCTAGGCGATCAGGGGTAAACGACGGTTGATCAATCAATACGCCCGCACCCTGCTCGCTCAGATACTTCGCGTTGAAGGTTTGGTGATCATCGACGGCAAACGGGAAAGGCACAAGCACCGAGGCCACACCAGCCGCGGCAAGCTCTGAGACCGTCATTGCACCGGCTCGACAGATCACTAAATCGGCCCGGGCATACTGCCCCGCCATATCCTCGATGAAGTCGACAAGATTGGCCTCAACGCCCGTCTGACGATACTCTTTTTCAAGTGTGGCTAGATGTGCTTTGCCGCTTTGGTGGGTCACGTACGGGCGCCCCGCTTTTGGAAGCAAGGCAAGCGCGCGTGGCACGGCCGCGTTCAAGGCCTGCGCACCCAAACTTCCGCCGACGACCAAGATCTGCAAGGGCCCTGTTCGAGCTTTAAAGCGCTCGGCCGGTGGCGGCAGGCAGAGCAGATCGTCGCGTACAGGATTACCGGTCCAGACGGCCCGCTTGAGCGCATCCGGGAAAGCCACCATCACGGTATCGGCCAAGCGAGCCAAAACCTTATTGGTCAGCCCGGCGATCGAGTTCTGCTCATGAATGACCAGCGGACGGTTCAACAGTCGCGCCATCACACCACCGGGGAAGGCCACATAACCCCCCATCCCCAAGACAACCGCCGGACGCACTCTGCGCAAGGCCTGTAGACTTTGCCAAAACGACCTCATCAAGCGAAACGGCAGCAAGCAGAGTTCACGCAAACTCTTGCCGCGCGCGGCCGCAGTGCTGACCGGCTCAAGCGGGATGCCGCGCTTGGCCACCAGCTCGGCCTCCATACCGTTTGGGTTGCCCAGCCACACGACATCCCATTGACGGCGCTGCATCTCGGCAGCAACCGCCAAGCCTGGCATCACATGCCCGCCCGTGCCACCCGCCATGATCATGATGGTCGGCATCAGAGCAGGCCTCCCGCTCGAGCGCTTGAAGACGGCCTCATCATGCGGCGATTCTCAAAGTCGACTCTCAGCAAGATCCCAATCGCGATACAGTTGACCAAGATGCCGCTACCACCGTAACTCATCAAGGGCAAGGTCAAGCCCTTGGTGGGCAACAGACCCGTGTTCACGCCCATATTGAAGAAGGCCTGAAAGCCAATCCACATCGCAAGTCCTTTTGCCACCAGCCCAGAAAACATGCGATCCAAAACCATGGCCGTGCGTCCAATCTCGAAGCCTCGATAGACGACCCAAAAGAAAGCCAGCACAATCATCAGTACAGCCACCATACCCAGCTCTTCACCGATCACCGCCAGCAAGAAGTCGGTATGAGCCTCGGGCAGGTAGTGAAGCTTTTCGACCGATCCGCCTAAGCCGACACCAAACCACTCACCGCGACCAAAGGCAATCAGCGAATGCGAAAGTTGATAGCCTTTTCCTAAGGCATTGGCCTCATCGAAGGGTGCGAGATAGGCAAACATGCGCTCACGCCGCCAGGGCGAAAGCGTAATCAGTAAGGCGAAGATGCCGGACATCAGCAGTACCAGGGCAGCGGCCAGCTTGGCGTTGACCCCGCCCACGAACAGCACTCCCATGGCAATGAAAGTAATCACGATCAGGGCGCCAAGATCGGGCTCCAACATCAGTAGCAGCCCAACCACCGCCACGGCAACCCCCATGGGCAGGAAGCCCTTTTTGAACTCCTGCATATATTCTTGCTTACGTAAAGTGTAGTCCGCAGCGTACAAGACCACGAACAGCTTCATGAGCTCGGAGGGCTGTAAGTTCATCACCCCTAGCGATAGCCAGCGACGCGCGCCGTAGACAACTTTCCCCAGGCCTGGAATCAACACCACGATCAGCATCACCAGACCCACAATGAACAGAGGGAAGGCAAACTTCTGCCAGCGATCAAGGGGCACACAAAATGCGAACATGCCTGCGATCACGCCTAAGGTCATGGCGAACCCATGACGCATCATGAAGTGATAGGGCTTGTATAAGGAGAAACGCGCGGCGTCGGGCAAAGCGATCGAGGCCGAGTACACCATCACCCAGCCTATGGCCATCAGTGCGGCTACGACCCAGACTAGGGCAAGATCATAATTTCGCGTACCCACGCTGCGGGCGCCCGAATAGTCAGAGAGACGAGCACTGGAAGTACGAGCACTGGAGCCGCGGGAATTTGAGTGGTCAACCGCGATGGATTTTGCAAAGAATAGGGCTTGTAACCCGCTTGGCAAGCGTAACGGAGTCAAAATCGCAACGATGCCGGGCATCCTGGAAGCCATAGAGGCGATGATTTTCATAGTGCCTCCTTAAGGTGCGAGTCAAGCAACTGACCGCGATCCTGGGCAAGCTTATTCACCAGGCCTTTGAAGACCAGACCGCGATGTACATAACTTTTAAACATGTCAAAACTGGCGCAGGCAGGAGAGAGCAAAACGACTTCACCCGGCTTCGCGCGCGCCACGCCCTGCGCTAGCGCATCGGCCAAGGATTCGCAGAAGACCATCTCGACACCACTCACTTCCAAAGTACTCGCGATGAGCTTGGCATCCCGACCTATCATCAACAGGGTTTTAGCAAATCGTGTAATCGGATCGATCAGAGGAGAAAAATCTTGCCCCTTGCCTTCCCCGCCCAAAATGAGGTGGCAGGGCTTGCCCAATCCCAAGAGTCCAGCCACGGTTGCACCAACATTGGTGCCCTTGGAGTCGTCAATGTATTCAACATCGTCAATCATTGAGATCAGTTCGCAACGATGCGCTTCGCCGTGATAGTCACGCAATCCATGCAGGAGCGCTGATAATGGCAAGGCAATGGCCCGACACAGCGCCAGGGCCGCCAACACATTGAGGTGATTATGCAGGCCTCGAATTTTGAGCGCATCGGCGGGCATTAAGCGTCTAATAATGAGTTCGGCTTGAACGCCTTTGCGGCGCGTAGGAATCTCTTCTCCAGGGGTGCCTGCGGCCAGCCACGTGAGCGAGCCGTCTTGTACTAATCCGAAATCACCGATGGAGGCTGGCGCTCCGGAAAGAAAACGCACAACGCTACTGATCAACACTTGCTTGACCGGAGTGCTCGGGATCGACGTCGGCGCTGAGGCAACCGAACCTTTGCTCTGACTTTCGGCCACGGGCATCTGAGCCACTTTGGCCGCAAACAATCGACTGGGCTTCACGACCTCGGGCACGATTTCTTGGTACATCAACGCGGCATCGTCACCAATCACTTGCACCTTGCTTGCGATCAGCAATTTAACCTTGGCTTGCTGGTAACTGGCCATAGACTGATGCCAATCCAAATGATCCTGACTCAGGTTGAGTACCGTGGCCGCATCAAATATTTTTTGATCTGCCTTTAAGCGCGATAGGGCGATCTGGAAGCTCGAAAGCTCCAGGACCCAGACCTGGGGAAGCTTCTCCCCCGACTGCATCCAGGCCTCAAGCATTGACGGGCCAATATTGCCGGCCGCCTGCGCGTGAAGGCCCGCTGCCTTACAGAGGTGAGTCGTCAGCGCCGTGACCGTGGTCTTGCCATTGGTACCCGTGATGCCGATTAACTTAGGCCGATAACCAGACTCAGCCTGGCTGGCGAGTGCCGACAAAAACAGATCCAGCTCACCCAGAACCTCAATCCCTTGTGCTTTTGCGGTGTGATATAGAGCAGCACTTTCACCCATCTCTATCGACAGACCGGGACTCCACGCGACTAGATCGAATCCTTCACATTTGAATTCGGCTAAAGGAGCATGAACGAAGTGAGCTTCAGGCAAACTTTGATGCAAGGCGGCTTTCTGGGGAGGCACTTCACGGCTATCGAGAACGGTAAGCTTCGCACCACATTTCGACAGCCACGTTGCCATCGCTAAACCAGAGTCCCCCAGTCCAACCACAAGTGCCCGCGCTCCAGCCCAGGCGGGATCGAGAAGGGAACGCTCGATGGGTGTGATGATTTCGCCACCCGAGGCCAAACCCACGCTTTGCGCTACGGGGCCATGTGCTGAGTGGCTTACTGGGACGATTTGAATATCACTCATGATCAGGCGCTTAACGAAGCTTCAGAGTTGAGAGGCCGAAGAGCACCAGCATCATGGTAACAATCCAAAAACGAACAACCACCTGTGACTCTTTCACGCCACCGACTTCAAAATGATGATGAAGCGGAGCCATGCGAAAGATGCGACGCCCTTCCCCATAGCGCCTCTTGGTGTACTTAAAATAGCCCACCTGCATCATTACCGACACGGTTTCCGCGACGAACACCCCGCCCATAATAAACAGCACAATTTCTTGCCGAATAATCACTGCCACGGTGCCCAGTGCGCCACCTAGAGCTAAGGCACCCACATCGCCCATGAAGACCTGGGCGGGATAGGCGTTGTACCAAAGAAAGGCAAGACCAGCACCAGCGATGGCCCCGCAAAAAACCGCCAACTCACCGGCGCCTGGAATATGCGGAATGAGCAGGTATTTGGCAAAGACAGCATTACCATGCGCATAGGC
>JAYUOT010000328.1:0-2582 GCA_043760705.1 Betaproteobacteria bacterium
GCAAAAGCTTGCCGCTATCCGTCAGCACATAGATCCAGCCATCCGGGCCTTGCCGCACATCACGAATACGTTCGTTAAGATTGTCCAGCATGCGCACCCGTGCCACTTCGCGTCCTTCCTTGAGTTGAATACGCCACAATGATTGACCCGCTAAGGCGCCAATGAAGGCTTGCCCCTTCCACTCTGGAAATTTGTCACCGCTGTAAAACATTAAGCCGGCCGGAGCGGTTGACGTAGGCACCCAGGTTGCAACCGGTTCGATGAAGTCCGGCGCATGGGTACCACCTCCGATGCGACAAGCCTCGCCCACGGGAGATCCATACGGGCAGCCATAGCTTCGCAGGGGCCAGCCATAGTTGCCGCCCGCGACCACTCGATTCAGCTCATCTCCACCTTGGGGGCCATGCTCGACCAACCATAACTCGCCAGTGTCTGGATGAAGCGCCGCACCTTGTGGGTTACGATGCCCGATACTGTAAAGATGCTGGGTAGCACCGGTCGGCCAGGCCGGGTTATCGGACAGCGCAGCGCCATCGGTGCGCATGCGTACGACCTTGCCTAGCGTCTTGGCAATGTTCTGAGAGTGTTCTTTGTTCGGGCTGGTCATGCTGTCCTGCCCACGCTCACCCAGCGTGATGAACAAGGTGCCATCTTTGTTCAGCACTAAGCGTGAACCGAAATGGATATTTCCAGATACTTTCGGCTGCTGCCTAAAAATGACCTGCCATTCGGTGAGCGCAGCCCCCTGTAGTTTTGCACGTCCGACGGCGGTACCTGCCAGGCCGGCTTCCGTATCCTTCCCCGCCTCAGCATAGCTAAGCAAGACCCAGGTATCGGCACCTTCTTGCACGCTCAACACGTCCAACAAGCCACCTTGACCCGAATCGACAACCGCAGGCACGCCACTGACGGCTTGATCGAACGAGCCATCGGCCTTGAGCAAAAGCAGTCGACCCGGTTTTTGCGAGACCAACATTCGACCGTCCGCCAGGAAGCTCAGCCCCCAAGGCCCATTGAAGCCGCTATTCAGGGTTTTGACTGAAAACTCAACGGGCGCCCCTGAAGGGTCTGAACTATTGGCCGTGGCCTTGTTGCGGGACTCCCCGCTGCAGGCCGTAAAAAGACCTGCAACCACTACCAATGCGCCGAAAAATCTCGACCCGGAAAGAAGGCGACGTATGCTCATCCCATAAGCTTAGCAGGCGAGCCATCATCCGCGATAAGCTGCTTTCTCAAAGGCCTCATAGGCCGCCATCAAGGGCGGAAGTATTTCACTTAGCCAGGCTTCAAAGCCAATAGCTCGCGCACCTTAGCCTGTAGTGATGGAATCACATCAACCATGAACCAAGGGTTCGCCTTCAACCACAAATTGTTGCGCGGGCTCGGGTGAGGCAGCGCCAGGACGGCCGGCCAAACCGAACGCCAGGCTCTCACAGTCTCCGTAAGATTCGACGCTTTACGATCAGGCAGATGCCAATCCATCGCATACTTGCCGATCACCAAGGTCAGCTCAACGTTTGGCATCTGCTCGAGCAACCTCGCTCGCCACTGGGGAGCACACTCCGGCCGTGGCGGCAAATCTCCGGACTTACCGGTCCCGGGATAGCAAAAACCCATTGGCAAAATCCCCAGAACGGACGAGTCGTAGAACACCTCCCGATCCATGCCCATCCACTGCCGCAAACGATCACCACTGGCGTCATCAAAAGGGATGCCACTGGCGTGAACTTTTCTTCCAGGTGCCTGACCCACGACCAGAACGCGCGCCCGGCTGTCCATTTGCAACACCGGCCTGGGTCCGGCCGCTAAGTGCTCTGAGCAGATGGTGCAGGCGCGCACTTCTTTTAACAGCGCTTCAAGCCGAACCGGGAAGCTTTGGATCGATTGCTTTTTCAACTGAACAGCTCCACTCTTTGGACCCCAAGAATAGCATTCGGTCACCATTAAAAGTGCCCGAGCCATCATAATGCAAAGGTTTTATTCCTCGCCAAAAGGAAAACGAAAGGCTAGACATCGAAGCATTCGGTTTTCATTCACACTGTCCGAACTTATGAACCACACCCGCCAAGTCGAAGTACTCAAAGAAATCTTCAGCCATATCGACGCCAATACGACGCCGATGGCTGAGGGGCCCTATTGGAATCCCGTCGAGCGCTACACCAGCGAAGCCCACTTCAACTGCGAGCTTCAAACCCTGTTCCAGGGTGCACTTCCCCTGTTAGCAGGCTTCTCGCCCGATCTTCCCACGCCAGGCTCCTGGTTTACCTACGACATGCCGGACGCTCCTATCTTTGTGACGCGCGGGTTGGATGGCAAAGCGCGCGCTTTTTTAAACATTTGCCGCCATCGTGGCTCGCGCCTGGTCGGTTTCGAGATGGATGATCAGGGCAACTTCATTCATGCACGCGGCAGTACGCCGAAAGTACTGGCCTGCGCCTATCATGCTTGGACCTATGACCTTGAAGGGACCTTGATCCGGCACGCCAATGATATGGGCGGTTTCAAGCAAATTGAAGATGGAATGGCCTGCGGCAAGTTCAGCCTCACCGAGCTGCCCTGTGTTGAGGCCGAGGGCATGATTC
>JAYUOT010000329.1:0-12255 GCA_043760705.1 Betaproteobacteria bacterium
CTTCCCCTGCGCCTTCCCCTGCGCCTTCCCCTGCGCCTTCCCCTGCGCCTTCCCCTGCGCCTTCCCCTGCACCGAGCCCCACTCCAGCGCAGCCACCGCTGACGACTTCCAGCCATTGGAGACTCGAGATTCGAAACGGGCCGATCCTCACTAGTATCGCAACCGTTGCGTCGACCAGTGAGGTGGCTTTGGACTCTCAGAATCGCTTGAAATCTTATGGGCTCTGCCCTGATTCGGCATGCCTCTCGTATGGGACGGCAGGCGTCGCGGAGGCTGGACACGACAGTATCATTTCCTGGGGACGCTGGACGAATGGCACCGCAAAACTCACGATCTTTGGCCTCGCTGCGCCAGTCACGTTAAATCAGAACCAAGGGACGCACTACCTCGTCGGCACTCCGGTCGTCAGCGTGCCCACGACCGGCACCTTTAGTTACGATCTTTTAGCGGCCACCAAGCCAACGGATCGAAGCGGCAACGTCACCCCAGGAGTCTTCACCGGTCAAGCCGTTGTGCTGTTCGGGCCCGGCCAAGCGGCAAAAGTGGGGCTTTCAGCACAGGTCAGCATCAATGGCCATAACTATGGCATCAACACCAACGGAGGTGTGACACAGCCCCAACATAGCCAAGTGCACTTGAACAACTCTTACAGCTTCTCGGCCGACCTGAACAATGGACTGACTGGCGCATCCTGTCAGGGTGGCTCCCATTGCTCTGTGAGTGTGTCCGGCGGACTGTTCGGCCCCCAAGGACAGCGACTTGGGCTAAGCTACACCTTGAGTCCCGGATCAACACAGTCTAAAATTGACGGCGTCGCGGTGTTTAAGCGCTAACATCAGGGCTAAATCACCCTTTCAGAACCCCTTTTCATAAGGCCATTGTTGTCTGCACCTACCAGAGAAATCGAATTCTCACCGGACCCCTTTGACAATCGCAGGCTGGCCAACCTCTGTGGCCCGCTCGATCAAAATTTGCGCGAAATTGAGCAACGTTTTGACGTTCGAATCATCCGACGTGGCGAATGGCTGAGAGTCAGTGGCACACACAGCGAGGCTGAAGCCGCAGCCAACAGCTTGCGATATCTTTACGAGCAAGCCAAAGATGCGCTCTCCATTGAATCAGTCCGATTGGCGATTAAGGCACCCGCACCCCCTGAGAGCGGCGCGGATACGCCCAGGTTGCAAACGCGTAAAGCCGATCTGCGCGGTCGCACGCCTCGGCAAAACCAGTATGTGCAACAAATTCTTGATCATGATGTTTCCTTCGGTGTAGGGCCAGCCGGTACAGGCAAGACCTATTTGGCCGTGGCCTGCGCTGTCGATGCCATTGAGCGTGGTTTGGTCGAACGCATTGTGCTTACCCGACCGGCCGTTGAGGCGGGCGAGCGACTAGGCTTTTTGCCGGGTGATCTCAGCCAAAAAGTTGACCCTTATTTGCGCCCACTTTATGACTCACTATATGAGCTGATGGGCTTCGAACGCACCATTAAACTGCTGGAGCGGCAAATGATTGAGATTGCCCCCCTCGCCTATATGCGCGGCCGCACCATCGCAAACTCTTTCATCATCCTGGATGAAGCGCAAAACACGACCTCCGAACAAATGAAAATGTTCTTAACCCGCTTAGGTTTCGGCTCGAAGGCGGTCATCAACGGCGATCCTTCACAAATCGATCTTCCTAAAGGCCAGACCTCAGGCCTGGTGCAGGCTCTACGCATTCTTGAAGGCGTGAAGGGCATTGCCTTTACCTATTACACAAGTGATGACGTCGTTCGTCATCCCCTCGTGGGTCGTATCGTGAAGGCCTATGAGCAATCTCAAACCTAGGAGCGTGCGTCCTTCTGCCGCCCACGCTCCTGGAGTGATCAAGCTTGGCTTGGACCTGAGTGTAGCCTCAGGTATTGAAGCTTGCCCCATTTCGCGTGCGCGACTGCGCCGTGTGCTCTTGGCGAGCTTATCGAGCAGCAAAAAGCCTCTTCGTCACGGTGCCATGATTAGTCTTCGCCTGTGCGACGCCAAGGAAGCCAAGACCCTGAATCGAGTTCATCGTGGCAAGGCCTATGCTTCCAATGTCCTCACCTTTGAATACCCGAGCCAACCCGGGCAAGCTTTAGTAGCGGATATCGCCATCTGCCTGTCCGTCGTCGGCCAAGAGGCCAAGCAACAGGGTAAGACACTAGAAAGTCATTTTGTTCATCTTCTGGTTCATGGATGCCTTCATGCCCTGGGTTTCGACCATCTTGATGAGCGCCAGGCCGAGGTGATGGAGAGTCTAGAGCGCAAAATTCTGAAACGCTTTCGAATTTCTGACCCCTATCTGCTCGACAGCCTAGGTAGCCGACGGGACTGAAGCGAAGTCTTGTGCGAAACCCGTAGTACGCTAAGATAAGGGTTCCCATCACCCCTAAAGATTTCGTGGCTATTTCTGAAGAACCCGCAGGCGAGACGCAAAGACCGAGTTTACTCAAACGCTTAAGCGCCCTCTTGGTGCGATCCCCGGGAGATCGAAGTGAATTGTTGGCGGTCATTCGCCATGCTCATCAACAAGACCTGATTGACGCCGACGCGCTCTCCATGATTGAGGGCGTGATGCAAGTCTCCGAGCTGAGCGCTCGAGACCTGATGGTGCCGCGCTCGCAGATGGATATGATCAACATCGCTCAAAGTGCCGCAGAGTATCTGCCCACGGTGATCGAAACCGGCCACTCTCGTTTTCCAGTGGTCGAGGACAGTCGTGACAAAGTCATCGGTATCGTCCACGCCAAGGACTTGCTTCGACTGATTGCAGACCCCGATCTTGACCTTCGCCCACTGCTGCGCCCGATCGTTTTTATTCCTGAATCGAAGCGCCTCAACGTGCTCTTGCGAGACTTTAGAATTAATCGTAATCACATGGCCATCGTCGTTGATGAGTATGGCGGGGTTGCCGGCATGATCACCATTGAAGATGTCCTCGAACAAATTGTCGGGGACATTGAAGACGAATTCGACTTTGATGAAGAAAGTGACAACATCGTCGCCTCTGAGGGTGCTTCAACGAAGGGCAAGTTCCGGGTCAAAGCGGCCACTCCCATTGCTCAATTCAACGAGAGTTTTGGGACCCTGTTCAGCGATGCTGAGTTCGACACCCTGGGCGGTCTCATTACCGAGCAATTAGGTCGAGTACCGCGCCGAGGGGATCATGTCCTCCTCTCAGGTCTGCGCTTTGACGTCATCCGAGCGGACGCACGCCAGGCGCAGCTCTTTTTGGTGGTGCGCATTTCTGACCTTTCCCTTGAACTGCAAGGGCTCGCAAGCTCGATGCCGGGTCAGGACAGCGCGCTGTCGAGTCACTCTGAGCGCGACTAGTGGGGCGTTTCCTTAATCGCCTTCCGGGCAATGCCGAACCGCTTTAGTCTCTGCCTACTGATCGCCTTGATGGCAGGCTTGATCGGGTCCGTCAGTCAAGGCCTTTGGCCCGCCTGGTGGCTTCAAGTGCTCAGCCTTGCGACTCTTTTTGCCCTTCTATTCGCACGCGGCAGCGAAAGCACCACGCCGTCCGAGGGCTTCGCCATCGTCTTCGTGTACGGCCTGGCGTACTTTGTCTTGGGTGTCGGCTGGCTCTATATCAGTATGCATCGCTATGGCGGGATGGCCGCGCCCCTAGCGGCCATCGGCGTGATCCTGCTGTCTAGCCTGCTGGCGAGCTTTTCGGCCCTGGCCGCGGCACTTGCCCTGCGTCTGGTCGGGCCTTCTGGACACTTTGTCCTCGGAAAATCACCCATGGCTGCAATCCTGCTCTTCTCAGCCTCGTGGGGCCTTCTGGAATGGACTCGCTCGTGGATTTTTACGGGCTTTCCATGGATCGCCTTGGGTTACTCTCAAGTGGATGGGCCTCTCGCGAGTGCGGCCCCTGCTCTCGGCGTTTACGGCATCAGCGTTCTGACCGCCTTGTTGAGTGGAGGATTCGCTCTTTTGATGACTCAAGTATGGCTCCGACAACGGCCGTACAGTGCGCTGGCCTGCATGCTCATGGCCTGGGTTTGCGCTTTCGCGTTTGCGCACCTCGATTTCACCACCGCGACCGGTAAAACCTTAACGGTTCGCTTGGTCCAAGGCAACATCCCTCAAGAAATGAAGTTTGATCCCGTGCGCATGGCCGCCACCATGGGCTATTTTGTGAGCCAGGTGCGCACCAGCAAAACCAGTCTGACGGTACTCCCGGAAACCGCGTGGACCACGCTGTGGGAGCGCACCCCTCCCGAGATCGCGGCCGACCTGAGTGACGCGATTCAATCCTCGGGCACTCGCCTAGCTTTGGGGCTGCCGGCCATCCAAGACGGGCAAATTTTCAATTCAGTGGCGCTCGTCGATGAGCGCCATACCATCACCTCGCGCTACGACAAAACGCATCTCGTCCCCTTTGGCGAGTTTGTGCCGCCGGGTTTCCGCTGGTTTGTCGACCAAATGCATATTCCGCTCGGTGATTTCGGGCGAGGCCATCAACAGCAGCCCCTGCTTCGACACGAAAACCAATGGATTGCCTTTAATATTTGCTACGAAGACCTGTTTGGTGAAGCCCTCGCCGATCAGGTCCGGCGCGGCGCCCAAGTCCTGATCAACGTCAGCAATATTGCCTGGTTCGGAGACTCCCACGCCCTTGCGCAGCATTTGGTGATTGCCAGGATGCGAGCGCTGGAACTGGGACGACCCATGCTGCGCGCCACCAATACCGGCGCCACGGCCAGCATAGGCTCCAATGGCAAGGTGCTGGCACAGCTCGCCTATAACCAAGCCGGCAATCTCGATGTGGAGGTGGCCAGCACCGACGGCCTCACCCCCTACGCTCGCTTTGGCAACTGGCCGTTCCTGATCGGATCCCTGATCTTGATGGCGCTAGGCCTTGGGTTGGCTCGAGGCGAACACCTGGGCAGACGTCCTGGCAAGCATTCAGGCAAGAAAAAGTGAACGGTACAATCTAGCCCATGATAACGTTTCAAGAAGTGATTCTCCGCCTCCAAACCTATTGGAGTGAGCAGGGCTGCGCCCTTTTGCAACCTTACGACATGGAAGTCGGTGCGGGAACATTCCACACGGCCACCTTCCTGCGCTCGATTGGACCTGAGCCTTGGCGCGCAGCCTATGTGCAACCCTCGCGCCGCCCTAAAGACGGTCGCTATGGCGACAACCCCAACCGGCTGCAGCACTACTACCAGTATCAAGTCGTACTCAAGCCCTCGCCACCCAATATTCTTGAGTTGTACATCGGCTCGCTCAAAGCACTCGGTATCGACCCGCTAGCTCACGACATTCGCTTCGTTGAGGATGACTGGGAGTCGCCAACCTTAGGTGCCTGGGGTCTGGGCTGGGAGGTATGGCTGAACGGCATGGAGGTCACCCAGTTCACCTACTTCCAGGAAGTTGGCTCGCTAAAATGCCAGCCGATTACCGGTGAAATTACTTATGGTTTAGAGCGTCTGGCAATGTATTTGCAAAACGTCGAAACCGTTTACGATTTGGTTTGGACCCCTGGGGTAACCTATCGCGACGTATTTCATCAAAATGAGGTCGAGCAGTCCACCTACAACTTCGAGCACTCCAACACTGAAGTGTTATTCCGTCACTTCAACGACCATGAAGCTGAGGCCAAGCATTTGATCGAAGCGCAACTGGCTCTTCCTGCTTACGAAAAAATCATGAAGTGCTCGCATACCTTTAATCTGCTGGACGCACGAGGTGCCATCAGCGTCACTGAGCGGGCAGCCTATATCGGCCGAGTACGCAATCTGTCCAGAGCCGTGGCGCAGGCCTATTTCGATTCACGCGAGCGCCTGGGATTCCCCATGCTCGCCCAAGTTGCAAACGCAGCCCAAGCGGCTTAAAGGGCGGCCATGAGTACATCCTCCATGAGCCATCATTGCTCACTGTTGATCGAACTCTTCACGGAAGAGTTACCTCCCAAGGCACTACGGGCCTTGGGTCAATGTTTTAGTCAGACCATTCTCAGTGAGCTCTCATCTAAAGGACTTTGCGCTGCCGACGCTGCGATGGACAGTTTTGCGAGTCCGCGCCGCCTTGCTGTGCGTGTCTCCCAAGTGGCTGAGCGTGGACTGGATCGCCAGCTCGAGCTCAAAGGCCCTTCCACCAGGGTGGGCCTCGACGGCGAGGGCAAGGCCACGATGGCCTTGATCAAATGGGCAGAAAAGCAGGGCGCCACGGTCGATCAGTTAAGCCAACGTAGTGATGGCAAACAAGATTGCTTTTTCTTCCAGAGTACGGTTGCCGGTGCGAGCCTGAGTACCGAGATTTCCGCCATTATTCACACGGCGCTCGCTAAACTCCCGGTGCCAAAGGTGATGCAGTATCAGCTCGCCGATGGTGTCACCAATGTGAGCTTCGTGCGCCCCGCGCATCGCCTCCTGGTCTTGCATGGTCAGTCGGTTATTCCGGCCCAAGTACTTGGGCTGAGCAGCGACCGACTCACCGAAGGACACCGGTTTCACAGTACAGGCACCCTGAGTATTGCCTCGGCACAAGACTATGAAACCGTCCTACTCAGTCCAGGAAAGGTCGTGGCCTCCTACAATGCACGCCGCGCCAAAATTGCCGAAGCTCTGCTGAACGCCGCGGGTGCGCAAAACGCGCGCCTGACTAGCCATCCCGACAGGGTTTCAGACGCTGCGGCGCTCGAGGGAGAACTGGCAGGCTATCTGGATGAGGTGACGGCCCTCGTGGAATGGCCGCGAGTCTACGTGGCAGGTTTTGAGGCGCGTTATTTGGCCGTGCCCCAGGAGTGCTTGATCCTGACGATGCGTACCAATCAAAAGTATTTTCCTCTGTTCGATGCCCGCGGAAAATTGATGCCAAAATTCTTGGTCGTCTCCAACATGGATATTGCCGATCCCAAGAACATTATCGAAGGCAACGAGAGAGTGGTGCGCCCCAGGCTTTCTGACGCTGAGTTTTTCTACACCCAAGATCAAAAGCAAACTTTAGAGTCCCGCCTGCCGCAATTGGCCCAGGTGGTCTACCATGCCAAGCTTGGCTCGCAACATGAGCGCATGCAAAGAGTACGCACTTTGGCGGAAATGATCGCCATGCGGATGGGTGTGGACCCCGCGCCGGCCGCCCGCGCCGCCGAACTGGCGAAAGCCGATTTGCTCACGGGCATGGTCGGTGAATTCCCTGAACTTCAAGGCATTATGGGGGAGTACTATGCGCGCCATGATGGTGAAAAACCCGAAGTTGCCCAAGCCATTTCGCAGCACTATCAGCCGCGCTTTGCGGGCGATTTTCTGCCAGCCTATCCCTACGGTACGGCTGTGGCCCTGGCCGACAAACTGGAGACCTTGAGCGGCATCTGGGGTATTGGTCAGCAACCCACCGGCGATAAAGATCCCTTCGCGCTGCGCCGCCATGCCCTCGGCGTGATTCGCATGTTGATCGAAACTCAAGATACTGGTAAGACAGATACGGGTTTAGGATTTTCCTTGACCGAGCTTCTGCAGCTTTCCTTCGACGGCTTAGCGGCGCTCAATACGGTCAAACCTGATATCTTGGGGCTTAGAAGTTTTATCCTGGATCGAGCACGTGGCTATTTACGTGACAAGGGATTTGCGGCCTCACATATCGAAGCCTGCCTGAGTATTGAAGACTCAGCAAGCCCACAGGCCTTTCGCCTCGATGGCCTGATGCGCCGTCTGGCTGCGGTACAGTCCTTTGCCAAATTGCCTGAGGCGGATGCTCTCGCAGCGGTCAATAAGCGCATCGGCAATATTCTCAAGAAAAATGAAGTCAACAAGCAAGGCACAATCGATGTTAGCCTGCTCATTGAACCTGCCGAAAAAGCCTTGCATCAAGCGATGCTAACGACCGGGCCTGGAGCTCAAGCACTCTTAGCGGCCGGCGAGTTCGAAAAGTACATGAGCTCGCTTGCAAAACTTCGTGCTCCGGTCGACCATTTCTTCGAAGCAGTGATGGTCATGGCTGAAGATGCTAAAGTACGAGCCAACCGCTTGGCGATGTTAGCGAAGCTTCATGCGACCATGAATCAAGTGGCGGACCTTGCCTTGTTGTCCAACTAATTTGGAATGCGATGACCCTCCTTGTCATTCTTGATCGCGACGGCGTGATTAATGAAGAGTCAGATCAATATATAAAATCACCTTCGGAATGGATTCCTATCCCTGGGAGCTTGCACGCCATCTCACGTTTGAACAAGGCGGGGTATCGGGTGGCCGTCGCCACCAATCAAGAAGCCGTGTCTCGCGGCCTGTTCGATGCGGCGACTTTGCAAAGAATTCACAGCAAGATGCATCAGGCCGTGACGGCAAGCGGTGGTCGCTTGGACGCCATTTACTTTTGCCCCCATGGAGCTGAGATCGGCTGCGATTGCCGGAAGCCCAAGCCCGGTATGTTGATCGACTGCATGAAACGCTTCGATGCCGAGCCCGCCGAGGTTGCCGTCGTGGGCGACACTTGGCGCGATATAGTAGCGGCCCAAAGTGCCGGTTGTCAGGCCATCTTGGTGCGTACGGGTAATGGACAGCGGACCCTTGCGGAATCTCAATCCGGCTTGAAACCACTTCCCTCGAACACCGTCATTTTCGACAATCTAGAAGGCTGGGTCATGAATTTTCTCAGCCACAGGGCCGCATGATTCGTTCGCTGATTTTATTGGTTTTACAGATCGCTACCGTCATCCCCGTGGCGCTCATTATGCTGGCATTATTTTGGGCGCCGCGCCAATGGCTGTACTGGTGGGCGCAGTATTGGTTGCGCATCAACATCTGGGGACTGGAACATATTTGCGGCATTCGCTGGCAGGTGATAGGTCAAGCCAACTTGCCGGACGAGCCGGTCATCTTGCTTTCCAAGCATCAGTCCACCTGGGAAACCTTTTTCTTCCCCGTCTGGATGCCGCGCGAGCTTTGTTATGTGTTTAAACGGGAGTTGCTCTTTATCCCGTTTTTTGGTTGGGGTATTGGCTTGCTGGACATGATTCATATCAATCGTGCCAAGCGCGCCGATGCCTTCGAGCAAGTAGTCACTCAAGGCACGCGTAAGCTTTCCGAAGATCGTTGTATCATCATGTTCCCCGAAGGTACTCGAATTCCTGTCGGCAAGACCGGCCAATACAAGGCTGGTGGTGCGCGATTAGCGGTGCGCACCGGTGCGAAGGTCGTCCCCATCGCCCATAATGCGGGGGAGGTCTGGCCCAAGAAAGCCTTTGTGAAGAAGCCTGGTCTAGTGACCGTCTCAATTGGTCCGGCGATCGTCTCGCAAGGTAAGGCACCTGAGGCGATTCTGCTGGAAGTAGAAAGTTGGATTGAAACTGAAATGCGGCGCATCAGTCCGCATGCCTACTCTTAGGATTTCATGCTCAGCAAAATCGTCGCTGCGTTGCAACTTAGTTTACCGTTTTTTGATACGCCTCCAACGGTCAAACTCGGCGAGCGCAACGCATGGTTAGACGGACGTCATGTGGTTTACCAACTCAAGCGCAGCAAGCGTAAAACGATTGGTTTCGTGATTGATGAAAAGGGCCTGACCGTCACGGCACCGCGCTGGCTGACACTTAAAGAACTTGAGGTGGCACTTCAGGATAAAGCACGTTGGATCAATATCAAGTTGATCGAGTGGGGCCGCTTTCAGCAATTGCAATTGCAATCCGCGATTCGCTGGGAACATGGCGGCGAAGTGAAATTCCTTGGGCAAACACGCATTCTTTGCCTGAACCCTCGGGTGCAAGGCGTCAGCCTGCAAGAAGACACCTTAATGGTCGGCTTGCAACTCAGTGCAAGTGCCGACCAAATTAAAGACCGGGTACACGGATGGTTGCAAACTCAGGCCAGGACGCACTTTGCCACCAGGATCGCCTTTTATGCCGATCTGCTCGGAAAGAGCCCGACCCGCTGGGGCTTGTCATCGGCACGCACCCGCTGGGGAAGCTGTGGTGCGGACGGTGCCGTACGTTTGAATTGGCGCCTGATCCACCATCAAACGGATTTGATCGACTATGTTATCGCCCACGAGCTAGCTCACCTCAAGGAGTTAAATCACGGGCCGCGCTTTTGGAAAACCGTAGAACAACTTTTTCCCGCGTACCAGCAAGCACGCGGACGACTCAAAGAAATCCGCGAGCCCGCTGAGACGGCTTAAGGGTAGTACCAAGGAAGCACCAACATGAGAATTCTCCACACCATGCTGCGCGTAGGCGATCTGCAACGAGCCATCGATTTTTACACCAAGGTGATGGGCATGAATCTGATTCGCACCACGGATCGCCCAGATCAAAAATACTCACTCGCCTTCGTGGGCTACGGCTCAGAAAGCGAACAGGCGGTTCTGGAGCTGACCTTCAACTACGGTGTGACTCAGTATGACCTGGGCGCGGGTTACGGGCACATCGCCATTGAAGTCCCGGACGCAGCTGCGGCCTGCCAAAAGATTAAAGCCAACGGCGGGCTAGTCACTCGCGAGGCGGGTCCGGTCAAAGGTGGCAGCACCGTGATCGCCTTTGTCACGGATCCGGACGGCTATAAAATCGAATTGATCGAGCGCAAGGTCGTCGCCAGCTGAAAGTAGATTGGCGCCGGAATATCTTCAGCGCGATCAGTGCCAGGAATCATCGAACTATCAACACCCTGGGCATCAAGCCAGGGGATAAAGCTGGAACGCAGCATCTTGCGCTTCTGAGCGAAAGCGCGTCCAAGCAAGCTTCCCAGGCAAGCCATCACGGCAGGGTCTAAACGTTGCTCGGGAGGCTTCGTGATCAGCCTGACCACGGCGGAATCCACCTTCGGGGGTGGATCGAAAGCACTGGGCGGGACATCGAAAAGGTGGAAGGCGTCGAAACAAGCCGCCAGCATGACACTGAGTCGCCCATAGGCGCTGGTGCCCGGCGAGGCTGCAATCCGCTCCACCACCTCCTTCTGGAGCATGAAGTGCATGTCACTTACATGGGCGCAAATCGAGAGCAGACGTATCATTAGAGGGCTGGAAATATTGTAGGGAAGATTGCCGACGAGCCGTAACTTTTGCCCGGTCTGCTCGCCATCTTTTAGGTTCGGCAGAAAACTCAGAAAATCAAAAGCGAGTGCGTCGCCCAAATGTAGATCCAGACGCTCGGGTGGAAACTCCCTGCGCAATAGCGCCGCAAGATCGCGATCAATCTCAACCGCATGGAGACCGCTAATGCGCTCAAGTAAGGCCGAGGTCAACGCACCAGGACCGGGCCCAATCTCAACAATAATTTGACCCTCACGCGGCTCGATCACCGAGCAAATCGCGTGAATGATTGAACGGTCGACAAGAAAATGTTGCCCAAACCTTTTTCGAGCCAGTGGCTTGGAAGAGTTAGTTCTGGCACCCTTAGGGTGGGTACCCACGAGCTTTGCGCTCACGCGTCACTCATCGAAACGGTACTCAACATAGGCAGAATCCCGCACTTGGCGAACCCAGGTATCGTAGGCCTCCTCCATGCGACGATCTCGCAGAGCCAGGCGCGCCATGCTGCGTTGGCGACTACTCGACGGTACATCGGTCTTGCGCTCCAAAACCTGCACAATATGAAACCCAAACGGCGAGCGAAAGGGAACGCTCACTTGATTAATCTGGAGGGCATCCATGACTCGCTCAAAATCCGGCACCGTGTCGCCTGGATACAACCAACCCAGATCGCCACCGCGCCCGGAGCTTCCGTCGCCAGAGTACTGCCGCGCCAGGTCTTCAAATTTGGCGGTCTGATTGTCCACCCTCAGCTTGGCGTCGGCGAGACGACGTATGGCCTCAGTTTCCGATACGAGTTCGGTCGTGCGAATCAGGATATGGCGGGCACGCGTTTGTCGCACCAGGCCGACGTCAAGCGCCTGCGCGCCCGCATTGCGCTTGTCCAATAGTTTCAGGATATGAAAGCCCGCACCGCTTCGAACCAGCCCCGTGATGGACCCGATGTTCAACTTATCGGCCTCCTCGACAAACAATTGTGGGAGCCGTTCCGCGACCCGGTAGCCCAAGCTTCCGCCATTCAGCGCCTCGCTTCCGGTTGAAAAAGAACTGGATAAACGGGCGAAATCGGTACCCCGGTTCAGTTGCTTGATAAGCTCCTCGCCGCGCAAGCGTTGCCTCTCGATTTCTTCCCCTGATGCGTTGGCCGGCAAAGGCAAAAGAATTTGCGCCAAGTGATACTCCGTTTCACCGCTGGCAGCGCCTCCTTGAGCGCTCAGATAAGCATCAATATCCCCCTCGGAAATTTGAATCCGGGAATCAACCTCTT
>JAYUOT010000330.1:0-2579 GCA_043760705.1 Betaproteobacteria bacterium
CCTTCGCGCTTAAAGGCAAACACACCGGCCGTGAAAGGATAGCTGCCGGGCACGTTCTCCATCATCAACCAGTTCAAGGTTTCGCCGTGGTCAACCCAACGCGGCAGAGCGACTTTGCGGATCTTGGTGCCGGACAGCGAGGTGCGCACGAGAGGTGAGCGAACTTCTTGATCACGCACTTTGACGATCAGCTCATCGGCACTGTATTGCTCGCGCAGCTTCGGCCAGGCGGCTAGCAACTGTTTACTTTCGGCATGCAGGCGCTCTTCGCGCAGCGCGGCCTGCTCTCCCAGCGCCTCCAGGGCGCGATGCTTGTCGGGGTTGGCGGATCTCAGCATGCGCTGCGACTCGCGCAGTTGCTGAACCTCGCGCGCGATCTGGCTCTGCTCTTGCGCACGACGATGATGGGCGCGGATGGCGTCGGAAATCTCCGCCAGATAGCGTGAACGAGCCGGTGAAACGATGGCGTTTACACCGCTCGAAAAACGAACCTCAACCTTCGCCAACTTAGAGGCGCCGAGTTTCAAACCAAAATCGGTAAGCTTGGCCGCTAGGCTCTGATAGAGCGCGGTCACACCGTCATCATTAAAGCGCGAAGCTTGTGTGCCAAACACCGGCATTTTTTCGGGCGAAGTGGTCCAGGCTTCCTTGTTGCGCTGGACCTGCTTGGCGACATCGCGAAGCGCGTCTTGAGCGCCCTTGCGGTCGAATTTATTGATCGCCACAAAATCAGCGAAATCGAGCATGTCGATTTTTTCGAGCTGACTGGCGGCACCAAACTCTGGTGTCATCACATACAGCGAGCAGTCTACATGCGGGACGATGGCCGCATCTCCCTGGCCAATGCCCGAGGTTTCGACGACGATGAGATCAAAGCCGGCCACCTTGCAGGCTGCTAAAACATCCGGTAGCGCTTGACTGATCTCGCTGCCGGCATCACGGGTGGCGAGCGAGCGCATAAACACTCTTGGACCCTGGCTCCAAGGATTGATGGCGTTCATGCGAATCCGGTCGCCGAGCAGGGCGCCCCCGGATTTGCGGCGTGAGGGGTCGATGGAAATAATCGCGATATTGAGTGCGTCGTCCTGGTCCAAACGAAAGCGCCGAATCAATTCGTCGGTCAGGCTGGATTTGCCTGCGCCGCCGGTGCCGGTAATGCCGAGGGTCGGCACTTTGGCGAGGTCGGCTGCCAGGCGCACCGCTTTTTGCAGACTGGAATCGACTTTGCCGTTTTCCAAAGCGGTGAGCAACTGGGCAAGCTCACGGCTGGCCCCTTTGCCTTGAATCGCCGCCAAGCTTGCTGGTGCCAGTGGCGAGAGGTCGGTGTCGCACAGCATGACCATTTCGCCGATCATGCCCTGCAAGCCAAGCCTTTGACCATCCTCGGGAGAGTAAATCTTGGTCACGCCGTAAGCCATCAGCTCACGAATTTCGGCCGCAACGATCACGCCACCGCCGCCGCCAAACACCTTCACGTGGGCGCCGCCGCGTTCGCGCAAGAGGTCGATCATGTACTTGAAATACTCCACATGGCCGCCCTGATAGGAGCTAATGGCAATGCCTTGAGCATCTTCTTGTAAGGCGCAGGTCACAATTTCGTCGACCGAGCGGTTGTGTCCAAGATGAACGACCTCCGTTCCCATACCCTGCAAAATGCGTCGCATGATGTTGATCGAGGCATCGTGGCCATCGAACAACGAAGCCGCCGTGACGAAGCGGACTTTATTGGCAGGACGATACTGCGCCAGTTGCTTGGCGTTGGACAGGTCGGTCATGGATGGGCTCTTGGGGGGTAAGTCGGTGACGCAATTTTACGCCCGACAGGGTTAAGATGACTGTCTACGACGCGACAAAAGCGAAATATGGCCGATGGGTGATTACCAATGAGTTCAAATTGCGTGTTGGAACCCTTGCCTAAGCAAGATCAATATGACGAGCCGCAAATGCTGGTGCGGTCGATCGATTTTTACCGGGAAATACGGCGCCGCCGCACGGTTCGAGACTTTGACGCCCGACCCGTGCCTCGGGAGGTGATCGAGAACGCCCTCAAGGCGGCGGGTACGGCTCCCTCGGGAGCCAACCTCCAGCCCTGGCACTTTGTGGTGATTCAGGATGCTGAGCGCAAACGCCGCATCCGGGAAGAGGCCGAGAAGGAGGAGCGTGCCTTCTATCGCGGTAAAGCGCCAAAGGAATGGCTGGAAGCTCTGGCCCCATTGGGAACGGATGCTGCCAAGCCATTTTTAGAGGAAGCACCGCTTTTAATTGCAATTTTCGCTCAGAAATTCGCCCTCACGCCCTCAGGTCAGCCGGTCAAGCACTATTACGTACCGGAGTCGGTGGGCATCGCCACCGGCTTTCTGATCGCGGCATTCCACCATGTCGGTTTGGTGAGCCTGACCCATACCCCCAGCCCGATGGGCTTTCTGAATCAAATCTGTCGGCGACCCATTAATGAAAAACCCAGTATCTTATTGGTGGTGGGTTATCCTAAGGCCGCATGCCAAGTGCCGTTGCATGGGGGCATCAAAAAGCCGCTGAATGAGATTGCCTCTTGGTTGTGAAGCCTCGCCTGCCCGTGC
>JAYUOT010000331.1:0-2578 GCA_043760705.1 Betaproteobacteria bacterium
GCGACACTGCTGCACATCCCGCAGCCCAAGGTGTCGGCGTTGATCAACTATCGGCTCGACCAGTTCTCCGTTGAAAAGCTGATGGCGTTTTTGACAGCACTGAATCAGGACGTGGAAATTGTCATCCGGCGGCGCGCGCGGTCGCGGAAGCCGGGGCAAATTACCGTTCTGGCCTTGAGTTGATGCCGTTAGGGTGCGAATTGAATTCGTCGCTGGCCCTTTGCCGCCGGCGATCTGGTGAAAGGCGGATTGAGTGCTGCCGATCTGCGGGCGATTGATCGGGACAATGCGTTGCGCTTGTTTCCGGGATTGAGGGTGTGATCCGGCGCACTTGGTTTATCGCTGGATACGATCACGGCGCGTACCACGGATGTGCAGCACATGGACCGTTGCCGCCGCTACATCCACTTCGTAAATGACCCGGTAGACATAGGGTTTGCGCCCATGCAGAAGCTGCCGCAGGCTCTCGTCTTAGGGCACGCGCGCGCCGCGCCGCGGCAGATTCTCAAGGCTGAAAATCGCTTGTTCCAGGCCGGCGAACCACTGTGCCGCCTGCACCGACGAAGCAGCCTCAATGCAGGCGTAGATATGAGCAAGGTCGCGTAGCGCGCGGTTGGCAAGCCTAACGTGCCAAACCACGATCACGCCGGAATGCAGTTAATGCCGTGCGTGCATCCTGGGTGCGTCCGCTTCTAACATCATCGCGACCCTGCCGGATGCCTTCCAATACATCAGCCTGTGCCGCGATATCGAGCAGCCGCTGATAGGCGGCATCCTGCACCACGGCCGCGGCCTTGCCGTTGACCGTGAGCATCAGGAGTCGCTTGGTTCAGCTTTGAACCGGGAAGCTTTGGGTAAGCGTTTATTTACCTTTATCTCGTCTACAACCTTGTCAAAGTCAGATTTGAATTCAACGTCTTGAATTACACGGAACCTATCGTATTCGAGCAAGGCGCGTCGCTCGGCAGATAAACGATTGACTTTTCCGAAGCCATTCAGCACATCGTATGCATTGAACTCCAAGAATCCATCCAGTTTTTCCGCCCAATCTTTCATCTTTAGCGCAACACGTCGCCTAGCAAAATTTTCTGCCCAATCGAGATACATTGCGACCAAGCGGTTGAGGTTTTCAATTTCATCTTTCGTCAAATAGTTCTTACCTATAGTAACGTCCAACCTGGTGATTTTTCCTCCCTTGGTCTCGTTTCTCCACGATTGAAGGCCCATGTGGGGCTTACTTGCATCAGCACGAAGTTCAATGAGTTCTGCTGACGTGTGGCCATGAATTGCGTAGTGCAGCTTGTCCTGAACGTGGGCATAGAATTGCTTGCACGTTGGCGAGTTCTTGTCGTAGTCAATACTACATTGTGCAAAAATGTCTGTAATCTTTTGGTAAAAGCGGCGCTCAGACGCACGAATCTCTCGGATCCGCTCAAGCAGATCATCGAAATAGTCTTTTCCGAAAAGTTGTTTTCCTTGCTTCAGACGCTCGTCATCAAGAGCAAAGCCCTTGATGAGGTAGCTTTTTAGGACGCCTGTAGCCCAACGCCTGAATTGCGTTGCCTGATAAGAATTCACACGATATCCAACGGATATTACGGCGTCCAAATTATAGAAATTCGTCTCGTAGTTTTTGTTATCAGAAGCAGTTATTAGGAATTTCCTAATAACTGATTTTTCGTCTAATTCGTTAGAATTGAATATGTTCTTAAGGTGCTCATTGATTGTGGCCACCTCAACGTCAAATATCTCAGCCATCCCCTTTTGCGAAGCCCAAACAGTCTCGCTATCAAGCATGACTTGGACTTTTATGGCCCCATCGCTCGATTCGTAAAAGAGAAACGGGGATTGTTGAGCTGTAACGCGTTCCGGCATTTCTTGAGGTTTTTCAGCCCGCACCGGCGGTTGAACAGCAACATCTAGTGGTCTTGCCTTTGGCCCCATGAAATCACTTGGGGCCAAAGAGATGCCCCTTTCTAATGCCACAGATAGCAATTTGGGTTGCCAACGAGCGGGGATAATGCCCGTCTTTGCCCAATACGCCACCGTGCTTTGGCCCTTGCCAAGTAGCTCAGCCAATGCTGACTGCCCCCCAAATCTGTCGATAATGTCCCGCGCCTGCATTTGATACCTCGCTCATAAAACCATAATTTATCAAAATACTTGTTTTTACGCAAACATATGTTATCGATTATTTTGATAAAAAGAAGTTATCAAACTCTTGAATCGATCCCTTTCGTCCCGCATTGTCACCACCTTTGTATTTCGATAATATAACGTCCGTTATAACTTAACGAGGCCCCGCAATGCACTCCCTCAAACTCACCCAAATCGGTAATTCCGTCGGTGTTATTTTGCCGAAGGAGGTGCTCGCGCGACTGAAGCTTGCAAAAGGCGACACGGTCTTCATGACGGAAACGCCGGAAGGGTGCGCGCTCACGCCCTATGATCCCGCGCTTGAGGAACAACTGGTTGCAGGGCGCGAATTCATGCGCGAGTTTCGCGATACGTTTCACCAGCTCGCGAAATAGCGCGTGAGCTGGCGATGGGTCAACCGGCAGGCGCTGCTTTTATTGCA
>JAYUOT010000332.1:0-12193 GCA_043760705.1 Betaproteobacteria bacterium
TCAATCCAGGTGATATGAACTTTACCGACCTCGAACAAAATGTCGAACATGGGGTCCTTAATGGCGTACTAGTACTTCTTTGATCGCTCAGTTTGGATCACCAGGCCCGATGATCGAGCTCAATTCAAGCAATTGTGCGGCAACACTGACGGCGATCACCGCCGGCTCCTTGCCATGAATCGACCGCAGACCCATCGGACAGACCAGACGCTGCCGGGTCGCCACATTTTTTTGCTCCAGATGCTTGAGGCATCGAGCTTTTTTTGTGGCGGACCCGATCAGGCCCACAAAGGGCAGATCGTTCCGATTCAGCGCTGCCTCGCACAACTCAAAATCCAAATCATGACGGTGTGTGGTCACAATCACGAAGCAGCCCCTGGGAAGTGTTTTGACTTCGGCACTGGGTGAGTCGACACAGCGCACATCGATACTGGAATTCGTCGTGGCGGCGCTTGGGAACTCATGCTCGCGCTCGTCAATCCAAATGAGCTGACAGGGAAGCAGACTCAGGACATCAACAATGGCTCGTCCGACATGGCCCGCACCAAACAGAGCGAGTGTGAATCGTCGCGCATCCTCTGGCCAGGTCGCGATCATCGATGGCTTGACAACCTCAAACAGTAGGTCGACCGCCCCGCCACAACATTGCCCGAGGCTAGGACCTAGACTAAAGTGCTTGATAAGGGCGACGCCCGGGTCCGCCCCATCTGGCCACCGGCCAGACGATTGTTTGTGGTGGTTGCGCGCGATGAACTCGCGCGCCAGAGTCAGTGCTTTGAGCTCTAAATGCCCCCCACCAATCGATCCCGCACAGTGGTTCTCGGTGACCAGCATCAATGTGCCAGTTGGCCTGGGAGTTGAACCTTGTGCCTTGGCGATGCTGACCCGCACAACGGTGACCCCTTGACTAAGCCATGACTGTGTTTTTGATTTGAGTTCGGAGTTGTTCAATGGCGTTCAATACTTCGGAAGGTGTGGCCGGTGCATTGAGGCTAAAGGTCGCCTCAGGGTCGAGCGAGGCCACCGCGTCTCGCAGCGCCTCAATGACGGCCAAGGCTAGCATGAAGGGCGGCTCACCCACCGCCTTGGAGCCAAACACATTGGACTCGCGATTGGCTTGCGGCCATAGGGCCACCCGAAAATGTTCGGGGATGTCGCCTGCGGTCGGAATTTTATAGGTGGAAGGCGCATGCGTGGTCAGTTTGCCTTGCGCGTCCCACACTAACTCTTCGCTCGTTAACCAACCCATGGCCTGCACGAAGCCCCCCTCGATTTGCCCTAAATCAATCGCCGGGTTAATGCTCGTGCCTACGTCATGAAGAATATCGATGCCACAAACTCTATGTTCGCCCGTCAGCGTATCGATAATGACTTCGACGCAAGCCGCACCATAGGCGAAGTAGTAAAACGGGCGGCCCTGCATGGTGGTTTTATCATAATGAATTTTTGGGGTGATATAGAAACCATCAGCCCAAAGCTGGATGCGCGCAGCGTAGGCGGCTTGGACAATATTGACGAAGGCGCTGGTTTGAGTGGGCGTGATCACCTGAGCATTGACGAACGTCACTTCGGAGAGCTTGCACTGGTCGCGGCGCGCGACAAAAGCGGCGAGTTTCTCGCGGATCTCCTGAGCCGCGTACTGTGCGGCGCGTGCATTTAAGTCGGTGCCGACAGAGGCGGCCGTCGCCGATGCATTGGCAATTTTACTGGTATCGCTCGCGCTGATTGCCACTCGATCAAAGGGCAGGCCAAGCTCATCCGCGACGACTTGGCAGACCTTGGTATGCAGTCCCTGCCCCATCTCGGTGCCGCCGTGATGGACTAAAACGCTGCCATCGGTATACACCTGAACCAAAGCACCGGCTTGATTGAATTGGGTTGCGGTAAATGAAATGCCAAATTTTACTGGAGTTAAGGCGATGCCGCGTGGGAGCATGGGATGCTCGGCATTCCAAACCCGAAGGGCTCTTTGGCGGTCTTGATACTGGCTAGTTTGCTCCAGTGTCAAGATGAGCTCTGGAAGTATGTTGTCTTCAACCGCCATGCCGTAAGGTGTCGTGTTACGAGTGCTGCGGTCGTACAAGTTACGCTGGCGCACGAATAAGGCATCGATCCTTAAGTAGCGCGCGATCTCACCCATGATCGTTTCAATGACAAACATGCCTTGAGGTCCGCCGAAGCCACGAAACGCGGTATTGGATTGTGTATTGGTCTTGCATCGAAACGAATCAATGCGCACATGTGGCAAATAATAGGCATTGTCTAAATGAAACATGGCTCGGTCATTTACCGGCCCGGAGAGGTCAGCGGAAAAGCCGCACTGGCTTGCAAGCATGACAGTGAGTGCCTGAATCTGACCTTCCGCGCTAAAACCCACCTCATACTGCGCAAGGAAGTTGTGACGTTTGCCGGTGATCATAAAGTCGTCGTCCCGGTCCAGGCGCATCTTCACCGGTTGGTTCGTGGCTTGTGCGGCCAGCGCCGCCCACACCGCCAAGTGCCCGGCCTGTGTCTCCTTGCCACCAAAGCCTCCGCCCATGCGGCGAGTCTCCACGGTCACCCGGTGCATGGGGAGCTTGAGTGCGCGCGCGACCCAACTTTGAACCTCGCCAGGGTGCTGGGTCGAAGAATGCACGAAGAGCCGACCTTGCTCTTGCGGTATCGCATAGGCAATTTGCCCTTCGAGATAAAAGTGCTCTTGCCCCCCGACCCGGGTGCGCCCGCTCAAGCGATGAGTTGCGCCGGTCAGCGCACTCTCCGGATCGCCTCGTACCAAGGAGACGGGCGGTAGCACCCAAGATTTCGCGAGGAGTGCCTCTTCTATACTCAGGACAGGCACAAGGGGCTCGATGTGGGCTGTGACCCTGCGCGCCGCCAAGCGCGCCGTATGGATATCGGTCGCAATAACCAAACCCATCACTTGACCGACGTGCTCGACCTTACCGCTAGCAAAAATGGGTTCGTCGTGAACGAAGCTTGCGAGCAAAGGGTCGCCGGGCAGGTCGCAGGCCTGGAGGACCTTGACGACGCCGACCATGGCGAGGGCCTGTGTGATGTCCAAGCCGCTCAGGACGCCGTGCGCGATCAGGCTGCAAATGGGTGCCGCAAATAGCGTCCCCTGGATTTCGGCAAGATCATCAACATATTGGGCGCGGCCCGTGATTTGCGCTCGTGCACTCTCATGGCTAATGCTTTGACCGGAGATAAGAGGCGAGTTCACGGCTTGACCTTTGGCCCAGAACCGTTCGCTTGGCGAAGGCTCGTTGAAATATTGGGGGCCTTCGTTCTGTAAAGCGTCACCGGTGTGGCGTCAAAGGACTCTAGGCTGGTGGGCTCATCGGGAGCATGAATCTCGTGCCAGAAACGTAACATCAAATGGCCCGCGACTTGACGCCGATATCGAGCGCTGGCTCGCATGTCGTCTAAGGGAGAAAATTCAGCGCTGATACTTTCTTTGGCCCTCAAGAAGGTTTCTAAAGAGAATCTTTGGCCGATCAGTGCGGCTTCTGTCTTGTAGGCTCGCGTCGGCGTAGCGGCCATGCCGCCAACACCGATCCGCACAGACTCGATGATTTCGCCCGCGCCGTCCAATCGAACATTGATCCCGAGGCATACGGCCGAAATATCGTCTTCGAAGCGCTTGGAGACTTTGTAGATGCGACTCAACTCCTCGGCCGCTGCCGAAGGAATAAGAATATGGCTCAGAACCTCATCGCTGGCCAATTGAGTGCGGCGATACGCCAAATAAAAATCCTCTAAAACCATCTCGCGGGATCCGCGAGCCTGACTCGCAAGACGAATTTTCGTGCCCAGCGAGATTAACAAGGGCATTGAGTCTCCGATGGGAGAACCGTTGGCAAGATTGCCGCCCAAGGTTCCCGAGTGTCGCACCGGTAAACCGGCAAAGCGACGCGCGAAGGCGGTGATTTGAGGGCGACTCAGGGCAATGGCCCGGTAGGCGTCTTCAAGGCGCACCGCCGCGCCAATCTCGAGGTGGCCGTGGGCTGAGACGACGTTCTTGAGATCTTTGGCCGCGCTGATGTCGATCACCTGTTCAAAGCGCTGCCCCTGTTTCGTGACCCACAGACCCACATCCGTCGCACCGGCGAGCAGTTGAGCCTCAGGAAAGTTGTGGCGCAGCTGCAAAAGCGTCGCAAGATCGGGGGGCCGAAGGATGGGTTGCGAAGATGCATGGCTTGGAAGGGTTTGCTTTTGGGCGAGCTGCAGCAAAGCCAACTTAATACTTTCCTCGGGCTGCTCGACGCGCGGCAAGCGCATCATGGCTTGGGCGGCGTCGAGAATGGGTCGATAGCCGGTACATCGACACAGATTGCCGGATAAAGCGTTGATTGCAGCCTCGCGATCAATGGCCCCGGTGGGTGAGGCCTGGTAGAGCGCGAACAGCGACATCACGAAGCCGGGCGTGCAAAAACCGCATTGCGAAGCGTGCGCCTCGAGCATCGCCTGTTGCACGGGATGCAGCTGAGATTGAGCGGGCGCTGCCGACAAATCTTCCACACTCCACAAGGCGCAACCCTCCATTTGATGCGCAAAGCGTATGCAACTATTGACGGCTCGAAATCGCAGGGGTTTGGATTCGCCCTCAAGCTCAGCAATCACCACGGTACAAGCACCACAGTCACCTTCAGCGCAACCCTCCTTAGTGCCGCGGGCATGGAGGCCATCGGCCGATCTTAAGTACTCGAGCAGGGTCTGGTTGGGCGAAGGGTGTGCGATTTCATGGATGCGACCCGCTCGCCAGAAATGAATCGGCGTCGTGCAAACCTTGCCAGGGTCGGCCGGACCTGTGACTAAATCACTCATGACACTGATGGTAGAGCCAGGACTCGAAATAAGCGAGATAATATAGTCATTTCAAAATATTATTAATACACAAAGGCCTGCTTTGCAAGGCTGGCCGCGCACGGTATCCGCTCAAGTCCTGCACTTTAGTCTGATTCCCTCGATCGTGGCACATCGCAGGCTAGGGCTGAGCAGTGGGCGACGCTTTTGTTACGTTTGTACAGATTGAATGAAAGGGTGTAAAGGATTTGAGCAACGTGGCCCGCCTTGAGTTAAGCCAGATCAGCAAACGTTACCCCGCGGTGCTGGCCAACGACGGTATTTCGCTACGCGTCATGCCTGGCGAAATTCACGCCATTCTTGGTGAAAACGGTGCGGGCAAATCCACACTGATGAAGATCATTTATGGGGCGGTTCGGCCCGATTCCGGCACGATGAGCTTGAATGGCCAGCCTGTCCAGGTTCGTAACCCGCAAGCGGCTCGAGCGATGGGCATTAGCATGGTGTTTCAGCATTTCTCGCTGTTTGACACCCTGACGGTGGCCGAGAATATTTGGTTAGGCTTGGACAAACGTAAAAGTCAAAGTCAAAGCATTCGCCAGATCGTTCAAAGGATCGAGGCCAAGGCTTCAGATTACGGCCTGGATCTTGAACCCATGCGCCCAGTGCACACCCTCTCAGTGGGCGAGCGGCAAAGGGTGGAGATCGTGCGGGCACTGCTCACCGAGCCAAAACTACTGATTTTAGATGAACCCACGTCTGTACTTACCCCTCAGGCGGTCGAAAGACTTTTCGCGACGCTACGCAAACTCGCGGCGACCGGCTGTAGCATTTTGTACATTAGCCATAAGCTCGATGAAATTCGTGCGCTCTGTACCGCTTGCACCGTGTTACGTGGCGGGAAAAAGACGGGCTTTGTCGATCCGCGCCAGGAAAGTAATGTCAGTTTGTCGCGCCTGATGATCGGCACGGAACCTCCGAAGTTGCAGCATCGCGAAGTGACCTTAGGCGCGCTCGCCTTATCGGTTGAGGCTCTGAGTCTCGCAAAGAGTGATTCCTTTGCTGTCGAATTGTTGGGGGTTGATCTGCAATTGCGGCAGGGAGAAATTCTGGGCATTGCAGGGGTTTCGGGTAACGGTCAAAAGGAACTCCTGGCTTGTTTGTCGGGCGAAGACGGCCGCGAACTTCCTAGTGCGGTCAAGCTCTTCGACCGGCCCATCGGGGGCAAAAGCCCCGCCGAGCGACGCCGCGCGGGCCTCAACTTTGTGCCGGAAGAGCGCCTTGGACGAGGGGCGGTCGCCACCATGAGTTTGACCGAGAACACCCTACTCACCCGGCCAGAGGGTCTCAGCATTCAGCCCTGGGCACGAGCACTCTTTGGAGGCTTGGTGAAGTGGGCTGTCGTCAAACGTCAGACCGCCGATCTGATCGAGCGCTTTTTTGTGAAGGCCGAAGGCCCACAGGCCATTGCTAGGAGCTTGTCCGGTGGAAATTTGCAGAAATTCATCGTCGGCCGCGAGATCGATGCTCGCCCGAAGGTGTTAATTGTCTCCCAGCCGACCTGGGGAGTGGACGTTGGTGCGGCTGCGCAAATCAGAGCCGAGCTACTCGCCTTGCGAGATGAAGGTTGTGCCGTACTGGTAGTCTCCGAAGAGCTTGAGGAGCTATTCGAAATCTGCGATCGCTTGCAGGTGATCTCCAAAGGCCGTTTGTCGCTGAGCATCGACTCGCGCGCAGCGAATGTCGACGTGATTGGACAATGGATGAGTGGCCTATGGGATAGTGCACATGCTTAAGTTGAAGGCGGATGCTGAAGGTGAGGGCACATGCTTAAGCTAGAAGCCCGCAGTGCTCCATCACGGTTCTGGGTTTATGCCTCGCCCCTGCTCGCACTGGTGATCACATTCGTGATCGCGCTGCTATTATTTTTGAGCCTGGGTAAAGATCCTGTCAAGGGCCTAGGGGCCTTTTTTTATGAGCCGCTGAAAAACATTTACCAGCTGACCGAGTTGGGCCTCAAGTCCACACCGCTGATTCTCTGCGCGCTTGGACTATCAATTTGCTATCGCTCGAATGTCTGGAACATCGGTGCTGAGGGCCAATTTTTAATGGGCGCAATTTTTGGAGGCGGCATTGCACTTGGGGTGACGACGATCGGTGCCCAACCGGGCGGCTGGATTATTGCGCTTGTTCTTATCGCAGGCATGTGCGGCGGAATGGTCTGGGCCGGGCTTGTGGCGTTACTCAAGGACCGCTTCAACGCCAGTGAAATCTTGGTCAGTCTGATGTTGGTTTACGTGGCCAACCTGCTATTGAGCTATCTCGTGTTTGGTCCCTGGAAAGATCCGATGGGATTCAACTTTCCGCACACCCAGAGGTTCGATGAGATCGTCAGCATGCCGAAGCTGATTTTGCCAGGGCGTTTGCATTGGGGCTTTGTGCTGGCCCTCGTCATGGTCGGGCTGGTGTGGTTCTTCATGTCCAAAACCTTTGCGGGTTTCAAGCTTAGGGTGGGTGGCCTTGCCCCATTGGCCGCACGCTATGCCGGGTTTTCGGATCGGCGAGCTCTTTGGACGGCCTTGCTGATTTCGGGCGCCTTGGCTGGCTTGGCTGGGGCGATGGAGGCCACCGGACCGCTCGGGCAATTGACACCCAATGTGTCCACCGGCTACGGCTTCACAGCCATCATTGTGGCCTTCCTGGGGCGCTTGCATCCGCTCGGGTGTGTATTTGCGAGCCTCTTATTGTCCATGTTCCTGATTGGCGGGGAGCTGGCACAATCTCGGCTAGGACTGCCCAATGCGATCACGGGTGTTTTCCAGGGCTTGCTCCTGTTTACGCTTTTGGCCTGCGATACCTTAATTAACTTCCGCGTGAAACTCACCGGTTTCTTGGCCCACCCACAGGCGTAGGCGGGCACACTCATGAACGAACTCGCCTTTCTCATCGCAGCGACTTTGAACGCAGGAACGCCTCTGGCCGTGGCCGGACTTGGCCTGTTGATCAATGAACGCGCCGGCGTGTTGAACCTGGGCGCAGAGGGCATGATGTTGATGGCGGCCGTCGCGGGCTTTGCGATTGCCTTCCATACTCAAAGTGATTTTTTGGCCCTGGCGGGTGGCGCTGCAATGGGCGCGGCGTTTGCCGCCTTATTCGGATTTTTGGTGATTGGGCTCAACACCAATCAATACGCCACCGGACTGGCCCTGAGCTTATTGGGGACGGGTTTGTCGGCTTTCATGGGCACCAGTTATGTCGGCAAGAAATTGACCCATAATGTTTTAATGGAAATCCCTGGCTTGTCGGACCTACCCTTTTTTGGCCCGGCGTTTTTTAAACAAAACCCTTTCGTCTATTTCGCGGTCGCCCTCACCTTCGCAACCGTCTGGTTTCTCTACAAGTCTCGAGCGGGCCTGACCTTGCGGGCGATTGGTGAGGCCCCTGAGGCAGCCCATGCGCTGGGTCTTCCGGTCAGGCTGATCCGCCTCGCTGCGGTCATGGTCGGAGGTGCTTTCTGTGGCTTGGCCGGCGCCTATTTGGCGGTAGTGTATACGCCTCTGTGGGTTGAGGGGATGACCGCAGGTCGAGGTTGGATTGCGCTTGCGCTCACCACCTTCGCTACATGGCGGCCGACGCGCGTTTTATTGGGCGCGTATTTGTTTGGCGGCGTGACGATGCTGCAATTCCATTTGCAAGGCCTGGGTGTGCAAATCGCCAGCCAAATTATGGGCATGTTGCCCTACCTTGCCACCATTGTGGTTTTGGCATTGATTTCTCGCAACCCCGAATGGATTCGCGTTAACATGCCCGCGTCCCTTGGAAAACCCTTTTATCCTGGTGGCTAACCGTTTCGCTAGCCCTCAGAAGGTTCACTTTGTTTGGTTGTTCTCGAAAAGCCTAGGAGAGTTTATGTCGGATTTTGTGAAGCGCGCAAGCTTGCGCACGTTTGGATTGGCGGCCCTTGTAGCCGCCGGTGTGTTGATCGGTTGCAGTAAGAAAGAAGAAGCCAAGCCTGCGACCCCTGCTGCAGCGTCCACGCCAACAGCGTCGGCGCCCGCCACTGGGGAGCCGTTTAAGGCCGCTTGGGTTTACGTGGGGCCGGTCGGCGATGCCGGTTGGACCTATGCCCACGACCTTGGTCGCAAAGCCGTCGAGGCCGAGTTTGGCAACAAGGTGAAAACCAGTATGGTCGAAAAAGTACCTGAAGGGGCCGACGCCGAGCGTGTGATTCGCGATTTGGCGTCCCAAGGTAACAAGATCATTTTCGCAACCAGCTTTGGCTATATGGAGCCGATGCTGAAAGTCGCCAAGGATTTTCCGAACGTCAAGTTTGAGCATGCGACCGGCTATAAAACCGCCGACAACCTGCGCGTTTACGACGCCCGTTTTTATCAAGATGCATATGTTGCGGGGATGATCGCGGGCAAGATGACTAAGTCCAATACGCTTGGCTTTGTGGGCTCCTTCCCAATTCCCGAGGTGGTACGCAACATCAATGCCTTCACCCTGGGCGCATTGAGCGTCAACCCTAAGATCAAGACCAAGGTCGTTTGGGTGTCGACTTGGTTCGATCCACCCAAAGAAAGTGAGGCTGCCCAGAGTCTGATCAATCAAGGCGCAGACGTGCTCTTGCAAAACACTGATTCGACCGCCGTGCTTCAAACCGCCGAGAAGAATGGCAAGTATGCCTTCGGGTGGGATAGCGACATGAGTGCCTTTGCGGCCAAGGCTCACCTCGCTTCAGCGATTGTGAACTGGGGCCCGTACTACAGCAAGGCGATCAAGGAAGCCATGGACGGCTCCTGGAAAACCGGCGTGACCCGCTGGGGTATGAAGGAAGGGCAGAACGACTTGGTGAAAATCGCTGATAGTGTTCCGGCCGATGTGCAAGCCAAAGTAAAGGAAGTGAAAGAAGCCATCAAGGCCGGCAGTTTCGAGGTGTTCACCGGACCGCTGGTGGATAACACCGGCAAAGAGCGTCTCGCCAAGGACGTCAAAGCGGATGACGACTTTAAAGGCAAGATTGACTTTTATGTCCAAGGCGTCGAAGGTGCTTTGCCCGATAAGAAATAAGTTGTGTTTTGACGGGGTCCATTCGAACGAATGGACCCCGGCTTGAATGGTGGCTTTTTTGCGGGACGTCGAGCTGGGTGATCAGAAACTATGTTTGAGCCAAGTCAATGATCGAAAAAAGGCATTGGCACCCGGTGGCGTCTTGCAAGGCACTTGGGGCGACACCGCTCGCGGTCAAGCTCTTGGGTCTGGAGCTCGTGCTATGGCGTGACCAAGCTGGCAAGGTACACGCCTTTGCGGACCAATGCCCCCATCGTGGCGCGCGCTTGAGTCTAGGTCGAGTCCTGGAGAGTCGCCTCGAGTGCGCCTATCACGGTTGGCAGTTTGATGGCCAGGGGCAATGCCGACTGATTCCCGCAACCCCAGAGTTGACGCCGCACAACTTGGTGAAGGCCTGCCAGTATCAAACCCGGCTGGCCTATGATTTAATTTGGGTGTGCATGCATCCGGATGCACCAAGGCACCCAGTCGATCATCAGGCGGTGCAAAGTCCGCTCAAGATGGCAAATCTGCCTCACATGGGCCAACAAAGCCTTCAGCCAATAGACTTCCCCACGTTTACCGCCGAGCATGACGTCAGGCTGCGCAAGGCCACTTGCGGCCCTTACTGGGTCGAGTCCAGTGCACCACGCATTGTCGAGAACTTTTTGGATATGGCCCATTTCGGCTATGTGCATGAACACTGGTTGGGGGATCGGGACCACACGAGTCAATCCCCTTATATTATCCAGGAGATGGAACGTGGTCTGTTGGCCAGCCGTTGTTTTGCCTGGCAGCCCAAAAGCAGTGTGCACGCGACTGGCGGCAGTATGGTGGAGTACACCTACGAGGTGATCTCACCTTATTGCGCCGTGCTGACCAAGATTCCGGAGGCTGCACAGGTCGCCATATCAGATTTTAAAGAGTCTATCGCCTTATTTGTGTGTCCGGTTACACCCGAGCGAAGCTTGGTGTGGTTTCGGCTGGCGATGAATGATTTTGTCTCGCCCGAACAAGATCTACAGAGGTTTCAAGAGACCATTTTTTTGCAGGACAAACCTATCCTTGAATCGCAAACGCCCAAGCGCCTCCCGCTGGATCCCAAGGCCGAAATGCACAGCGCGGCCGATAAAGCCTCACTGGCCTACCGCCGCTACCTCAAGCGTCTTGGCATTCAGTTTGGCGTGTGTTGAAAGAAACCTATGAGCGTCATCAGCCCCGACCCGCGCATTGATTTTTCCGCGATCAAAGCTGCGCAGCTCCCAGGGCTCGTCTGTGGCATGCCCAAGGCCGAGCTTCATTTGCATATTGAAGGTTCACTTGAGCCAGAACTGATGTTCACGCTGGCGCAAAAGAACCAGATCAAGCTTCCCTTTTCGAGCGTTGAGGCTTTGCGCGCGGCCTATGACTTTGAAGACCTGCAGTCCTTTCTTGACGTCTATTACGCGGGCGCGAGCGTTCTCATTGAAGAAGACGATTTCTTCCAGATGGCCTGGGCCTATCTACAGCGCGCAGCGACCGAAAATATTGTTCGCGCGGAGATCTTCTTTGACCCTCAAACGCATACCGAACGAGGCGTTGCCATCGGCACTTTGATCCATGGCTTGAGTCGAGCCATCACCAAAGCGCGAGTCGAGCTGGGTGTGGACGGGGCGCTCATACTTTGTTTCCTACGTCATCTCTCAGAGGCTTCGGCTTTTGAGACACTCGAAGCGGCCCAACCCTTTCGTGAGCATTTCATCGGCGTGGGCTTGGACTCCAGCGAGTGCGGGCATCCGCCCGAGAAATTCAGGCAAGTGTTTGCCAGAGCTGCGGCGCTGGGCCTGCGGCTCGTGGCGCATGCCGGTGAGGAAGGTCCGCCAGAATATATCTGGAGTGCGCTCGATCAGCTTCAGGTGGCCAGACTGGACCACGGTGTGCGTTGCCTTGAAGATGAACGATTGGTGAGGTACCTGGCTTCGCAGCGCATGCCTTTAACGGTTTGCCCGCTTTCGAATATTAAATTGAGAGTCTTCAATACGATGGCCGAGCATAACCTCAGGGAGTTGCTTGGGGAAGGTCTTTGCATCACCTTGAACTCGGACGATCCCGCATACTTTGGCGGCTATCTCAATCAAAACTTTATGTCGAGCTTCGAGGCTCTTGCCCTGAACGCACGAGATGCGTGGCAGTTGGCGGCCAATAGCTTCGAGGCGAGTTTCGCCCTACCTCGGCAAAAGGCGCAATGGCTGGGGCAATTAGATCAGTATTTTTTGAACAAGACTCAGATATAGGCCGCAGGTATCACGAGAATTGGACCCGGTCGGCGAAAGTTTGAACAGCCCTCCTAGAATAACGT
>JAYUOT010000333.1:0-5152 GCA_043760705.1 Betaproteobacteria bacterium
TCAATATTGTCAATCGTTACATAGGCCACCGAACCCGGGCTAGAGTCGCCATGATGCCCACTTAGGTGCAGGACAAACCCGCCCCGTGACACCTGGCAATAAAGAGGAGCGTTTTCTTCAAAACGATGCTCCCAATCGAGTTTAAAGCCTAAAAAATCCAGGTAGAAGTGCTTGGAGCTGGCCTCATCAAACATGCGAAACACTGGAGAGACTTGTTTGAAGACTATCGGCATGGCTCGTTCTTTCTTTAGTCGCGCAAGAACAACTGCGCTTTCGTCACTAAAGTATATTCCAGGGAATTCATTCGGGCTTAGCGCATCAACTCCATCAAATGGCGCCTTGCAAAATGCCACCTTTCTCCAGGGTGGTCAGCCACGAATTCCATGCATTAGGATTCGAGACGATCAAGGAGCTTCGACGGTTTCAGAAATCGTTCTTGACTCGGCGCTTGCTCAGCATCGGCGAGGTCCATTTAAAACGGCCCAACTCAGGTGTTGATCCATGAATGCACCCGCTGTTTCCTTCCACCCACTAAGCTTGCACAGCATCAAGCTGCGCGTACTTTCCGTGCCGTTGCGGCGCCCCATTGTCTCCAACCCGACCGTGGGTCAATACACTCACTGGCCATTCATTTTGGTGGGCGCGGCAGATCTGTACATGCCCGACCTGATGCGCATTGGAGGGGTACCGGTTTCATGCGATGCGCCGCTATTGCAGGCGCTGCGGGCCTGACTTTGTCGAGCCCTCTGTATCCAGAGGTCTCGGCGCATTTGTTGCGAGCCAGCGAGTCGACCCATTGGCTGGAATGGCGAGACTGGGCTCACCCCTTCATCGCCGAACCTTTTCAAGTCGAAAACGGCATGGTGCAAGTCCCAAATCGACCGGACAGTGGGCTTGACTGGAACGAAGAGCAGGTCGCCAAATTGATGGTATGAACAATGGTGTGAAGGCGTCGCGATCACAGGAACACTGAGTAAACGCAGCCATGGGGGAGGGTCTATCGACATGCGTTTCCCTCAATTCTAGTCTTGCCCCGGGCCAGCGACAGCGCGCATACGAGCCACCATGAAAGTGGCCGCCTGCGTGATGTGGCTTCGCACCAAGCTCTCGGCGCGATCTCCGTCTCCCTTCACAATGGCCTCGAGTATTTTGGCGTGTTGATTCCAGATATCGCGTGGTTTCTCATCGCGCATCAAGACTTCTCCCATCACCCTTTGGGTATAGGTGAGGTGGGTGGACAAGGAGGGAGCGACCAAGGGATTGCCGGACAGGGTATAAAGAAGTTCATGAAACTTCATATCGGCGGCAATCATTTTCGCGACCGACCCGCTGGCCACTGCCTTGCGGCCAGCGTCGATCAAGCTCTGTCCAAGCTTTGCAGCATTGTTTTCGGATTTGCTTTCAGCGGCGCGGCGACACGCCAAGCCTTCGATGGCTGCACGCAGGTCATACATGTGCAACACATGATCCGGATCGAGTACGGTGACAATCAGGCCGCGGCCTGGGGCCAATTGCAAGACCCCTTGGTTATGCAACAAATTCAAGGCTTGCTGGACAGGCTGACGAGACACTCCAAGCGCTTGCGCAATTTTTTCTTGAATAATCCGGTCGCCAGGCAGGAGCTGACCGGAGGCAATCTCGCTTAGAATCGCGTCGCGAACTTGGTCGGCGAGGTTCGGTGCGCTGGCGAGAGGTTTCATGCGCAAATGGCAGCCATTTTTGCGACCAATTGCTCACGTAATACCCGGTGCAAGATCTTTCCCGTGGCGGTTCGCGGCATTTGGGCATCGCTCAGGAATTGCACGGTTTGTGGTCGTTTGTATCCTGCAATGCGCCCACGGCACCAATCGAGTATTTCGGTCTCACTCGCCTCTGCTCGTTCATGCAGCACGACGACCGCTAGTACTGCCTCGCCCCATTTGTCATGAGGCACTCCTATCACGGCCACGTCCTTCACTTTGGGATGCGCGCCCAGCACGCCCTCCACTTCAGACGGGTAGATGTTCTCGCCGCCACTGATGATCATATTGCTCTTCCGGTCGACCAAGTGAATGTAGCCATCGGCATCTCGGCGCGCCATGTCGCCCACTGAGCACCATGCGCCGCGCATGGCCTCGGCGGTTTTCTCAGGGCTTTTCCAATAACCATCGAAGGCATAGGGCGTGCGCGAAAACAGCTCGCCCACTTCACCGTCGAGCACTTCGTGTCCTTCCGGATCCAGCATTTTGATCGGGCCTGAGCCCGCCCACTCGCGCCCCACTGTTCCGAGCCGGTCGAGTTGTTCGTCCGGCCGGAGCAGGGTGACCCAGCCAGCTTCCGTCGAGCCATAGAGTTCGTGCAGACGGCCGTTGCGGAAGAATTCCATAATGGCGAGTTTAGTGTCGCGACGCGCTGGGGCAGAGGAAATCATCAGCTTGTCGACTCGACTCACATCGTATTGAGCTTTTGTGGAATCAGGTAAGGCCAGCATCATGATGTAGTGGGTCGGTACTAAGGACGTAAAAGTCACCTTCTCATTGGCTAGAATGACTAACAGCGCCTCGGGATCAAAGCTCCTGCGATCATCGATGACGCAGGCGGCACCTAGATGGGCGAAAGTGTGGCTAAAGTATAGCGAATTGGCATGGCACATCGGCATGACCATCAAACCGACATCGTCCCGGGTGAAGCGCATCTCAAGCGCAGTGGCCAGGGCAATCAAGGTGCTGCCTTCGTGACTGCGTACGACGCCCTTGGGTCGCCCGGTAGTACCTGAGGTGTACATCAGGGCAAAAGTATCGGAGGGTAGCACCTCCAAGGTGGGCTCGGTCGCACTGGCCTGAGCAATTAACTGTTCATAGCCTGTCCATCCCGGTGCGCTCGTTTCGCCAAGCCAAACGTAATGGCTGGGGGCAATCGCGAGCGTTTGTCGGATCGGCTCGACCCGATCAGCCAGCTCGTCTTGAACGATAAAGGCGCGGGCCTCGCTATGCTCAGCGATGTAGGCAATCTCAGGCGAGGTCAGCCGAAAGTTAATCGGCACGGCCACCAAGCCAACGCGGGCAAGAGCGACATAGATCTCCATCCATTCCACCCGGTTGTAGGCGAGCAGAGCGACTTTGTCGCCTTTGCTCAGTCCGAGCGAGAGCAGACCGTTGGCCAGTCGGGTGGCGCGTTCATGCCAGAGCGCAAAACTCAACTCGCGGCGCGAATCACGAATTCCCAGCTTATTGGGCGTGAGGCGCGCGTGCGAGGCGACCGCGTCGGCGACCGTGAGCAGGCGATTCATGAGGTTCTCCTTGATTCAACGAAGATTGGGAAAGACTTAATTTTAACTCAAGCCAGAACTCTGAATTCAGAGTTCTGCTAGTATATTGCCAAGTTGATTGCTTTGCCATCCAATAGGCCCGCCATTTTCCAACCCTGAAAGGAGCCGTGCATGACCACGCCAACCGCGTCTGACAAGAGCGCCGCAGCGTTAATCGCCCGTTGCCTGAAGGCGCGCGGCATTGACCGAGTGTTCGCGCTGTGCGGTGGGCACATCATGCCCATGTGGATGTGGCTAGATGCGGAAGGCATTCGGATCATCGATGTACGCGACGAGCGCGCAGCGGTGTATATGGCCCATGCACACGCAGAGCTCACCGGGACGGTCGGGGTGGCGATGGTCACCGCTGGCCCAGGGGTCACCAATGCGATGACCGGCATTGCGAATGCCCACGTCGCTCGCGCTTCAGTGCTGATTCTCTCGGGCACGCCTCCACGGCCACAGGAAAATCGCGGCGCCCTGCAAGACATGGCACACACCGAATTTGTGCGTCCTTTGACACGCTATGCGCGCACGGTTCGAGATCCCGATCTGGTGCTACAAGAACTCGACGAAGCGCTGGCGCGTGCCGTGGGTCAGGGCGGAGAGCCGGGGCCGGTCTATCTGGATTTTCCGGTCGATGTGCTGCGCGCCGAGCCCTCGCGGGCCGTGCAACTGCCCGAATGGTTTTTGCCTCGTACCAAGAGTATTCTGTACCCCGATCCAGCGACGCTAGCCAAAGCCGTAGATCTTCTGTGGAATGCCAAGCGGCCACTGGTCATTACGGGCCGCGGAGCCCGCGATGCGGCGGCACCTTTGGTGAAATTGCTGGACCGGATCGGTGCGCTCTATCTTGACACCGGAGAGAGTCGCGGGCTAGTACCGGAAGATCACCCCTCTGTGGTCGCGGCCATGCGCGGCTCCGTAATGGGTGAAGCCGACGTCATTCTTACCCTTGGCCGACGACTTGATTTTCAATTGGCCTATGGCTCCCCGGCCGTGTTTGGTGACGCGCAGTTCGTTCGCATTGCAGACGCCGCCAGTGAGCTGCGCGACAACCGCCGCGCGGCCGCCGAAATCCTGGCCACTCCATCGGCCGCTCTGGAAGGCTTACTTGCGCTCGCGGGTGAGCGTACTCCGATGATTGATCGCGCTTGGGCGCAAGGCGTGCGCGAGCAACACCTGATTCGGGCCCAGAAGTTGCAAGTATCCATGTCCACGGCTAAACCGGGTAGCGACGGGCTAATGCATCCGAACCGCTTGCTGTCCTCCCTACGGTCGGCCCTTCCAGACAACACTGTGGTCATTGCCGACGGTGGCGATTTCTTAAGTTTCGCACGGGTCGGATTGCCCGCTGCAACCTATCTTGATCCTGGCCCCCTGGGCTGCATTGGCGTTGGAACGCCCTTTGGTATCGCGGCGGCCTTGGCCTGCCCGGGGCGCACAGTCGTGGTTGCCACCGGCGACGGTTCGTTCGGCTTCAACGCCATGGAAATCGATACGGCGGCGCGCCATAAAGTACCAGTACTCATAGTCGTTGCGAACAATGGCTCGTGGGCCATTGAAGTGCGCGATCAGCAAGAGACCCATGGCCGGGTCGTGGGCACCCGACTCCAGTTTGCCGATCATGCCGCGATGGCGCGCGCCTTCGGAGTGCATGCAGAACGCGTCGAAAAGGTCGAGCAGTTAGACGGGGCAATCGCCCGTGCCTTGGCCGCTCTCGAACATGGCCCAGCCTTGCTGGACGTCCTAGTCACTCCCGAGGCAGTCTCCTCCGACGCCAAGTCTGGCCTGGCCTGGGTCCCCGATTTGCAGGCACTCGGAGCCTGGGACTCGGCGGAACGTCAATGGCGTCAATCCTGATCG
>JAYUOT010000334.1:0-5139 GCA_043760705.1 Betaproteobacteria bacterium
CAAGAGAAAAGCGCAGCCTTCGCAAAGGGACTTGGCCCGGAACTGCAATTACAAAGTTTCGCGATTCCGTAAAGGGATAGGCATGAGTCCAAGCGCCATCACGTTTGATGACAACGGCCTGACCCGCGTAGCCTGCCACGGCTTTGACCACGTTCAGTCCAACACCTGAATAAGGTGAGGGCGCAATGCCCGTGCTAATCGTGTGGAGTTCTTTGAAGCCAATTCCGTCGACCTCCTTACTTAAGCGCCTGACCACTGCCGCATTGAGCACTGGAAAGCTGGATACCCCGGAGAGCACAAAGACCCCTGCGTCTCTTGCAGCCTGATCGAACTGAGCCACACCTTTGACAAATGCGGAGCCATCGGCCAAATCAAGGTAGTGAATGCCTGCCGCAATACACGCCTCAATCACCTGGTAGCTTTGCTCGTCATAGGCTTGAAACGGGCCACTTGCATCGACCACCCAATGGGGTGCAATGTCATGCAATTGTTCGGCCACCTGGGTCGCACGGTCAAAGCGTAGCGCTTGCAATTCGGCGCAAGCATCACCGTGGAGAGCACAGCATTTTTTTGCTTGCTCAAAGGATCTCCCTGCAACAACGAGAATGAGTCCCGGTTCACTTTTTAGAAGCTCGACAATGCGGCTCCCAAATGTGCCGTAGCCGCCGATCAAAAGAATCTTCATTGGCAAGTCTGCGCAACGGTCATCCCAAAAACCTTTCGGCGTGTCCGGGCTCGGACAAGTAGCAGACCTCGCGTCGGCCAAACCAGCTCAGGCGATTTCGCGCGACTACAGAATACATAGCGTCGCGAAGAGAGATCGGCAGGATGGCAAAGACTCGCAGTAAAGACCAAGGAAAGCCAAGACCTTGAAACATTTTGAGACTGCCTTCGCTCTTGAACCAGGCAAGGCCATCCTCTAACAAAATATTGGTTTCGTAGCCCACTGGGTTGAGACCGAAGTGACGGTACAAGGCGCTACCGAGAGCCGTTTGCGCGGGCAGAAGACGATACTTCGCGTTTTTATCGTGACGCAGGATAAAGCGCGCGAAACCCGAACACATGACGCAATGACCATCGAAAATGATGATGGGGCGATCATCCGGGAAAGGCGGTACGGTGGGATCGAGTCGATAACTGAAGGCGGTCATGAATGGCCTACGAAAGCGCCTATTCTAGAGCAGATTGCTTTCCGTTTCGCCAGCGCAGCGCAGCCAAAGGGCAGCGAATCATGGAGAATAGCGCAGGCTTTCAATTCAAGTGACTTTCAACTCACCACAAGGAAAATCCATGGCACGGGTTCGCTGCATTACTGAAATGGGTATGGGCGTTGACGTCCATGGTCGCGACTCCACCAAGGCTGCGCGACGCGCGGTATCGGATGCGATCCGTCACAGCAGCATAGGCTTTTTTCGCATGGTGGACAAAACGGCTCAGGACATGTTCGTGGACGTCACCATTGCTGTACCGCATCCCGAGGATGTCGACACCAAGGCCGTGGCGACCGAATTACCCTACGGTACGGTGACCGTGACGGTGATCAAGGGGGGTCTTGAAATTCCTTCGGATCGAGGCGGCGACTCCATTATCATTGCCAATGCAGCCGTCATCGTCAGCCTTGAGGACGGCAAGGCCTAATGATCAAGTGCTCTTGAACTCAGCAGCTTTTATGGCAACCCGGCGCTCGCATCTGACGCCGAAGCAGCCACCGGCTTGCGACGAAACAAGCGCCGCAAGAGATGCTCCGCATCATCCACAAAGGTGTATACCACTGGAATCACCAAGAGGCTGAGGAAGGTTGAGGTGATCAGACCACCGATGACGGCAACGGCCATCGGCGAGCGAAAGCTTGGGTCCACACCAATGCCCAAGGCAATGGGCAGCATGCCCGCACCCATCGCAATCGTGGTCATGATGATGGGGCGGGCCCGCTTGCTACACGCGTCGACCAAGGCATCCAAGCGCGACAAGCCACGATCTCGCCGCGCCATGATGGCGTACTCCACCAGGAGAATGGAGTTCTTGGTGGCCACACCCATGAGCATGATCAGGCCGATGAGAGAAGGCATTGAAAATGCCTTTTGGGCCACAAGGAGTGCGACGAAGGCGCCGCCCAGGGACAGGGGCAAGGCGGCGAGAATGGTCACCGGTTGTACATTTGTTTGGAACGGGATTTGAGGGATCAAAAGTACGGCTCTCAGGTGCAATGGCCACTTGAACATTGCCGTCCCAGCCTCCTCCCAAAGTTTTGTAAAGTGCGATCCATTGCAAATTGCGCTCGCGCCTCAACTGGATCAGATTGAGCTGCGCCGCAATCGTTTGGCGGCGTGCGTCTTGAAGCTCGATAAGGTTGCCCACTCCTACGCGATAGCGTGTCTCAGCCGCGGCCAGGTACGCTTGAAAATCCTTGATCGCGGCCTCCGCGTGGGCTTGTCGTTGCCCTGCGGCGTCCAGGCGCAACATCGCCTCTTCCACTTCGCGTACGGCCATTCGGGCTTTAAACTGGTATTGCGCACTCAACTCGCTGTAACGTGCCCGCGCTGCATCGGCACTCGCCTTACGCCGACCCGCATCAAAGATCGGAAGGTTCAAGACGGGCCCGAACCCCCAGGCCAAGCCACTGCCAGTTTCGCCGCCATTCAGCCCGCCAAAACGCAAGGCGCCCCAGCCGATATTACCGCTCAGCGTCAGACGCGGTTTGCGATTCGCTTGCGCAACGCCAACATCGGCAGCCAGCGCCGCCAGTTCACGCTCGAGTGCGGCAAGATCAGCGCGTTGCGCCAAGGTTTGTGCCGGTAAGCTCGTCACCAAAAACGTCGGTGCCGTGGCGTGGCGCGTGCCTGGCTCTGCGTTCGGGATCAGTTCGAGTAGGCTGACTCCTTTGTGGCCGTAAGAAAACCAAGCGCCTTGAGGAGCAGCTTGCAGTCGCCCTGCTGCGCGATCAATTGATTTCGACTGCTGGCCAGGCTAGCGCGCAGCGTTCGCCGACGCGGAAAGGCCAGCTTTGACTTTCTGCTCCGTCAAGCTGACCGTACTGGTTAGGGCTGCGACATCCTCCTGCAAGGCCAGGCTCGACTCCAGGCATTGTTGGTAGCCGACATAGGTGCTTGCGACTTCGCTGGCCAAACTTACCCGGGCTTCATGCCAATCCAGTTGTCGCGCGTTGAACCGGTTCTCGGCAGCTTCTTGACCACGCAGCCAAGGCCCTTCGCCAGCCCGGGTCTTAGGGCTGACAAACCCAATCAAGTTGCGCAACACCAGCGCGCGGCGCCTGCACACCTTCGGCAGAAAGTGCAGGCCGCCGGCCGGAGCAACCGCTCACTTGAATCGCCTCAGGATCTTGGGCGCGAGCATCGATCTTGATGGATCGGTGCCCCGAGACAGGATCGGGCGTCGATTCTTTGTCATCGTCTGCATGAAAATCATGAGATTTTAAAGGGTTCTTTAAGGATGTAGGCGCAGACTTACGAAAAACGGGAGCCCAATAGTAGCTTGGGTCAAAGCACGTAATTGTCCACAACTTGGGCTCGGCTGCCGGCGCGGTCGCTGGGGCTTGGGCCACGACTTGATCAATCAGCAAACGCAATCGCCCGTCGACAAAATCCAGGGAAGGAGGTGCTTTAAGTTCGAGCTTCTGGCTTTGACCATCCGCCTTCAGATCGAACAACCAGTCGTAGCGTGCGAACTGTGACCGGACTGAATCGGTCAACAGCGCCATCCGTTTGGGATCGATATTTTTGGAGTCTTTTGTACGTACTTGACCGAGGGCCTGCTCTGAATGGGCCTTGTCCAACCAGAGCTCTGCACGCATGGATTGAAGTTGGTCACGCTCCAAGCGAACTTCAGCGCGACACTCCACTACACCTTCTGGATGGGCTTGAGCCAGCGAAGTAGCTAGCCCCAAGCCAATCCAGGCGGCCAATCGAAACGATTTTCGACGCCACTGCCCTTCCAAAGCAAAACTGCAACAGTACGAGCGCGGCTTCACCTTGGCGACCTCATCCCCATCAGCTTTTATCCAGGCAAGCTTAGCGAATCGCCACTGGATTGATAATGGCCTGAACCGCACCGGTAATCCGACTGTGGCCCAGCACAAACATGAACTCATAGGCTTTGTCTTTGGCTAGGCCCGAGGTATCCATATTTTCGAGGATGTACACACCATTCCTGGCCAACAAGATCTGGTGAACTTCAAACACACCGACGCCGGGTTCAAAGGGAATCACCTCCACGGCCCAGGTATCTGCACCTATTGCAACGACACCTTTCGAAACGAGATACTCGGCACCGCCTTTACCCAGTCCGGGTTCGCCACCCATGAAGCGTTTATTGTCTTTGCCCACCAAATCTTGCCAACCAGTATGGAACAGAACGACATCACCCCGCTTAATGGTAATGCCCTGCTTGGCAGCCTGCTCGTCGATCTCTTTCTGGTTAAAGGCCTTCCCTTCTGGCACCATTGCGACGCCAAAGTAAGCCGCCATGTCTAGCATCACACCACGCGTTGCAAAGGCAGGCAATTTTTCGATACCCAGTTTTTTCAGGCCATCGGCCTGAGCAAATTCAGCGGTTTTGTTGCAGTTGTAATGGATGCCATCGATACCGATATGCCCCAGACCATCGAGCTGAGAGCCGACCGCAACATAACCTATAATGATGTCATCGTTGTACGTAGTCTTGGTGGGGCCAAGAGTTCCGCCATGAGCTTGGCCGGGCTGCTGGATCAAAAGGGAAAAGGAACGGGTGCCAAAGGCTGGCGTTTTTGAATTGGTTTCAACGCCCAGCTGATAGGTTTTTCCTGTCTTGACGAGCTTGGCCGCATCGGCCGTCATTTGCGGCGTCAGAATGTTGTAGGCACCCTTCTCATCGTCCGGCCCCCATTTCGATTTACACCAATCAGCCTGAGCCATGGCGTTCGTTGCAAAGCCCAAGGCCAGGGTTGCCGTCGTTGCCAACACCTGCCGTTTTAGTGCGCGTGAAATCATGGTTACTCCTCGTTGAAAAAAAGAGCCTCTTTCTTATTTGAGTGCTCGTAGGAACGAGGACTCTAGGCTAAAAAGATGCACTTGCGTTAAAAGTCGTTACAAAAATGGATCGTGTTGCGTCAATCAAAGGTGAGGTATTCTTCGCGAGCATCCT
>JAYUOT010000335.1:0-12101 GCA_043760705.1 Betaproteobacteria bacterium
ATACTGGGCGCAATGTTGTTGGCCTGGATCAAGATTTCCCTGGGCGCGCAGCAAACCTTGAACAACTTGATCGTGTCGGGCTCGATTCTCATTTTGGTGGTGCTCTTGGTGCCGGGGGGTGTACTGCCTTCACTCAAGTTTTTGCTGCGCCGAAATCGTGAGCAGGCCTTGACCGAGATGACGGCGTCCTCACCTGCCAAGAGTGTTTCCGACGGGAAACCCATTTCCAAGCGTTTGCGTAGAGCTCATCGTGGCTGAAGTGGTGGTCGAAACGGAAGCACTCACCATGCGATTTGGCGGCGTACTGGCGGTCAACGATGTGAACTTTCGCTTGCGCGCGCAGGAACTACTGTGTCTGATTGGTCCGAACGGAGCGGGCAAAACGACTTTCTTTCGCTGCCTGACAGGACAATACCGAGCGACCCGTGGTGATGTGTGGATTCGAGGCGTGAAAGTCACCGGCTGGGAGATTCATGCGATTGCGCGCACCGGTGTGGGCATTAAAACCCAGGTGCCGAGTCTGGCCAACGGACTCAGTGTTCGCGAGAACCTTTGGCTGGGGGCCCGTCGCGTTTACGGGAAAGCCAAGGCCAAGGAAAAAGTGGAGCAACTCCTTGAGGAGTTACAACTTGGCGCGCTCGCCGGGATGGCAACCGGTCTGTTGGCGCACGGCGTACGTCAGATGGTGGAGATTGGTGTAGCGGTATCGACCGACCCCTGGCTACTATTACTCGACGAACCCGCGGGAGGCTTGACCCATGATGAGGCGCAGCGCGTGGCAGCGCTGGTGCGTAAACTCAATCAAAGCATGACCGTGATTGTGGTGGAACACGACATGGCCTTTGTTCGTAGCGTGGCCGAGCGCATCGTGGTCTTTCATCAGGGTCGAGTGCTGGCCGATGGCGAACCGGAATCTGTGTTGGCCGATCCTCAGGTGCGACAAGTGTATCTCGGGAGCAAGGTGCAATGAGCGGCCTTGAGAATAGTGCTCCAGAGGTCGTGTTGAGCACTGAGGCACTGCTCGCAGGGTATGGCAAGGTACCGGTGTTACATGGCATCAATTTAAAAGTTCACGAGGACGAGATCGTGGGCGTGCTCGGCCATAACGGGATGGGCAAGAGCACTCTTATTAAAACTTTGATGGGCTTGGTACCTGTGCAGGGTGGCTCGGTGCATATTAACGGGGCGAACTTTTCCGCCAGTCCACCTCATCTGCGCGCGCGCATCGGTGTGGGCTATGTGCCGCAGGGGCGCGGAATTTTGCCCGCACTTTCGGTAGAAGATAATTTACGCATTGCCTATCTACGCAATGACGATGAGCGTGAGGATCCAGCGCTCGCGCGAGTGCTGGCCCTTTTCCCGCGTATCGAACACCTCTTGGATCGTAAAGGTGGCTTTCTGTCGGGAGGTGAGCAGCAGCTCTTGGCCTTGGCAAGAGCGATGATGAACGACCCTTGGTTGCTGCTCCTTGATGAACCCACGGAGGGCATTCAACCGTCGATTATTGAAGAGATGGCGGCAACTCTGGTGAAGCTTCGCAAAGACCATGGGCTGACGATCTTGGTGGTCGAACAAAACCTCGATTTCATCCTGGATTGTGCAGATCGGGTGCTGGTGCTGGAGAAGGGCCGCATCGAGGCGGAAATTAGCGGCGCGGATTTACGTGATCCGAGAAAGCTGGCGAGCTTTGTGGGCCTGGGCGCCGCACGCGCGACCCGTGGGTCGCCGCCGGTTGATGCCGCAAAAGGAAATCGAGGCGTTGCGGGAGGTCGAGGAGCTGCCGTCAACGCAGCGCCTTCAGCCCTCGGACCGACGGCCGCACGCAGCGCCATTTTGCCCAACAGTAAACTCCCGTCCGCGCATCAAGCCCCGCATCAAGCCGCACCGCGCGCGCCATATCAACCCCCCTATCAACCAATAGGTCCTGCCATGACGGTACGACGCCCCACCCTTGAACAAATGAAGACCCTGATCGCTGGGCTCAGCATGACCATGTCCGATGCCGAGGTGCAGGACTATATGACGGAGATGGAGGGCTCCATGCTGGCCTACGACCGCATTGATTCCCTGCCGGATTATTTGCCCAAGGTGAAATATCCGCGCACACCGGGTTATCGTCCTTCGCAGGCGGAAAACCCGCTCAATGCCTGGTATGTCAAAGCCGAAGTCAAGGGCGCGACCAGTGGTCCGCTGGAGGGTAAGAAGATTGTTTTGAAAGACAATGTCTGCCTGGCGGGTGTGCCCATGATGAATGGCTCTTCCACGCTGGAAGGCTATGTGCCGGATATTGATGCCACCATCGTTCAGCGCATGTTGGATGCTGGCGCGACGATTGTGGGCAAGGCGCACTGCGAATACTTTTGTTTGTCGAGCGGCAGTCATACCAATGCGACCGGGCCTGTACATAACCCCTGGCGAATGGGCTGGATGACTGGCGGATCCTCTTCAGGCACGGCTGCACTGATTGCGGCGGGCGAGGTTGAAATGGGGATCGGGGGTGATCAAGGCGGCTCGATCCGGATGCCGGCTTCGCTGTGCGGCATTTACGGCATGAAGCCGACGCATGGCCTCGTGCCCTATACCGGTGTGATGCCGATCGAAGCGACCATTGATCATGTCGGCCCGATGACATCGACCGTCTCTGACAATGCCCTCATGCTTGAGGTTATCGCCGGGTCGGACGATCTCGATCCACGTCAATACAGCCCGCGAGTGGACAAATACACGGCGGCCCTGGGCCGAGGAGTCTCTGGCCTGAGGATCGGGATTGTGCGTGAAGGTTTTGGCCATGCCCAAAGCGATCCCGAGGTCGATGCCAAGGTGCGCCAAGCCGCCGAGCGCTTTGCAAGATTAGGCGCCATCGTGGAGGAGGTTTCCATCCCGATGCACTTGGATGGACCGGCCATTTGGACACCGGTTGCCCTGGAAGGTTTGCAGGCCCAGATGATGAATGGCAATGGCATGGGCTTTAATTGGAAGGGCTTATACACCACCAGTCTTTTGGATCGCCATGCGAACTGGCGCAGCCGGGCCAATGAACTGTCGCCCTCTCTCAAAGTATCCATGTTCCTTGGGCAATACTTCATCACTCATTATGGTGGCCGATTTTATGCCAAGGCACAAAACCTGGGTCGGCTTTTGCGCAAGACCTACGACGATGCCATGAACCGCTACGATATTTTGCTGATGCCGACCTGCCCTCTGAAGGCGCAGCCGATTCCCCCGCCTGGCGCGCCTTTATCGTTATATTTGCAGCGCGCTTTTGAGATGATTCCGAACACGGCGCCCTTCGATGTGACTGGGCACCCTTCGATGAGCGTGCCCTGTGGCCTGAGTGACGGCTTACCGGTGGGCGTCATGCTCACGGCCAAGCATTGGCAGGAAAGCACGATCTACCGGGCTGCCTATGCTTTTGAGCAGTCTGGCGACTGGCGGACCTTTTAGGGAGAGATCAGTGCTCTCTAAGGGGTTTAAGCGGGCCAAAGGCTGAGCATTTTGAGCTAAGCTTTAGCCTACGAGCGTAGAGAAAGTAAAGGCCGGGCGATGTCTAATCCATTCAGTAGTTTCGGTGCCGGGAGCACCTCGCCCGCGGCGCACACTGCGGGTTCATCAGCGGGAAACCGGCGCGCGCCGCAAGAGGGTCTGTCCTACGTGCGGGGTGACACGAGTTCGCCTCTGGTTTACATGACGATTCCCGCCATGCTGGAACAGGCGGTGAAGGCCCATGGCCCCCAAGTGGCGGTGGTATTTCGTGAACAGAATATTCGCTGGACCTGGTATGACTTCGCCCAAAAAATTGATGAGTTTGCGGCCGGACTGTTGTCCCTTGGGATCGTTCAGGGTGATCGCGTGGGTATTTGGTCACCAAACCGCTGGGAGTGGTTGATCACTCAATTTGCGACGGCGCGGATTGGTGCGGTATTGGTGAACATTAACCCGGCCTATCGCCTGTCTGAACTTGAATATGCCTTGAACAAGGTAGAGATGAAGGCATTGGTGACGGCTACCGCGTTCAAAACGAGTGACTATCTCGGCATGTTGCAAATCTTGGCGCCAGAATTGGCGAGCGTTGCGTCCAGTGATCGCGAGCGCTTGAAGCTGGCCAAGCTGCCGCACCTGCGCATGATTGTTCAAATGGGGACACGCCCTGTACCAGGCATGTTTCACTATGAAGAAGTGAATGCGGCTGCGGGGCCCGCGCATCGCTCGCGTTTGGATGCCTTGTCGAGGGCGTTGGGGCCAGATGATGCGATCAATATTCAGTTCACCAGTGGCACCACGGGCAACCCAAAGGGCGCGACTTTGTCGCATCACAATATTGTCAATAATGGCATGGCGGTTGCGCAGGCGATGCATCTCGGCCCTGCCGACAAACTGTGTATTCCCGTGCCACTTTATCATTGCTTTGGGATGGTCTTGGGGGTCTTGGCTTGTGTCGCGGCAGGCTCGAGGATGGTCTTCCCTGGTGAGGGTTTTGATGCGCTCGCGACACTCTCGGCCGTCTCTGAAGAAAAGTGCACGGCCTTGCATGGTGTGCCGACGATGTTCATCGCGCAACTGCAGCACCCCGATTTCGCGAAGTTTAATTTGAGCAGTTTGCGTACCGGCATTATGGCCGGCGCACCTTGCCCGATTGAAACCATGAAGCGGGTGGTGGCCGATATGCATATGCGCGAGATCACCATTGCCTACGGCATGACCGAAACCAGCCCGGTGTCGTTTCAAAGTGCGGCTGATGATCCGCTCGAGCAGCGCGTCTCGACGGTGGGCCGAATCCTGGCGCACCTGGAAGTCAAGATCGTGAACGAGCAAGGGCGCGTCGTCAAGGTGGGCGAGAAAGGGGAGCTTTGCACGCGCGGCTATTCGGTGATGAAAGGCTATTGGAACGACCAGCCGCGCACTCAGGAGGCCATTCGTGATGGTTGGATGCACACCGGTGATTTGGCAACCCTCGATGCTGAGGGCTACTGCAATATTGTCGGTCGGGTGAAGGATATGCTGATTCGCGGTGGCGAGAACGTGTTTCCGCGCGAGGTTGAGGAGTACCTGTTCCGTCACCCCAAGATTCAAGAGGTCCAGGTGTTTGGAGTGCCTGACGCTCGCTACGGCGAGGAAGTGGCTTGCTGGATTGTGCTCAAGCCGGGACAAACCGGGAGCGAAGATGAGATCAGGAATTTTTGCCAGGGTCAGATCGCCCACTACAAGGTACCACGCCATATTCGCTTTGTCAGCGAGTTGCCAATGACAGTGACGGGCAAGCCGCAAAAATTCGTGATGCGTGAGGCGATGATAAAAGAGCTGGGTTTGAAGACGGCCAAAACAGCCTGAACGCCATGAGCCGCATGGACTTCACTGCTAACCTCGAGACAGATGTTTTAGTCATCGTCGATATTCAAAACGATTTTTGTCCGGGCGGTGCTTTGGCGGTGGCTGGCGGTGATGCAATCATCCCGCTCATCAACAAGATCGCACAACGATTTACCCACAAAGTCTTGACTCAAGACTGGCACCCGCCGGGGCATCGCTCTTTTGCCTCAAGCCATGGTGGCAAGTTGCCGTACAGTCGCTTGCGAGTGTCCTATGGCGAGCAGACCTTGTGGCCAGATCATTGTGTGCAGGGGTCGCTAGGGGCGCAGTTTCATGCGCAGCTTGCAGTGCCAGATGCCCAACTGGTAATTCGAAAAGGCTTTCGCCCGGGCATTGATTCTTACTCGGCCTTTTTTGAGAACGACAAAATCACCCCAACCGGCCTCACCGGCTATTTGCGTGAGCGGGGTTTGAAAAGAGTGTTTGTATGCGGCTTGGCCACCGATTTTTGTGTGGGCTTTTCCGCGCTGGACGCGCGCCGTCAAGGTTTTGAGACGGCCGTGCTGCTGGACGCCAGCCGAGCCATCGATTTGGATGGCTCCCTGGCCCAGGCGATCACCCGTATGAGGGATGCTGGCGTTGGCTTGGTGGCCAATAGCGGCTCTTTGTAAGCGCGCGGTGAAAGCAGTTGGTGGGGGCGCGGGAGACGGAAGGAGACGCCACTCATCATGACCTGTCGATCATTGTTGTGACTGTTAAGTCAAGCTCACAAGGCGCTTGACCACTTGGGTGAGTTTTCGGTCTTCAAAGCCCAACTCGAGCAAGGACTTCCAGGTGTTGATCGCATAGTCTCGATTGGGACCACGTTCGCCAAGGCAGCCCGAAAGGCGTTCGATAAGTTGATCGAGATCGAGATGAATATAGGAAGGAAGCTTGCGATCCGCCAAGAAGGTGAGGGCTTGCACTCGTGTTCCCTCCGTCGTTGCTACGTTGTCACTGAAAGTTTCGCTGTCAGGGGTGTCGGGGGGGCAGGGATCATTGGAGGAGCACGGTGCCCCCAAAACTAACTGCACGATATTAGGCCGGTACACCGAGGACTTAGGGTCCGGCATTTCGCGCCTAAAAAGATCGGTCAGTGCTGATTGTCTGGAGTTCGGCTTGAACCGGTAGGCCACGCCCATGCAGCTCCCACCGCGATCCAAGCCTAGAACCGCACCCGGCTTCTCAGCGGTGCCGCGATAGCGCGTGGAACTAATGCAAAAGGCGCGGTGATACCCATAGAGTTTGGCGGCACGGCGCTCAGCAAACTCGATATCCGGGGACCAAATCAGTGAGCCGTAAGCGAAAACCCAATCACAATCAATGTCGTGCATTTGTAGCATATGGATCTATGTTAGCCTCGGTCCCCCGGAAAAGGAAAAGCCATTGGTCGTCCGCTCGAACTTTTGATTCAATTTATGACGATCGGTTGTCCTTGGGCGACCATCGGGACACAGCCTAGGCTGATCGTTGACCTCGCCTCATCCCATAGCATCATGCCACCTCTCGGAATCTTTAGCATTCAAGCACTCGAGCAAGCGATCAACCGCGCTCGTCAAGCCCATCCGGCTCTTGGTGTCGAAGCGAGCCTATCGCCGGAAGTGGCGAAACTAGCCTCGCTGTATGGATGGATGATTTATGAGGGACGACAAGAGCTTTCGCCGGATTTGCTGAATGCCGACGAAATGGAAACACTGTCACGCTGGCTTTAGAACGCTATTTCGTCACGCTCGCTTTTTTCGCCGCAGCTTTCTTTGCCGGTGTGGTTTTCGTCGCTGCTTTCTTTGCAGATACTTTCTTTGCCGTAGCCTTCTTGACGACCGCCTTCGTCACCGGGCTGGAAGCGAGGCCTGCGCTTTCGTCGTCTTGAGCGACCTTGTCAGGCGAAATTTTTGTGGTCTTCTTCGCTTTAGAGGCCTTGGCGGCTTTACCTGTGCCTGCCTTGGCGGCGCTTGCCTTGGCAACATAAGCTTTGACAGGTTTGCCTTCGTCACCCGGCTTCACGGGTCGAGCCTGGAACTCGAACCCGACTTTACCTTCGGCACCTTTGACAAGGAAGGCTTTGAATTTTCGGCGGGTCCGGCTCGAGATAAAGTTTTGTAAGAGGTCGGTTCGACCCCCAACCAAGAGTTTCTGCATCTGCGCGTTTTCAATTTCCTGTTGCAAAATGATCTTGCCAGATCGGAAATCACAGGTTTTGGGATTGGCAACACTCTTTTCGCAGACATAGCTCAAACCATGCTCAAACACTTGGCTGCCACATTTCGGGCAAGGCCCAATGGCCGTTTTACCTGTGAAATCAACCGCTTCCTGCTCGCCGTCTTCTCCAACTTGGCCCTGGCCAAAGTCAAATTCGAGCTTGTGCTCCGCGGTAATTTTTAGGATAGCCGCGAAGGGGCGACCCATTTTGGAGCGAAAGCCTTGGAGAGGGCCGAGAGTCTTGTCGCGCAAGAGTTGTTCAACTTCGGGCACTTCGAATTGCCGAGAGCCGGGCGTCTTGCTGATCGAAAAATCACATTCAGTACAGGCGAAACGCTTGTAATTTTCTTTCACAAGCTTGCCACATTTTGGGCAGGGCGCACTCAGGGTGGCGTAATCGCCAGGCACCGTTGTCGAGCCATAGTTCTTCGCACGTTCAACGATTTGCCGGGTCATTTCGGCAATTTCGTTCATAAAAGTGTCGCGTTCGAGCTTGCCTTGCTCGATCAGCGAAAGCTTGTATTCCCATTCACCGGTGAGCTCAGGCTTGGTCAATTCTTGCACCCCGAGGCCACGTAGCAGGGTGAGGAGCTGAAAAGCCTTGGCGGTTGGGATGAGTTCGCGACCATCTCGAATCATGTAATTCTCGTTGATCAGACCCTCAATAATGGTCGAGCGAGTTGCAGGAGTGCCGAGTCCTTTGCCGACCATGGCCTCACGGAGTTCGTCCTCCTCCATCAATTTACCTGCACCCTCCATGGCGGAGAGAAGGGTCGCTTCGCTGTAGCGGGCCGGTGGTTTGGTGACCAGCTTGAGCAATTCAATTTCTTTTGTGAGTGCTTGCTCACCAGTCTTCACCAGCACGATTTGATCATCGTCGGTTTGTTGCTCACGTCCGTAAATGGCAAGCCATCCCGGATTAACCAACACACGGCCTTCGGTTTTGAAGGAATGGCTACTCACCTCAGTAATGCGTGTGCTGACCAAGTATTCGGCCGGTGGAAAAAATACCGAGAGAAATCTTTTCGCCACCAGGTCGTAAATCTTTTGTTCCGCCTCTGACAGGTTCTTTGGAGCCTGCATGGTTGGAATGATGGCGAAGTGATCAGACACTTTGGCGTTATCAAAGATTTTCTTGTTAGCTTTGACATAACCCTTGGCGAGGGCTTGTTTGGCAAAGCCTCCAATCCCAGGGATTGACTCCATCTCAGCCATCGTCTTTTGAACCGTAGGAAGATAGTCCTCGGGCAGGAAGCGGGAATCAGTCCTCGGGTAAGTGAGCGCCTTATGCCGCTCGTAAAGACTCTGCGCTAAGGAAAGGGTAGTTTTGGCTGAATAGCCGAAGCGACCATTCGCTTCGCGCTGAAGGCTTGTCAAATCGAACAGGGCCGGCGACATCTGGCTTGAAGGTTTTGTTTCCTCGGTGACCTTTCCTGGCTTGCCTTGACAAGCATCCACGATTGTCTGAGCTTTTGCAAGGTCCCAAAGCCGATCCGCCCGCTGCTCAAGGTCGTCCTCGTTCTTTTTGAACTTTGGATCGAAGTACTTGCCGATGTACTGACCCGCTGAAACCGCAAAATTGGCTTTGACTTCAAAATATCCACGCGATATAAATCGTTTGATCTTCTCTTCCCGCTCGACCACAATCGTGAGAGTGGGAGTCTGGACGCGTCCAACCGTGGTCAGGTAAAAGCCGCCGTCCTGTGAATTGAAGGCCGTCATGGCACGGGTGCCGTTAATACCCACTAACCAGTCCGATTCGCTCCGACATCGGGCGGCGTCTGCAAGCGGCATCATCTGCTTATCCGAGCGCAATTGAGCAAAGGCCTCACGGATGGCCGCCGGCGTCATTGATTGCAGCCAAAGCCGCTTGACGGGCTGTTTTGCCTTGGAATGCTGCGCAATCAAGCGAAAGATCAACTCTCCCTCGCGCCCGGCGTCACAGGCGTTAATCAGCGCGGTCACGTCTTTTCGCTTGATGAGCCGACTGAGAAGGCGAAGTCGGTCTTCGCTTTTCGCGATCGGGCTGAGATCAAAATGAGGTGGGATGACAGGTAGGTGAGCAAATGACCACTTGCCACGCTTGACCTCATATTTCTCAGGTGCAGCGATTTCTACCAAATGGCCGACGGCTGAGGACAGGACAAAATCGTCGCTTTCAAAAAAATCGCCGGTGCGGGTGAACCCACCTAAGGCACGTGCGATGTCCGCCGCCACCGAGGGCTTCTCAGCGATGATGAGCGTTTTATCGGAGCTTGCTATCGTGGAGCTGGCCAAGTCTGTTCCTAAATAGTACACGCCGAAAAACCCGGCGAAGGGACGCAAGTTTAAGTGGCTTCTACGATTTGAAGCAAGCGGCCATCATCAAGACGTGAAATTTGACCCCGCAATTCAAGCTCCAGAAGACGGATTTGAACCCGCTGGGAGGGTAATTTGCAACGTTCAATAATGTCAATCAACAGCACGGGCTCAAAGCCCATAGCCATGAGAACCGGATCAGAAGCTTCGCTTTCTTCCACCGGGATAAAGAGCGTCCTTGGGCCCGATTCGTTCACCTTCGAAGGTGCGCTCGGCTCCCCTGATGGGCACTGAGCCAAGGTGCCCGCGCCGTGACCGCGGCCAATCGGCTGAAGCTCCTCAAGAATGTCCCGGCTGCTCTCGACCAGCTTAGCGCCCTGGCGAATCAGTTGGTGGCAGCCCTTAGACACTGAGGAATGAATCGACCCCGGCACCGCAAACACCTCCCTGCCAATTTCCAAAGCCAAGCTTGCCGTAATTAACGAACCGCTCTGCTTGGCGGCTTCCACGACCAGAACCCCTTTGGCAAGTGCGGCGATCAAGCGATTGCGTCGCGGGAAGTGCCCCGGCAGGGGTGGGGAGCCTAACCGGAATTCCGAGAGAATGAGTCCCTGGGCGGCAATGCGCTTCGCCAGCGCGTGATTTCTAGCCGGATAGACCCGATCAATGCCTGTACCCACCACGGCAATGGTCGGTGCAGGTGCCGCCAGCGCGCCTTCATGCGCGGCCGTGTCGATCCCCAAGGCGAGGCCGCTGACGACGGAGTAGCCTGCTTGTCCGATGGATTTCGCGAACGCCTTAGCGTTCTCAATGCCTTGCGGACTCGCGGAGCGGGACCCCACCACCGCAAGCGATGGCGCATTCAAGCTTGAAACTACCCCGTGTGCGAACAACAACAAGGGCGGGTTGGCCAGATCGAGCAGACCTTTCGGGAAGCGCTCATCCACCAGGGTCACGATATGGTGCTCAGGACTTTTGCCTAGCCAAAGAGCACTCGCAACTAGCTCTTCTTCGACTTCGGGCCTTTGCGCTAGCATGGCGAAGGCTGCCTGCTCACCTACAAGCCCGGCAAGCTCGTGAGCAGACGCTGCAAAAATGTTTGCGGGCAATGACAGGTGTTTAAGCAGCAAAAGCTTTTGTGCGAAGCTCAGGCCATCGTTGAAACTAAGTCGATACCAGTCTTGCCAGTCTGAGGAAATTCCTACACTCATGCGATCCCTTGGAGTTTGCCCGGAAGCAACTCTCCAAAGGAAAGCGCGCGCCCGAGGTCTAGGGGTTGGCGACCATGTCGCCAAGCGACACCGCGTCGCTTGCTGCCGTCACTAGACCGTAGGAAATGCTATCAAACACACGAAAAATTAATAGATAGCCTGTTGGCTCATCCGGAAGTCTTACTTTAAGTTTGGTTTCAGGATCCAGGACTTCGCGACCGCGCTGTCTAATCGCCAATACATTGCCGACTTCCAAACCCGTCTTGGTGCCTAGATTCACAGCGACAACACTGTTGCGGCCCACTTGTGACACGCCGCGATAGATTGAAACGATTCGTCCGGCCACTTCCTGATCGGGTGGGTGGGGAGCGTAATTAAAAGGACGACCGAGCTCGGCGGGAATCAGGCGGTCGCCCACGCCGACTTCTTCACTGGTACCCGTGATTCGAAGGGTCGCCGGATCTCCGACGCGCTCTAAGCGCGCCGATCCGACGAACAGGGCTTCGTAGGCAATGGGCTTGCGAGTGTCCGGATCGAGAATCGGTTTGGCCTCACGGTAAATATGCCAATCCGTCACGCCGTCACCCTTAATGCCGCGCACGTAGGCGAGGTCTCCTGGCCCAACGTTCACACGGCCGTCTTGAGTGGCCAAAATTCTTGGGTTGGTCTTGAGCTGCTCTGCGGTCACGATCAAAGGGCGATTGATGAAGGCCGCAATTACCGAAGAGCTGATGGTAGGAATCGCACTATCGCGTAGAGAATCGGCGCGCGCGGTGGGTTGCATTCTGACCGTGCCGGCGCTCGTGCCACTCGACTCACCCTTCGCTTGGCCAAGGCGCAAGCGCGGCTGTCCGCTACTCATGTCGAGATAGACGATGTTACCCGGGTAAATCCAGTGTGGATCGCGAATTTGATCTCGGTTGAGTTGCCAAATCTCTGGCCAACGCCAAGGTTTCTGCAAGAACTTGCCAGAGATATCCCACAACGTATCGCCGCGCACCACCACGTAACGATCAGGTGCATCTTTGGCAAGTTCCAGTGGCGGCG
>JAYUOT010000336.1:0-5127 GCA_043760705.1 Betaproteobacteria bacterium
CCGCCCACATTGCCATTGATCGCACTTGTGATGACGGCTGCGTTATTAGCGCCATTACGAATATTTCTGGTGTTCACTGCTGCATTGGACCCGTGGCAACCAGAATTTGCACAGGCCAAAAAGCCGGACGGTACGGAACTGTAGAGACCCTTGCCACGCCATGCATCGGCTGCATGTGAAGGCGTTGAGATTAGAGCGATGGTGATCCACGCAGCATTCAATCCGGCATGAACCAGGGCACAGCGCTTCCAGCTACGGCTTCGCTCGAAAATCCATCCGATAAGAATTCCGGTGGGTATTACCGCCAAGGCTAGCCAGGGGCTCCTTGATAAATGGAGCAGACCAAAAATGGCTGCGACCAGACCCAAACGAGGCCAAGGCTTGTCGACTAACAAGGCAATAAGTGATTCCCAGTTGTTTTGTGGCGAAATTCCTTTGTCAGGCTTTCCAAGGCGGTGAAGCAGAGCCTGATGCAAACCTGCCCGGATCACAAACTCCTCTAGAACGGGGGCGATTAGCACTAGAAGTATTAGCGTGATCCACCATTGACCGTTGGTCGGATCTATCGAGTTTGGAGGAAATGTCATGTGCTGCACCTTGAAATGTGGGACATATTCCCACTATAATAGCTTTGTTTTGACGGTTTTTGCAAACTAGGTCACGAAAAAGCGGTATGAAAACCGCTTGCACGGGTGATCGGTAGTAAGAGGCAGACTAGCGGTGAATCCAAAGCTTGTTGGGCCTCTATCATTTGGCAAATCGCTGGCTATCGTGAATAACGATCAATGGTCGACTTAGGAATAAAAATGAACATTCAAAAAATGATTCGTACTGTAATTAGTTTTTCACTCATATTTTTTTCGAGTCTCGGCTTTGCCGAGGACTTTTTGGACCCTTCACTGGCCTTCAAAATGGAGTCCGAGCGAGTGGGTGACGAAGTGCTGCTCCGGTGGAAGATTGCCCCGGGCTACCATCTTTATGGGGATCGCATCGAAGTGAAAGCCAGCCACCCCAAGACTGTTTTGGGTGACCTGCTAAAGCCAGCCGGAGAGCAGAAATTTGACGCAAACTTCGAAAAAGTGATGATTCACTACTCTGGTGATGTCCAACTGAAGCTACCGTTGGTCGGACTCCCGGCTGGCGCCGAAAAGCTTGAACTGGTCGTAATCACTCAGGGTTGCGCCGATGCTGGCCTTTGCTATCCTCCGCAGGAGACCTTGATCACTGTCCCGGCGACGTCGCTGAGTGCGGCAGCGACCCAAGTCCCTCCGGCTTCGACACAAGTTGCTGCCCGCACCCCTGCAATAACTGCTGCCCTGGCAAAACCTACTGCCGGTAGTTCAGCCAGCGTGGCCGAGGAGAGCAGCGACGAAGAAAAGATTTCCAGCACGCTTCAATCAGGCAGCATCTGGAAAATAGCACTGATGTTTTTCGGCTTAGGCTTGCTGTTGTCCTTCACACCCTGTGTATTGCCGATGATCCCAATCCTTTCCTCGATCATTCTGGGATCGGGCGGAGCCGACGGCGGTCCAGCCAGCAGAAGTCGCGGCTTTGCCTTATCGCTCGCCTACTCACTTGGCATGATCCTGATCTACACCTCAATGGGCGTCGCAGCAGGTTTGCTCGGAGAAGGATTGGCCGCGACCCTGCAAAAGCCTTGGGTGATCGCTCTTTTTGCCACGCTGTTATTTGGTTTTGGTCTGGCGATGTTCGACGTTTTCACTTTAGAGATGCCAAACGGCGTGCAGAATCGCTTGACTGAAATCACCAATCGTATTCCCGGTGGCAAGTTCACTGGCGTCTTTGCCATGGGTGGCTTATCCGCCTTAATAGTCGGCCCCTGTGTTGCGGCTCCACTTGCAGGTACCTTGGTCTACATTAGCAAGACAGGCAATATACTAATCGGGGGTATCGCCCTGTTTTGTCTATCGCTTGGCATGAGTCAGCCTCTGCTTCTAACCGGTCTATCTGCCGGTAAACTTTTGCCTAAAGCAGGAGCTTGGATGGACGGTGTCAAACGCTTCTTTGGATTGCTATTGTTCGGAACCGCGCTGTGGCTTGCAAACCCAATTCTGCCGCAAGTGGTCTTTGTCGCAGCGATTGCTATATTGCTACTCATGGCCGCGAGTTGGCTGAGCGCATTCTCACCAATGCCAGCAGGATCCGGGCTCGCTAAAACTGCTGGAAAAGCAGTCGGACTTTTGTGCGCTGGCATGGCCGTTCTTCAACTCGTTGGTCTGGCCAGCGGAGGCAGGGATGCGATGCAACCGATCAAACATCTTGCTCAGGCCCGTGGCCAAATGGTCGCGGGTGCTGCCATTGCAGGACAAGCATCCAAAGCGCTTCGTTTTGATGCCGTCGCCAGCACGCAGCAACTCCAGGAGGTTCTCGCCAGGAGCAAGGGCCCGGTGGTGTTGGACTTTTACGCGGATTGGTGCACCAGTTGTAAGGAGATGGAACACGGCACATTTACTGACCCGCGCGTGGTGGAAATGATGGGCAAGGCAACCTTGGTCCGTGCTGACATCACCAAGAACTCCGCCGAAGACAAAGCCTTAATGAAACGCTACGGTCTCTTTGGTCCGCCGGCCTTGTTAGTGCTGCAACCCAATGGGGAAGAAGTAACAAAGGCACGGGTGATTGGGTATAAAGCAGCAGAGCCATTCCTGGCCCAGCTCGGCGCGATCTTGAAGTAGTTTCCTGAAGGAGGATCACCTCCCAAGGCCTTGCGCAGTGAATGGCCTGGTGGGGTGCGCCTGGACATGTACCAGTGAGCACCGCTTTGAAAAAATCTTCTTGATAGGTATGAGGTCCGACAAAAATCACCGATCAAATGAACAGCACAACACGAGTTCTAATTCTTGGAAAAGCCAGTGCCACCTGCGCCAACGCCTTCGCTATGCTCGAGGTTAGTCTGCAGAGACAAGCCCGTCAGCTTCGCAATCTCACTGTTTGAGCGCTTATCCCTCAAACTCATCCGTCTAACTTTACCAATCATATCCATCGTGATCACCTCGGTTTACTTGTGCTGAAAAATTCAGCACAGGTAGTGAAACACCCTGGTCAATTTTGGATGAGCACTACGCCCTTAACGAGACTTCTTTTTAGTCTTTAAGGGCAAAAGTTCTTGGGCAAGGCCCAAGGCTTCAAACTCGGGGTCCTTATGGATGAGGATCGCATTGGATATTTGAGCGGCGGCGGCGATCCACGCATCCGCCAGTGAAAGTTGATGAAAGGCCTTTATTGCGGCTGCAGCCTTGAGTAGTTCAGGCGTTTCATGGATCCAGGTAATAGGGAGCGCAAGACACTGCTCGTAGGCAAGGTTGGCGTCGGCCTCACCTTCATCACGCCACACTCGATACATGAGCTCCATCAACGTCACGAAGCAGGCGTTGCACACGCTTCGATTCGCCTGGGCCATTTCGAGAAGCTCCGCCACTCGATCTGCACCCGGTTCATTGTCGCGCAGAGCCAAAAGCGCAGAAGTATCAAGAAGGTAGGTAATCACTGATCTTTTTTGGTATCAATCCTGCGTTCCGCGAGCAAACGCTTGGTTGCACCTCCAATACCCCTACCGCGAAACGCTGCGATAGGGTCGGCTCTGACGGGTAGAACGCGTATGCCGTCGGCATCAACAATCCACTCAAGTCGGTCTGATGGATTGAGGTGAAAGAGTTTTCGAATCTGTGCAGGGACGACCGTTTGGCCTCGTTCGGTAATCGTGCTTTGCATATTTCCCTCGTATGAATGAATTATTTTAACGCAATAAATGTAATTCAACAAGAGACGGCCGTAACTTAAACATGTTGATCTGCGTGGTGAGTCAGAAGTTCATTTAATAAATAGGTTTCATCCCTATCGATCGTGTAATGTGTTGTTACTACGAGGCGAGAGATGAAGGGAAGACCAAAGGCGCCGCTGGAGTTGACTGATTCCGAGCGCGAGCAATTGCGGGCGTGGTCGTTGCGGCGCAAGACCGCACAAGCGCTGGCGCACCGTGCTGAGCTGCGCGCAAGGAAAGAGCAATCAAGAGGTGGCCGCGGAGTTGGGAATCGCTAACCAAACGGTGTGTAAATGGCGAGGCCGCTTTGTTGAGCAAAGGCTCGATGGTCTTGTAGATGCAGCGCGTGTGGGCACGCCGAGGGCCATAGGCGATGTGCAGCTTGAGGCTATGATCACAAGACGCTTGAGTCGTTGCCCCGTAATGCGACCCACTGGAGCACGCGCACGATGGCCAGCCAAATGGCGATGTCGCAAAGCTCTGTGATATGCGCCACGGCACGACCACCTTGTTTGCTGCTCTGGACATCGCAACAGGCAACGTCATTGGCGAGTTGCATCGACGCCACAAAACAGCCGCCGCGACAGTCCGCTGCGTCACTCGCGCCTATCAGCGAATTTCCAACCTTCCCAAGGCCCTGCGCAAGACCTTGACGTTGGATAGCGGCAAGGAGTTCGCACACTTCAAGCAGACCCAAAAAGGCATCGGCTTACGAAAACTCACTAAAGCCTTCTATCGCGTCGTCTGGCTTGAAACACTGGCTGCCACGGCAGTCACGGGCAGGGTGAAGAAGATGCGGCTGCCCTCGCCAAGCGTGCTTTCCGCCCGGATAGTGCCGCCATGGGCCTCAACGATACATCTCGAAATATAAAGACCGAGGCCCAGTCCCCTGCGGTCATTCTTGCCAACCTGCCAGAATCGTTCGAAAACCGCTTCCAGCATGTCTGCCGGTATGCCCTGGCCGGAGTCGCTCACGCAAAAGCTGAGTTCTGTGGCCCCCACGCGCTCACAGCTTAACCGGATGCTGCCACCGTTGGGCGTGAACTTGATTGAATTCGAGAGGAGGTTGGCTAGTACCTGCAGCATGCGGTCGTGGTCGAAATCCGCCGACAGTGACGCGTTCTTCCCTTGTAGTTCGATGGGTAGGACTTCGAGTGACACGTTTTTCGCGGTAGCGGAAATCAGCAGGGCATCCACCGCTTCGCCAATGAGTGACGCGGCGTCGCCACGGACAGGCGTAACGGAAAGCTTGCCGGAGTCGATGCTGGCGACATCGACCAGATCTCCGATGAGCCGGTTCATGCGCTCTGCATAGCGCTGAATGCGAGTCGTGTCGGCGAGGCCCC
>JAYUOT010000337.1:0-2559 GCA_043760705.1 Betaproteobacteria bacterium
AGCTTGGGGTCTTGCAACCACAGGCGCAGAGCCGAAATTGAGGGGACAGGTCATGGAACAGTTTATCAAGTATGTGGGACTCGACGTACACGGCAAAACTGATCTTGCCAACTTTTCATTAAGGGGTTGAACCGCGCTTTTAGTACCGTAGCCTGAAGCTGGGGCAATCCGGGATCGTGCGCCACCAGTCTTGCTCAATAATCGCCTAACCGCGTGACATGGTGCTCCGCCCCATTTACCCTTTTCCCGCTTTATACAACGCCTGCCAGCAGGCTCTCATAGGGAATACGCAAACCCTCGTGCAGGCGTTTGACCATCCGCAGGCTCAATGGACGCTTGCGGCCGAGCACTTCGGATACGCGTCCGCTGGGACCGATGTAAGCTTCCAGATCGCGCGGCGTCAGCCCCTGCTGCTCCATTCTGAATTTGATCGCATCGACAGGATCGGGTGGGCCAATTGGGTAGTGCTTGTATTCGTAGGCTTCGATCAACGTCACCAGGACTTCCATTTCATCAGCCTCGGGAGTGCCTTCCCCGGACTGGAAAATGCCCTCAAGATGACGAAAGGCCGCATGCAATTCATCGTCGTTGCGAATGGGCTTAATATTCATTTACGGTCTCCACATTGATCGAATCGTACTGCGCATGGGTTCCAACGAATTTCACCCAGGCGATTCCGGCTCGGCATTGCATTTCCACAACCAAACGGTACTTGTTGCCGCCGATGTTGAATACCACCCGATTGTTGCCGCAGATACTGGCATTGCGGTACTGATCCTTGACTGCCTGCGGCGACAGCCAAGTTGCTTTCAGCGCTTCCTCGTACCAACTTTCGAGGGGGCCTTGCGCATCGCCGTTGGCAGGATGGTCCCAGAACTTCTTTAATGTGCTCTTGGCAACAATCCGCATAGCTAAATAATTCTCCCATTTTGGGAGTATTATAGTCGCAACGTCGAAGCTAATCAACACTCACTAATGCGCCACACTAATGCGTCATTCGGCTCGCTTAGCCTTGAACCGGTCTACTCGCAATTTTGCGACTTTATGTAAGTAAATATCCATAAAGTCGCGACTTTTGTGAAATTGATGTATGCTATTGACATTAAACGCTACCTCGACGAACTGGTGCTGAGCGATCTGGCGACCAAGGCAGTTGTGCTAACGGGGCCACGCCAAGTGGGAAAAACCACTTTGAGCAGGCATCTGATGCAGTCGTTCGGCAGCGCCCAGTATTTGAATTGGGATGTATTGGCTGATCGCGCGGTATTGCAGCGTCAGTCGTGGAATCCTCGTGCCGGATTGTTGGTGATGGATGAGATTCACAAGATGCCGAATTGGAAGGCATGGCTCAAAGGCGTGGCGGACGGTCGCCCGGTCGGGCAGGCGTTGCTGGTGACGGGCAGTGCGCGCATGGATACGTTTCGCCAAGCCGGTGATTCGTTGGCAGGGCGCTATTTTTCGTTTCGGTTGCATCCCGTTTCGGTGCGTGAGGGGTGCGAGCAACACGGCGTTGATCCCGCAACGGCACTCGATCATTTGCTGGAGCGGGGTGGCTTTCCGGAGCCTTGTCTGGCTCCCGACTCGATTCAGGCCGACCGTTGGCGGCTGCAATATTTCACTGATCTCATTCGCGAGGATGTGTTGGAGTTTTCGCGTTTGCACGAGATCAACACGATGCGGCTGTTTGTCGAATTGCTGCGCGAGCGCGTCGGGTCGCCGTTATCGCTGGCCTCGATTGCCCGCGATCTCGCCGTTGCGCCCGCGACCTTGAAACGCTACCTGGATATCTTGCAGGCATTGTTCATCGTCTTTACGGTGCATCCGTGGCATCGCAACGTCGACCGTGCCATTCTGCAAACGCCGAAGGTGTATTTTTTTGATACCGGCCTGGTGCGAGGCAACCAAGGGGTGCGCCTTGAGAATGCGATGGCTGCCATGTTATTGAAGCAGATGCATTTCCTGCAGGACAGCGCCGGGAAAGAGGCCGGGCTGCATTACATCCGCACCAAGGATGGTGCGGAAGTGGATTTCGCACTTAGCGAGGCCGGCAAACTGACCCAGTTGATCGAATGCAAGTCCGGTGACAATAAGCCGCACCGGGCTTTGGTGCGCTTTGCGGAACAGTTTTCCGATACCGAAGCAGTGCAGGTTGTCTATAACCTGCGGCAGGAAGAATTCCGAAACGGGATCGCACTCAAGGACGCCGCGAATTGGCTTGCGCGGTTGGCGGCGTGATGAAGTGTTTCTTCCCGGATTTCATTTCATTCAGGATCGCTGGTCGCCAAGAGTCTCGCGCTAAACATAAATCCAGTGCCCGGATGCAGCGCAACGTAATCCGGAAATTTGCGTCAATCGTGTGCACGCGGGGAGATCAAGGCCCGTCCCAGTGATCCAAAGATATGGCTCACGTCGATGAAGTCCCTGGCAGAGATTTGGAGCGACGATAACCGGACGCTTCTGAAAATGCGGATTTCAGGTCTAAAACCCAGATTGGTATTTAGTACCTAAAGCGGTACAATTCGCATGACTTTCAGTACCATTCAGGAGGCAACATGAATA
>JAYUOT010000338.1:0-12063 GCA_043760705.1 Betaproteobacteria bacterium
TCATACACCTGCTTGAGCTGATCGAGGGACACAGGCCTGTCAAGAAAGCCATTTTGTGTTCGGGCGTTGAAGAAAAGTTGGTCGAGCGCGTCTTTGGAAATGGTGGTCATGGTACTTGGTGATGAAAAGGGTTAGGCAGAAATATACAGGCAGTGTCGAGTCGCGCCTAGACCGTCCAGGATTCAGGACTCAATGCAAAAGATATCACCAAACCAATATTCAAGCTCACAGCACCTGGGAGACTTTTTCAGGCGATGTGTTGGTCAAGCGCGCAACGGCCGTTTCAACCGAAAGGAAAATCTGCCCGGGGAACTTCAAATTAAACCCGGTCGCCTCAAACTAGTCCGAGACGGGTCCCTTAATCTTCGCCAAGTGAAAACCGATACGAGCCTCTTTAAGATCCTCAGCACCTTCTTGGAGTGCACGCGCCCCGGAACGATCAACATGAGTGATCGCGGCACCACGTAATACCAGGAGACGAAGACTGGGCGAGTGCTCCACAAGTTGGAGAATGCTGGTCCTTAAACCAGGGGGGTCGGCTAAGCTAACCAGCGTTTCGCACCCCACAGCCGACCAGCAAGGCGAGTACGAAAGCCAGGGCGTCGAGTCCTCCGCCCAAGAGTGACGCCAAGCCCGGCCCAGGGCAATAACCGGCCAAACCCCAGCCAATGCAAAACATTGCAGATCCGACGAACAGCTTTCGATCCAGATCTTTCTTTGTGGGCAAGTCGAACTTCTCGCTCGCCCAAGGTTTATTTCTTTTCGGTGTGATCGCAAAGGCAATCAAGGTGATCATCAAAGCTCCACCCATGACGAGCGCAAGCGAGGGATCCCAAAAACCTGGCTGGGCTTGCCATGAAACCCCTTTGAGTAATCCGCCAAGATCCAGAAACCCGATGACCTTTGCAGGTTGGGTCATCCCCGAGACGACCGGACCCAGCGAAAAAAGAAGGCCTGCGACGAGAGAGTAGATCAGCATCGCTGTGGACCGGTTGGCTTGTGTTTTTAACATGTTCGCTCGCATCACTTTTAGATCATTGCCCGGCCGAGGAGCCCGTGTATGGCCGCCTCCGTCGCAATTCCAAAGGCCATGAAGGCCAGGGTAGCGGCCAGGGACCGTACCGAGCGACGGCCGAGACCACATACGCCGTGGCCACTCGTGCATCCTGCGCCCAGCACCGTACCTACACCCACGAGAAGGCCTGCGGGGATTAAAACAGACAGTGGACGCAGGCTGACCAAGTCTGGCTGCAGCCAAGCGGCAAACGCCGCACCACCGCCGCACCACCGCCGATCAACCCCAGCAAAAACGCCCAACGCCAAAGGCCACCGGACCCGCGCTCAGCGTGCGACGGCACTAAAGCCGACGCAGCGATTCCACTAATTCCAGCGACCCGGCCCATCGAAGCAAGCAGAAGCCAACTGGCCAAGCCGATCAAAATACCACCGCCCAAAGCTTGTGCAGCGGAAAACATATTCGCGTTCATCGTGAACCTCCATGGATTGCGAACTCATTGCGCAACAACTAAGTGCCTCGCGCAAGGCCCTCGACAAGGCCTTCTTCGTCATGGTGGCCTGCATCATCGAACAAGGTGAAATCCCTCCAACCCAGATCGCCGAAATGCTGAGCAAGTATGCATAAGTCCACTCAGAGGTGGTATTTCTGATGAATGGATTGAGTCTTCCGCGCCCCAAACGGATGGACGAGACGGTACCTGCCAGTCTCAACCTGGGCTTGAGGGCGGACCTTGATCGACACGGGTAAATACGAAACGAACGGTGCTCGGCTCGACAGCCGCGGGGTATCCTTACCCGCTCCACCAGTACCCGTGTCAGCCGAGGATTCATGATCAGTTTTAGCCTAGACCCAAAAGATGAAGCCCTTGCCCTCAAGGTCGAGACCTTCGTGCGAGAGACCATCATTCCTTTTGAAACTGATCCTCGCAACACCCCACACGGCCCAACCGAAGAGCTGCGCCTGGAGTTGAATGCTCTGGCCCGCCAAGCCGGTGTCCTGGCAACCCATGTTGCGCCGGAATTTGGTGGGCTTGGCCTGAATCAGGTGCAAAGAGCCCTCGTGTTTGAAGCCGCGGGTTACTCCCCGCTTGGGCCCATCGCCGTGCACTGCTCCGCGCCCGACGAAGGCAATATGCACATGCTTGAGCTCATCGGCAGCAAGGAGCAAAAGCACAAGTACCTCAAACCCCTGACCAGCGCAAACACCCGGTCATGCTTCGCCATGACCGAACCCGAGGGTGGCGCGGGGTCGGACCCTGCCTTGCTCTCGACCACAGCAATAGGGGATGGCAAACGCTTTGAGGTCCATGGCAAAAAATGGCTGATCACCGGTTTTGATGGCGCAAGCATGATGATCTTGATGGCGCGCACCGTTGTCAACGGCGACGAGGTGGGTGCCACCATGTTCATGGTGGATTTGCCAAACCCTGCGGTTCGCCTTGTCCGCATGATTGACTCCATGGACTCCTCGTTTACCGGCGGTCACGCCGAGCTGGCCATTAATGGCCTGGTCGTCACCGCAGACGACATTCTTGGTGAAATGGGCAAAGGGTTTCGTTACGCGCAAGTGCGGTTGGCTCCCGCCCGACTCACCCATTGCATGCGCTGGCTGGGGGCGGCACGCCGTGCACAGGATATTGCCTTGGCCTACGCGCGCAAGCGTCAGTCGTTTGGCAAATCTCTAGGCGAGCATCAAGGTGTCGGATTCATGCTGGCCGATAACGACATGGACCTGCATATGGCGCGCCTCGTGACGCGAGAAGCGGCCTGGCAACTGGACCAGGGTCATCAGGGCAACATGGATTCGAGCCGCGCCAAAGTGATTGTTTCTGAAGCACTGTATCGGGTTGGAGATCGCTGCGTACAAATTCTGGGGGGTGCTGGGCTCAGCAGCGACACCAGGGTCTCGCAAATCTTTCGCGAACTGCGTGCCTTCAGAGTTTATGATGGACCCTCCGAGGTACACCGATTTAGTCTGGCTCGGCGCTTACTGGCGGGGAAATAGTTCTCCGGCCCCAGATTGATCGAATTCCGGCCGGGTCCTTGCGGCCTGTCAGTCACCTCGCGAGGGCAGGGCCGCCATTAGTCGTTGCCAGCCGCCGAACCGCCTCCTGACACCGACGAACGGCAAGGCTGACCGCAGACCCAGCGAAAGCTAAGGCCTAAACTTGGCGGGTGAACTCGGATCCTTCTCGAAACATGGCCTTCAACGCTACCAGCACCTCAAAAGCGAGGCGCTTGCGGGTAGGTTCGCGTTCCCAGTTTTCGGCCCTGGAAGCGCGAACGCTGTATTCTGCTGACCTTGGGCTTGCCGGATCACTGCCGAACGCCGACGGATCGTCGGCACTTCCGGCCGAGGTAGGTTCGACAAGAGCGTCGCAACCCGCCGATTCAGATCGAAGCGTGAATCTCACGAACAAAGCTCAAACCAATGAAGGCGTCATCCCGGCGGCCGAACGAGATGCTTTCGCGGACTTTCTAAAACTAAGTGTCGGCGACAGTCACGGCGTGAAGGGATCTCCCTTAGAAGTGGTCTTGATTGATAGTCGAGTCTCAGAAATCGAGGCATTGCGTGCCGATTTCCAAAAGCAAATGACTCAAGGGCGCAATCTGGCGGTCATCGTGATTGATGGCCAGACCGATGGCGTGCTGCGGGCAACGCAGATGCTCGCACTGGCTGGGCAACCCGTCTCAGCCCTGCACATTATTAGCCATGGCGAGGCCGGAGCGCTGACCCTGGGTTCCACGCTCATCGACAGCCTGACCATCGAGTCGCGCAGCGCAGAACTCGCGACCTGGAGTCGTTATCTAAGCGCCGATGCCGACGTTCTTTTATACGGTTGCGACCTGGCCGCGAATTCAACCGGGGAAACATTGCTCACACGCCTCGGGGAAATCACCGGTGCAGATATTGCGGCCAGCAAAGATCTCACAGGCGCCCGCGCATTGGGCGGCGACTGGGACCTCGAATACCGCTCCGGTCAAGTCGAGGCTGCGCTCATTGTCTCGACCGACCTGCAAGATCACTGGCAAAATATTTTGGCCTCGAGCACCAGCGGGCTGCTTCCTGTCAACGCAACCACCGTGGGCCCCCAGCTCCTCGTTCCATTTCAAGAAAACGGACGCAATGTTTCGGTCAACAACCTTGGCGACATCGCAGTCACTTGGCTTGACCTCAACGCACAAGCGGTCAGGGTTCGACTGTTCCATCCGAATGGTAGCGCTCGGACCGGGGACATCACGGTCGCCGTGCAAAGCGCAATCGACCCGGGTCAACTCTGGCAGTTTCAACCGGTCGTGGCCATGCGCGAGGACGGTACCTTTGTCGTGTCCTGGATCGAAAAACATGCTACAGCAGGCAATGACCGGCTTTGGGCGCAACGCTTTACGGCCGAGGGCCTGAGTCTTGGACAGGCTGTTAATGTCACGGGCGGCCAGAGCTACGATGCGATACAACGTCCAGACATCGATGTTGACGCCAAGGGCGATTTCTTCGTCGTGTATGAAGGATACGACGGCACCAAGAATCACGTCCATGTTTCAGGCTTCGATCAATTTGGCAACAGTCTATTCACTGATCGCCTGGTCGGCAGAGCAGCCTCGTTGTTCGATGGTGAAGCCTCGATTGCCGTGAAACCAGACGGCGGCTCCTTTGTCGTCAGTTGGACGATGCAAGAACCGTTTATAAGTGGCATTGAGGTTGTTGCACAGCGCTTTGACGCCAGCGGCAACGTCCTCACTACGAATGGCGCAGCGACATCATCCCCCTGGGCGGAGGTGCTTATCGTCAATTCCACACTCGTTGGCCTGCAGTACCAGAGCAGTATTGCCATCGCAGACGATGGTCGATTCACCGTTTCGTATAGTTCTGAGGTGTATTCGGGACCTACTCTGGTTGGCATCAATGTGTTGATGCACCAGTTCAACGCCGACGATACCTCCGCTGGCCTTGCGGTCACCATCGCCTCAGGTGGCGCAAGACCCTGGAACTCCTTCTCCAGTGTGGCCGTGGATGCGAATAACAACCCTGTGATCGTGTGGCAGCAAAGCAGTCAAAGCTTGAGTGCCGGTTTCGCTGACGCAAAAATAATGGCCTATAGCCCTTCGGGAACCTTTGGCTACCTAAGCGGCACAACAGAATTGGCGAATACGATAGGAAAAACCTACACGATGCCAAGAGTAGCCAGTAACGGCAATATCATTGTCACGGATTTCACGGGCATTGTTACCTCCCGGTACAGTTACACGCCGAATGGCGGGGGAGGCTACATCTACACCACGTCGGCAGCGTTTGGCGCGCCTGTTCAAGACCTGTTCATGGTGGTTCGCCAGAGCAACACCGCGGGCTATTTCTCCATTGCTCCAACCATTATTGTGCCCGAAGACCAAATCATTCTTGAGGACGGCACCGGGCTGGCGTTGACCCTGGCATCGGGCAGGGCCATTCAGATTGGCGACTCCGATGCAGGTACGAATTCACTCCAAGTCACCGTGCGGGTGCCGATTGGTTCAGGGGTACTTGAGATCGCCAATCCCACCATGGCGATCAATCCGCTGACCCCGGGTTTAAACTACACTGGACCCATCTCAAGTGCGACCCTGCAACTGGAAGGAACGGTCGCACAACTGAATCAAGCATTGGCGCAGCTCGTCTACAAGCCCGCGAGCAATTTCAATGGCAGCCTGGTGCTGTCCATTGATACAGCCGAGCTCTATGGTGCTCCTTCGCTCACCGCAAGCGGCCAGGTCAACATCAGCGTGACTGCGGTAAACGACGGGCCGACCGGCACGAATCAGACGGGCGTCTTGCTTGAGGACTCCAGCCGTGCCTTTGCGCTGGCCGACTTTGGGTTTTCCGACAGCGCCGACTCGCCAAGCAACAACTTTTCAGGGGTCAAGATCACCGCCCTACCCCTGACTGGATCGCTGACACTTTCAGGAAGCCCAGTGACCGTCAACCAGGTCATCACGAGCGCTCAAATATCGTCAGGCAATTTAATCTACGCACCAGCTCCCAACGCGAACGGCGCAAGCTATGCAAGTTTGGGCTTCAAAGTCATGGATGACGGTGGCACCGCCAATGGTGGCATTGACACTGATCTGATCGTGCGCAGCTTTGCCTTCGACGTAAGTCCCACTCCTGACGCTCCTGCTTTGGTGCTCGGAATCAACACGATAATCGAGGGTAATACAAGCATCATCACGCCCTCCATGGTGCAGGCAAGCGATGCTGATAACCCAGCCCCAAGCAGCTTGGTGTTTACGGTCAACAGTGTTTCTAAGGGCCAATTTGAATTCATCGGCTCGCCGGGCACCTCAATTTCCACCTTCACTCAGGAAGACATTAATTTGGGCCGGGTGGCTTTCGCCCACTACGGGTCAGAATTTGCGCCGAGCTACGATCTAAGCGTGTCGGACGGAACGACCTCGAGCCCTACCCAAGCCGGGGTGATCAACTTCGTGGGCGCCAATGATGCGCCCGTCATTAGCTCGGGGCAAGCAAGCATTACGATCAACGAGGACCAGCCCAAACAATTTAACTGGACCAACGGCAACCTGATCGCCATCGCCGATTCCGATGCGAACGCCAGTATCCTTCAACTCAGTCTCAGCGCCCCTAACTCAAGCATCAGCTTGGCAAGCCTTTCAGGCCTCACCGTGACCAGCGGCGCCAATAACAGCAGCTCGCTCATTGTGCAAGGCACGCTGGCCGATCTAAACGCCGCTTTGAATGGCCTTGTCCTTCAAGGCAATGCGAACTTCAATGGCTCAACTTCGCTAACCATCGCTGTCGATGATCTTGGAGGTAGCGGCGTTGGCGGTGCGCGTCAAAGCTCCTTTGTGCTTCCAGTGACTGTAGCGCCCGTCGCGGATGCCCCTGAGGGTACCAGCTTGAGCCGAACGCTCGCCGAGAATTCCACGCTGATTTTGAGCCAGGCAGATTTTGGCTTTACCGATCCGTTTGATCTCCCGGGTGACGCTTTTACAGGAGTAGTGTTCACAACACTTCCAGCCCAGGGTTTACTGAGCTTGTCGGGCGTGCCGGTGACCACCGCCTTTTTTATTCCGGTGACGCGAATTGACGCCGGGGATCTGAGCTTCACGCCGGCTCCAAACGGCTACGGTTTAAACTATGCGAACCTTGGTTTTATTGTTGTCGACGGTGGCAATCCTTTAAACAGTGGCGCGACCATTGAAACTAGTGCGAACCTCCTGACTTTTGACATCACCTCCGTCAACACCGCGCCGACAATTTCAGTGGTTCGTTTCAATGAAAGCATCGCTGAAGATAGCTCATTGGTGTTCTCTTCATTCGCCGGCAACGCGATCACGCTGGATGATCAAGACTCAGGGGCCTCGATTGTTGAGCTCACCCTCAGTGCACCTCAATCTACCCTGCTTCTCGGCACTCAGGCTGGCGTTGTCTTTACCGGTGGTTCCGACAACAGTAACTCAATGGTGCTCAGAGGCAGCGTCTTAAATCTCAATCTTTGTCTTGAAGGGCTGACGGTTACTCCGTCGTCAAACTTTAACGGTGTAATCACTCTCAGCATCACGCTAAACGACTTGGGCAATAGTGGCGCGGGTGGCGCCCTGTCGGCGGCCGCTTCGGTCAACGTCAATATCAATGCCATGAACGATGCGCCCATCATTGACGCTCAAGCGGCGATGAGCGGCATTGAAGACACTGCACTGGTTTTCTCGTCCCGTCAAAAGACCAATCTGCTTTCAGTTTCGGACCCCGATGGAAACGTGCTGATGGAGATCACCCTCAATGCCACCAACGGTTCTCTCACCCTCAACGGCCGCAGCGGGCTGAGCTTCAGTCTCGGTGATGGCCAGGCAGACGGTCAACTCCGCTTTAGCGGTCTGGCAAACGATATTAATGCAGCCTTGGATGGTCTGAGCTTCAACCCGAATTCAAACTTTGCGGGTGATGCGTTATTGACCATCAGCGCAAGCGATGGTGGCAATGCAGGCTTTGGCGGCCCTAAAACATCTGAAAGCACAATCACACTAAAAATTCAGCCTGTGAACGATCTGCCGATCGTGCAGACTTCGAGTGCCATCAGCACCGTGACAGATGCCACTTCATTGATCGGCTCCGACAAACTCCTGACCGTCGACATTGAGTCCGGTGCTCTAAACATAGTCTACACACTGGAGTCAGCATTGACTCAAAGCGAACTGCTTTTGCACGGCCGTGCCCTAGGTCGCGGCGACACTTTCACACAGGAAGATGTCAATCTCGGTGCACTAACACTGCGCGCGTTTGCGTCCGCCACAGGAAGCGACACACTGCAATTATCCGTCAAAGATCAGGAGGGTGGAAGCGGGCCCGCGATCCTCATGAGCATTGATATCAAGCCAAAGCCAGCTTTGGTGGGTGTGGTCCCGACCGGGTCATCGAGTACGGTATCCACCGGCAACACGACCACTACCGCTGAGGCCACGGTTAAAAGTGATGGCAAGGCGATCATTGACCAGACAAGCGTCGTCCCAGCAGCCTTACCCGGTGCTCCAACCATCCCGACAAGCAGTCCGGAAAGTGGCGCAAGCGCCGACCGACAGTCCGAGAGGAAAGCGGGTAGCGCTGCCAACACCGTCGCCAATTCCAGCTCGGGCTTGGCGTCAAATTTGAATCGCTCAGAGGCTTCCCGTTTGCCCGAGCCATTGCCCAACTCGCTGAGTCCGATACCACAGCTCGGCAATTTGACCCCCTCTACAGTGATCAACCCGTCGGAGGTCACGAAGCCCGCAGACGGTCAGGATCCCGTCACTTCGATACCGACAGGCATCAGTCTGCCCAACCAGGCGCTGTCGCTCGATAAAATCGTCGCGGACAACGGCTTTCAAAAGAGCCTCGAGCGCGTTCGCGACGACGTCATGCAAGTCGCCTCGATTGACCGCAACGTCATGGCCTCGACGATTGGCGTGAGTGCCAGCTTTACCATCGGTTATGTGCTTTGGCTCGTGCGCGGCGGTGTATTGATTAGTAGCCTTTTAGCGTCCCTGCCAGCCTGGCGGATGGTTGACCCTCTCCCTGTATTGGGCAGCCTCGCTAACAGCAAACGGGACGAAAAGGACGACAAGTCGCTCGAAGAACTTGTGGCCCATCAATAGTACCGATTGAGCTTCACCGGGTGTTATTTGGCGGGGCCACTCTTGCGCAAGCCCAACGCAATCACAACACCCACCACCAAAAGCGCACCGACGACCTGAATCGCGGCAATCGCCTGACCCAAAATCAGCCAGGCCAAGATCAGTGCGAACACGGGCTCAACATTCATGATCGCGGAATTGCCGGCCACACCCAGCTTAGGTAAAACCGACAACATGATTGTGAAGGCGGTACCGTACAAAAATGTCAGCGCGAGCAAGCCTCCCCAACCGGTTGAGTCGGTCGGCCACTGAAGGCCGCCTTGCAGAGTCGCCACCACCATCGCAAACAGCCCAGCAAGGCTCAAGGTGGTGAAGGTTCTCACCCGGCCATCCAGGGCACTGGCCTCATGCTGGATAAGGACCATGGCCAAACCGAAGAGGGCACCCGCCGCTATCGCGAAAGCGACACCGGCACCCATTTTTTGCCATTGTCCTGAAGCGCCAAGCCCTGAAGCGGCACCCAGCACATCCAGGGCCATGGCCAATCCGACCAAGATGATGGGCATCATCATCAGGGTGGCCCTCTCGGTTTTACGTCGGTAAAGCACAAAGTCCCATAAAGCAGCGAAGAGCGGGTAGGCATTGAAGGCCAGCAAGGCCAGGGCAACAGGTAGACGCGCAACCGCCGAATACAAGCACAGACTTTGAATGCCAATCAGAAGGCCAATGAGAGGAAGAACACGCCGATGCCGGGCGGTGAACACCAAGGGCACTCGCTGCCAGTAAATAATGCCGGCCACGACCGCAGCGGTCATCAAGCTTCGAAAGACGATCGCCGTCGCCACGTTGGCGCCGTGGTTAAAAGCGACGCGAGCTGCGACATGATTCGCGCCCATCATGAAAGCGATCAGAAGCAGTGTAGCGAAGGCAAGGCCGCTCAGTGTACGAGGATTAGTCATTGCCCAAGAATACCGCAGTCCCCACCGAGCAAAAGAATCGCTTATCATTTCGGCATTACCCATCAATAAATTAATTTGCAATTTTGGAGACCCCATGATTAAAAACAAACCGCCCGTTTTGACGGGGCACGAGGCTAGGCCCGTTCATGTGTCGACACTGCGCTTTTACCGTGCTTCGATCAAGCGGGTGGTCGGCAGATCGCTTCAAGGCCTTGGGTTGTCCGCAACTTCTATCCTAATAATGATGACTGGTGCCCTGGCGACAGCCCAAGCCCAGGAAAACTGTGTCAACCGTGGCGATCTTGATAGCCTTTACTGTGATGCCAACAAGGACATGGTGGCGGACACACCGAGCGACCTCAAGAAGCTTAAGACTCCATCCACCCTGGTCTTCACCTACACACCCGTTGAAGACCCTGCGGTTTACGAAAAAATCTATAAGCCCTTCACCGAACATCTTGGCCAATGTACGGGGAAGAAAGTCGTGTATTTCCAGGTGCAAAGCAATGCGGCCCAAATTGAAGCCATGCGCTCGGGTCGCCTGCACGTGGGGGGATTTTCGACCGGTCCGACGGCCTTTGCCGTCAACATCGCTGGCGCAGTACCCTTTGCCGTCAAGGGAACGGAGACCGCCGGGCAAGGCTATAACCTGATCGTGATCGTCAAAGCTTCCAGCAATTTTCAGAAACTCTCCGACTTGAAGGGCGCGAAAGTGGCTCATACCGCACCTTCGTCCAACTCCGGACACATGGCACCGATGGCGCTCTTTCCAAAGAATGGCCTGGCCCCTGACAAAGATTACAAAATCTTATTTTCCGGCAAGCATGACCAATCGGTTCTGGGTGTGAATAGTGGCGATTATGACGGTGCCGCGGTGGCCTCCGATGTGTTCGAACGCATGGCGAAACGCGGTACGGTCAAAGAAGCGGATTTCCGGATCATTTATAAAAGTCCGCGCTTTCCTACATCGTCCTTCGCCTATGCCCATGACCTCGAGCCGACTTTTCGCGACAAGATGCTTAAATGCTTTTACGATTACCGCTTTAACGACGAAATGAAGAAAGCCTTCGATGGCGCGGATCGCTTCTACCCGATCACCTACCAAAAAGATTGGGCAATTGTTCGGGAAGTCGCCGACGCCGGGGGTGAGTCCTTTAATCGTGCAGCCTACGACAAAGAATCCGCCAAGGCCAAGAAGTAAGCGCCCGGACTTTGAGCACCGCCTCTCAAGCCCTTGAAATACGGGGCCTTGCCAAGGCTTACGTACCGGGCAAGCCCGTATTGAAGCAAGTCAACCTAGTGATCGCAGCGCAGGGTCTGACGGCCATCATTGGCCCCTCAGGCACGGGCAAGTCGACCCTCCTGCGCTGCATCAATCGTCTGGTCGAACCGAGCGCTGGCGAAATTTGGTTTAGTAGTGAGACTGGCCGAGTAGATATCGTACCGCTTCGAGGAGCCGCCCTGCGTCAGGCTCGTCGCCAGATTGGCATGGTGTTTCAAGAATTCAATTTGGTTGAGAGACTCACCGTGATGGAAAACCTCCTGACTGGGCGACTCGGCTATACCAACGCCTGGGCGGCATGGCGTCGAAAATTTCCCGCCACAGATATTGAAATGGCGTTCAGTTTGCTGCGAGACGTAGGCTTGAGTGATTTTGCCAATCAGCGCGCCGATGCCTTATCGGGTGGGCAACGCCAAAGAGTGGGCATCGCGCGCGCCCTGATGCAAAAACCGCGACTCGTTCTGGCCGATGAGCCGACGTCTTCTCTCGACCCTAAGACCTCGGTGGAAATTATCGAGCTCCTGAAAGCCGAGGGCGCCTCACGGCATATTCCTGTCCTCGTCAATATGCATGATGTCGATCTTGCCAAGCGCTTTGCTGATCGCATTCTCGGTATGTCCCAGGGAACCGTGGTGTATGACGGCACGCCCGCAGACTTGCGTGACGATCAACTCAAGCAAATCTATGGCGGCGAGTCTTGGT
>JAYUOT010000339.1:0-2547 GCA_043760705.1 Betaproteobacteria bacterium
AGACCGAGCACCGATAGAATTCTCGCTTTGAGAATGGGGCTGAGGCTTTTTGAGAAACAAGCGACCGCCAAGATCCAGGCGCTGAGGATGACGCTCCACAGCAGGATCGAACCTTCATGCGAACCCCAAGTGGCCGCGATCCGGTAAGGCAGGGGCAGTTGAGAGTTGGAGTGCTGTGCAATCAACACCACCGAGAAATCGTGCCCGATAAACCCACCCATCAGGCAGCCGAATGCGAAGGTGGTGAGGGCAAAGAGAGCGAGGGATGCAGGCATGCCCACCGCCATCCAGCGGTAGTTGTTTTGATAGCTTCCGGCCATCGGGACCACGCCTAACAATAAGGCGATGGCGAGCGCCAGGGCGAGAGAGAAATGTCCGAGTTCAATCCACATTGTGCTTTGCTTACTATGCTTTAATTATTGAGTGACTTGTCTTGCGTACTTGTCTTGCGTACGTGTCTTGCGTTACTTTTTTGCGTTATTTTTTTGGAGCCTGTTGAAACTGATTGGGTGCGCCGACCGGCTTGCCTGCTCTTTTTAAGGCTTCGGCGGCTTCGGGGGGCATGTAGTTCTCGTCGTGCTTGGCCAGCACTTCGCTGGCTTTGAATCGGCCGTCTTCGATGACCATACCTTGCGCAACAATCCCGCGGCCTTCCTTGAAAAGGTCCGGCAAAATACCGGTATAGGAGACGGTGATGGTCTTGGCGGTATCGGTGACTCGAAACGTCATGGAGGTTGAGTTGGGTTCGCGCTTGAGGCTGCCTTCTTCAACCATGCCACCTAATCGGAAGGCTTTGTTCTTGGGCGCTTCGCCGCTAACGATTTGCGAGGGCGTGAAGAAGAACACCAGGTTGCTCTGGAAGGCGTTGAGTACCAAGGCGACCGCGACGGCAAGTGCCCCTACGCCAGCGGCTATCCAGATCATTCTTTGATGACGGGGCTTCATAGCTTTGATTTCATTCTTTAGTTTTGACGACGGCCTGGCGTGGCGGTGCTTCTTTGGCGATGAGACTGGCCTGTCCCAGAGCGCGCTGGCGACGCCGACGCAGCAAGGTCAGCTCGAAGAGAACCGCCAAGGCCAGCATGCCGTAGCTGGCCCAAATAAAATAGCCATGACCGCTCAAGTCAAATAGTGCGGAGCTTGTCATGTGGTGCTCCGGTGTTGAGTATTGGACGCCAGGATTTGCTTCACCCAGTCGCTGCCGGCTTCACGCTCGATCATCAAGCTGCGAACCCGGTGCAGACTGACCGCGATAGCGTAGGCCCAGGCGGCGAGCGTCATGATCAACATGCCGCTTAACATGGCGCTGGCCATTTTTGAAGTGCCGGGCGTAACACTTGAGCCCTGATGCAAGGTGTTCCACCAACGCACCGAGAAGTAAATGATGGGCACGTTGATGGCGCCGACGATGGCCAGGAGTGAGGCCGCTCGGTCGGCCTTGCGCGGGTCGTCAATCGAGGCCTTGAGCGCCATGAAACCAAGGTAGAGGAACAGCAGGATCAAGGTCGAGGTGAGCCGGGCATCCCAAACCCAGTAGGTACCCCAGGTAGGCCGCCCCCAAAACGCACCGCTCCACAGCGCTACGAAAGCAAACAGGGCACCGGTCGGTGCGAGCGCCTCGGCCATTTGGGCGGACAAGCGCGTGTTCCAGATCAGTGCCGCCGCTGACCAGGCCGCCATCACGAGATAAATGACCATCGCCATCCAGGCACTCGGCACATGGATAAAAATAATGCGATACGACTCGCCTTGCTGAAAGTCGGTGGGGGCGACCACGAAGCCGATATAAAGCCCAATCACACCAAGTATCGCGGCGAGCCAGCCAAAGACAGACACGGCTTGACCCGCAAGCGGATAAAAACGGGCAGGGGATGCGAACTGAAAAATGGACATGGCGGTGAGGTTACTCCAAGGCGATTTTAACGGCTAATGCACTGAACCAAGGCCCCAGAAGGGTGCTAAAAATCAAACCCGCCCCTAATAGCGAAAAATGCGCAGAAAAACCAAGCCCGGCGGCTTGTGATTCCACCGCGCCTGCGCCAAAGATCAATACCGGTACGGTGAGTGGCAGCACGAGAAGCGCAAGCAAGGAGGCTCCGGCTCGCGTGCCTAAGGTGAGTGCGGCCGCAATCGCGCCCAGCCAGGACAAAATCGGTGTGCCCAGCAGCAAGGAAATGACCAAAGTCTGGATCGCCGAGCTAGGCAAGCCAAATTGCAGCCCGGCCAGCGGCGCCAACAAAATGACCGGTAGCCCGGTGAGCACCCAATGGGCGATGACCTTGCCCGTGATGAGAGCAGGCAAGGGCGCCTCTGAGAGTACGAGTTGCTCCAAGCTGCCGTCGCCATGATCGAGGGTGAACAGCCTGGGGAGGGCGAGAAGGTTGGCTAACAGGGCGGCGACCCACACGATGCCGGGGGCGATGGTCGTTAACAGCTTTTTGTCGGGGCTAATGGCTAAAGGAAACAAGCTTGTGACGAGCAGGAAAAAAACAATCACCAGGGCGAGTTCAGCCAACGAGCGGGCGGCCAGTGCAAAATCACGTCGCA
>JAYUOT010000340.1:0-2546 GCA_043760705.1 Betaproteobacteria bacterium
GGTGAATGAGAGTTGCCACAACAGTGCGGCAACGGCTAGCCCGGTTAATTTGCACCGGGCTAACCAAGCCTTCGATTCTACCTTTGCACCTGAGGGCTAGGCGTGGCGGCTATGCTGACCTTTTGCGCAGGGGCCAAAGCGAGTTGCTGAGCGGGCAAGCCGTGTCCCGCGTTGAGGAATTTCTGAGGATCCTGGAATACGCCCTGAACCAGCACTTCAAAATGAAGGTGTGGCCCCGTGGAGCGGCCAGTTGTGCCTACTTCGGCTATTTTTTGGCCCCGTTTGATGAGGTCGCCATTTTTAACAAAAACCCGCGAAGTGTGGGCGTAGCGAGTAATGAGCCCCTTGCCGTGGTCCACTTCGATCATATTGCCGTAAGCGGAGTGAACTTCCTGCGTGACAACCACGCCGCCAGCCGCAGCCAAGATGGGTGTACCGGGAGAGGCTTGGAAATCCAGACCCGTATGCAGGGCGGAGTGGCCCGAGATGGGGTCTATGCGCCAGCCAAACCCAGAGCCTGAATTGACATTTGCGATCGGTGCTTGCGTGGGCACCATCATGGCCCGGACTTTTTGGTCAAACAAGCGTGATTCCATGACCGTCAATAAATCGGTGCGCTGACCGGAAAGACGCTCCAGATCGGTTAGCGTGGACTGTAGCTCCTCCATGGTGAGTGAGCGACCAGAGACCAATGCCCCACCCTGACCAGGCTTGGTCTTGATGTCGTTGGGGTTGATGCCCGCCAAGCCGGAAACACGCTCCCCCAGAGACTCAATTTGAATCATCTTGGCTTGCATTTCCCCGAGTTGTTTGGCCATGACGTCCAGGTTTTCACGCATGATGCGATCCCGCTGGGCAAATTCGTCTTTGACAACTAACTTGACCAGTGTGCCTATGATGGGCCAGCCTTCGCGCGCGCCTTTGAGGAAGACCCAGTGGTATAGGCCAGCAGCCACTAACATGAGAGCCAATGAAGCGCCCATTCCGGCGAGCAACAACTGTTTGCCACTCAAGTGGATAGCGCGGCTCTTGGCGAGCCAGGCATCCGTGATAATCAAATGCATATGAACGTTCTCCGCAAGATCAATTTATGAATCGCCGTGCTCACTCGGTGAGCTTGCAACAAGCAACCCGAGACTCGCCAGTACTGGCCCGGTTGACCGAATTAACGACAGATTCAGTGGCCAGGCTCAAGGCTGTTGAATCGCTGATTCCTGCACCACTTCGGTCTGCAATAACCGCAGGGCCGATTGATGGACAAGATTGGTGTCTTCTTGTGAGTAGCAATGCGGCTGCTGCCAAAATCCGTCAGTGCCTGCCTGCATTGATGGCCCACCTGCGCACCAAGGGGTGGGAGGTTACATCAATTCGTTTGAAGGTTCAATCGTTACGAAACGGATAGTTCGTAACAAGAGTGACATAAATGGTGCCGATTGTCGGAATCGAACTGACGACCTACCGCTTACAAGGCGGTTGCTCTACCAACTGAGCTAAATCGGCACGGCGTTTATTTTACTTCACATCAAGAGTAAGAGCGGTGCTACGAGCACGCCTTACACCCCTTATTTAATGCGAGTCAGTGCGGGTTTTGTTCGCCCTGTGGGATGGGGAGGCTCTGGTTTGTCATCTTCATGCGATGCTCCATGAGGGACCAGTTGAACGCGTTTACCAGCCACCTCATTGCGCGGCACACCCAGGGTGCTTCGTTCTGAGGGTGGGGCTTCTTGTGTTGATGTGGGTGCTTCAATTGGGAAGGCCATGCCCTGGCCATTTTCACGTGCGTAAATGGCAATCACACGGTTGATGGGAACCCGAATGTCTTGAGCAACCCCGCCGAATCGGGCTTTGAACTCAATGAGATCGTTACCCAATTGGAGTGAGCTGGTCGCATCAAAGCTGATGTTAAGAACAATCTCACCATCTTTGACGTGATCGAGAGGAACCCGAACACTGTCGTCAACCTTCACGGCCACATAGGGCGTGAAGCCGTTATCCGTACACCACTCGTAAAGAGCGCGCAGGAGGTAGGGGCGAGTGGACGGGGTGGTTTTGTCGATCATCATCAAACACGAAGCGCCATCGCTTATTTGCGCATCACTTTTTCAGACGGTGTGAGTGCTTCGATATAAGCCGGACGCGAGAAAATGCGCTCGGCATACTTGAGCAGTGGCGCCGCGTTTTTGCTGAGCTCAATGCCGTAATAGTCCAAACGCCAGAGCAGCGGGGCAATGGCGACGTCCAGCATGGAGAAGTTGTCACCCAACATGTACTTGTTCTTGAGGAACACAGGGGCGAGTTGTGTCAGACGATCACGGATGTGAGCGCGAGCTTTCTCAAGCGCTTTCTCGTTGCCCTTGGTCACACGGGACTCCAGTGTGGAGACGTGCACAAAGAGTTCCTTTTCGAAGTTGAGCAAGAACAGGCGCACTCGGGCACGGTCAACTGGGTCGCCAGGCATCAGCTGGGGGTGTGGGAAGCGCTCGTCAATGTACTCATTGATGATGTTGGACTCATACAAAATGAGATCGCGCTCCACCAGAATGGGG
>JAYUOT010000341.1:0-11881 GCA_043760705.1 Betaproteobacteria bacterium
AATACGTGCACCAACTCATGCACCAGGAAAGACCGGTCATAAGGCTTGGCGAGGTTTAAATTATCACGGTAAATCACCCGATACTTTAAAGGCTCGAAAAGTGCGACCAAGGTGTCGCACTGTGAGGGCCGTTCAGGACACATCTCTCGAGTGATGGCCTCTTTGCTCATGCTGATCAGTTGAGGCATTTCTGCCTCAGAGATAGCGGGTAGGCCGGTTATCCGAACAGCCGCCGCAAGAAGTTGAGCGATAAGATTGGAGTCCACAGTTCAAGCATAATGGAAAGTGCCGAAAATGGCGACTACCCACTTACGATAACCTACAACGAGCTACTTTCTAGCGGCTGCGCCCTGCATCTGGATCAAGGCCTTCAAGTGCCCCCGCACTTCAGCGAGTTCCCGCTGTTGGCTCAGCATGATGGTGCGCATTTCACGCTGCTGCTGAATGAGCTCCACCACCTGGGTGCGAAGCGATGCGATATCCGTCAGCCGGTCCATCACCTCGGTGAGCACACTCATGCCGCGTCCTTTGCTGCCGCCTTCTGGAGCTTGGCAATTTCGCGCATGAAGGCAACATGCTCGCTGGTGTTTTCTTTAAGCTGGGCGAGCATCGCGCCAATATCGCTTTGGGCGCGTTGAGTACCCATGTCCAACATTTGGATATCTTCCAGGGTCACCCCAGCGATCGCGGCATCGACTGCATCTCGCATGATCTCCGAGACTTTCCGGCCAGATTTTTTAGCTTGACTGGTCAGTGCCTGCTTTTGCGCTGGTTCGAGATACACCTGAGTTAAAACCATTGAGCCCATACAAAAACTCCTTTCAGAATCAAGTCGCTTTGCAGGCTAATATATATCAACCTATATCGCGGCGTCAAACCAAATGGTTTTAGGGCTTCGACTTGCCCTGCGCTGCCACAGCCTTCATGGCAGCCTCGATCTCAGCCTGATCGCCCAGGTAGTAGTGCTTAATCGGCCGGAGTTGCTCATCCAGCTCATACACTAAAGGACGAGCCGTCGGAATATTCATATTCACGATTTCCTCATCACCGACGCCGTCCAAATGCTTGACCAGCGCCCGCAAGGAGTTGCCATGGGCAGCTATCAGCACCCTACGGCCCTGAAGAATAGCCGGGGCAATCGACTCCTCCCAAAACGGCACGACCCGAGCCACGGTATCTTTCAGGCACTCGGTGCGAGGAATATCGGCGGGGGCCAGGCCAGAGTAACGACGGTCATTTTCCGAACCACGCGGATCGCCAGGAGGAAGTGGGTTGGGGGCAGTCGCATAGGCACGCCGCCAGATCAGCACCTGCTCCTCGCCATACTGAGCGGCAGTTTCGGCCTTATTTAGACCCTGTAAGGCACCATAATGACGCTCATTGAGGCGCCAGGCGGGCACCACCGGCAGCCACATCCTGTCCATTTCGTCCAGCACTCCGTTAAGCGTGCGGATGGCGCGCTTAAGCATGGAGGTGAAGGCAATATCGAAGTCATAGCCTTCGGCTTGAAGCAGTTGACCGGCACGCTTGGCCTCCAACACGCCGTTCGGGGTCAGGTCAACATCGGCCCAGCCGGTGAAGCGGTTTTCAAGGTTCCACTGGCTTTCGCCGTGGCGCATCATTACAAGCTTGTAGGTCATGGTCGTGGGCTAGATAAAAGTCGTTAGGGAGGGACGTGAGAGCGCTATTGAGGGATTGTGAACTCAAAAAGACGCCCTATCTTATAATCGAAGGCTTACGGGAGCATTGCGAAAGTTCCCAGAAACTGCTGAAAGAGCCACTTTGAAATTCCTGACTGAAAATTTTCTACTGATTTTGATCGCTTTTGTCTCAGGCGGCATGCTGATTTGGCCGCTTGTCAATCAACGCGGCGCGGGCGCCAACTTAGACACGCTGAGCGCCACCCGCTTGATGAATGAGGGCAATTCTCTGGTCATTGATATTCGCGGCAATGGCGAGTTCAATAATGGCCATCTCCCGAACTCCAAAAACATTCCTCTGGCCGACATCGAAAAGCGCATCGACGAAATCCCGACGGGCAAAAAAGTACTGGTCGTTTGCGAAAATGGCCAAACCAGCGGCAAAGCCTCGGCCATGCTTAAAAAGGCGGGTCGCGAAGAAGTTTTTGGCTTGGGCGGCGGCGTCAGCGCTTGGCGTCAGGCTGGCCTGCCGATTATCAAGTAGTTTTTGATCACATGCCCATTGATCACACAGCATTCGGTCCACGCGACCTAGCGCCCGACTTGTCTACCTAAATTCTGAAGGAGCCTCCTGATGTCCGCTCACGTAAAAATGTACAGCACTGCCGTATGCCCTTATTGCATTCGCGCCGAGGCTCTCCTCAAGCAACGGGGTGTCACCGAAATTGAAAAAATCCGCATCGACCTGCATGACGACGAACGGGATCGCATGATCGAAATGACGGGTCGCCGCACCGTACCTCAGATTTTTATCGGCACTACCCATGTCGGTGGCTTCGACGATCTCGCGGCACTTGATCGCGCAGGCGGCCTTGCGCCCCTGCTGGCGGCTTGATATTCGCCGTTTGATATTCGCCGTTTGAAATTTGCCACTTGATTTTGGCTGATTCAGACGGCTCTCCAAACAATAATTTTTGATCGAACGAAGGATTTCTCATGAGTGATGCGGTGCCGGATAACACCCCAGTGTTTGCAATTCAACGGATGTATCTCAAGGACATGTCCCTAGAGCTCCCCAATGCTCCACAGATCTTTTTAGAGCAGGCCGCACCGGCGGTTGAAGTAAAGCTCGATGTCGCCAATGGCACCCTTGCCGACGGCATTCATGAAGCGACGGTTCGCATTACGGTGACGACCAAGATCAACGACAAGGTGGCGTTCCTGATCGAAGCGACTCAAGCCGGTATTTTTGAGCTTCGCAATATTCCCCAAGAGCAAATGCCCTTGCTGCTCAATGTAGTTTGCCCCAACATTATTTACCCCTATCTGCGCTCCAACGTAGCGGACGCCGTGCAGCGCACCGGCTTCCCTCCGATGCACTTGGCGGAGATCAATTTTGAAGCCTTGTATCAGCAAAAGTTGGCGCAAGATGCGAGTAGTAACGGTAACGGTAGCGCAGGCGCGGGCATTGTCTTGCCGCCGGGCGTTAAGCACTAATGTGATTGAAGGCTAGGCTTGGCGGCCAGCCTTTGAGTTTGATTCAACACCGACAAACCCCTGGAGAATTTATGAAGATCGTACGACCTCTGTCGCTGTGTCTGGGTCTGATCCTGGGGTTTTCGGTGGCTGCACCGGTTTTCGCAGAATTTCGCGCGGTGCAAAGCCCAGCGGCGATTTTGTACGATGGCCCTTCTAAGCAAGCCAAAAAACTCTACGTAGCGCCGCGCGGTATGCCGATTGAGGTGCTGTCGATCCTGCCGCTCTGGATCAAGATCCGTGATCAAACAGGTGACGTCTTGTGGATGGAGCGAAGCGACCTTGGGCCCGTCAAGTCAGTCCTGACGGTGGTGGTCGCAAACATTTATCAAACCGCACTGGAAACTAGTCCTCTTTTATTCCAGGTCGAGCGCGGCGTGCTTTTGGAAATTACCGAGGCCCAAGCTCCCAGCGCACCAGGCTGGGTGAAAGTCAGGCATGCTGACGGCAGCTTTGGTTACGTCAAGCTGGCAGAAATCTACGGCCTTTGAAGACTGGATCAACCCCGAGCGGGGTGTTCCATCACTCCGTTGACTTGTCACAACCTGATGATCCGAAAAGTCGCGCTATGAAAATCACCGTTTTTGGAGCAGGCGCCTGGGGCACAGCCGTCGCCCAACAAGCCGCGCGTCGCCACGACGTACTCCTGTGGGGGCGCGATCAAGCGCTCATCAAGGAGATTCAGGGCACCCACATCAATGCGCGCTACCTCCCCAAAATAATTCTCGAACCCAGACTACAGTTCAGCGCCGACCTTGAATTGGCGACCACCTTTTCCGAGGGTGAACTTTGGGTTATTGGGACCGCGATGGCCGGCCTGGAAGACACCGTCCTTGCCGCACTCCTGGCGGGTTCAGCAAGGCCCAAGGCAATTATCTGGCTTTGCAAAGGGATTCGCGCCCAACCCTTTACTCATGCACGGCCCAAGGGCGGGCAGGAGAGCTTGCCTCTCCTGCCCGAAGCGCTTGTTCGTCGCTCGATTGAAACAGCGATCGGCAAGGATCACTCCATTGATCTTGGCTCCCTTTCCGGCCCCAGCTTTGCAGCGGAAGTGGGCTTGGGCCAACCCGCGGCCTTAGTTGCGGCCTCGAACACGCCTGAATGCTCTCAGTGGATGATCAACGCATTTCATCATCATCAAATGCGCGTCTATGCGAGTTCGGATTTAGTGGGCGTAAGCATCGGCGGGGCGCTAAAAAACATCGTCGCAATTGCCGCCGGCATTTCCGACGGCCTTGGCCTGGGCAACAACGCACGCGCCGCCCTCATCACGCGCGGCTTGGCCGAGATTGCCCGCTTAGGCGAGGCGATGGGCGCACGCCACGAAACCTTTATGGGCCTCGCCGGTCTCGGCGACTTGGTGCTGACCTGTACCGGCAATGCCTCGCGCAATCGCCAAGTCGGATTAGGGCTCGCTGAAGGCAAGGCACTAAAAGATATCGTTGCCGCCTTGGGCCATGTGGCCGAAGGCGTTCCGACCACTCACGCCGCCGTTTCGCTCGCTCGTTCGAAAGCGGTTGAGCTACCGATCGCTGAGGCCGTAAAACGAGTACTGGATGGAGACATTTCCGCCAAAGAAGCCGTGCGTGGTCTACTCGCCCGCGACGCCAAGCGCGAACACGATGGCGGACCCGACCTCTATGAAGGAATCGCCTAATGCCCTCGATTTGCGTGTTCTGCGGTGCCAAAGAAGGTGCCGGCCCAAAATACATGGAGATGGCGTACTACACGGGCGAGTTGATTGCCCAACGTGGTCTCAAGCTCATTTATGGCGGTGGCGGTGGCGGCCTGATGGGTGCGGTCGCCTCAGGCGCGATGGCTGCGGGCGGTGAAGTGCACGGCATTATTCCGACCAAGCTCATCGAACGTGAGCTCGCCAAACGCGACATTACCAGCATGGAAGAAGTGCCCAACATGGCGGTACGCAAAAATCAAATGATCATGCAAGCGGACGCCTTCATCAGCCTGCCGGGCGGCCTCGGCACGCTGGATGAAATGTTCGAAGTGATGACCCTCCGCCAACTCAGCTATCACAGCAAACCGGTCGGACTACTCAACCAAGATGGCTATTACGACAATCTGATTGCGATGTGCGAAGGCTTCTTGAGGGACGGCTTTGTTCGGGAGAGTGAATATCGCTATCTGGTGATTGAGTCCTCACCTGAAGCCTTGTTGGACAAGCTGTTCAAATAGACGATAGCGTGGCCCGGGCTATTCGAACCCTAACTGACGCCAAGCCTCATAAACAGTGACAGCGACCGCATTCGACAAATTCAAACTGCGATTATTCGGTCGCATCGGCAAGCGAAGCTTTTGATCCTGAGGGAAGAAGTCCTGCACTGGCTTGGGTAAGCCCGATGTCTCGGATCCAAACACCAAGTAATCGCCGACAAGAAAGTTCACCTCATAGGGAGTTCTAAGCCCTTTCGTGGTGAGGGCGAAGCAACGCTCCGGCGAGGGAGTCTCGGCTCCAAGAAAAGCCTCCCAGGAGCTATGCACCTTCATAGTCGCAAACTCGTGGTAATCCAGGCCTGCCCGGCGCATCTTGGCGTGATCTAGAGGAAAGCCTAGTGGCTCAATCAAATGAAGCTGCGCACCGGTATTGGCGCACAAACGCAGGATGTTACCGGTATTCGGCGGAATATCGGGGTGAACCAGAACAACATTCAACATGGTTTGTACGGCTCACCGATCTTTAGGCTCGGCGCGATCACATTTCGATGCATCCATCTGAGAGGATTCAACCCAGCAACAACTTCAAATCGTGAAGAGTGGGCTCAGCCCCCGCGCCATGCTTAAGAAACAAGCGCACCTTGCCGGTTTTATCAAACACGTAGCTACCTGCTGTGTGATCCATGGAATAACTCCCCTCCGACTTGCCAGGCACTTTCTGGTAGAACACTTTAAACGCTTTTGCCGTAGCCTGCGTTGCCGCCTTATCGCCATACAGACCTAAAAAGCTTGGATGAAAAGCGGGCACATATTGCTTGAGTAAGGCGGAAGTGTCGCGCTCAGGATCAATCGTGATGAACAACACTTGAACGTCTTTGGCTTTGTCGCCCAGGCTCTTCATCACCTCCGCCATTTCGGCCATTGTGGTCGGGCAAACATCGGGGCACTGGGTGAAGCCAAAAAATACTGTGACAATTTTTCCGGCGAAGGTGGCAAGAGTCACCGCACGCCCATTGTGATCCGTTAACGCGAAATCCTTGGCAAAATCTGCACCCGTGATATCCGTGTTCTTAAAGCTTGGCTTAGTCAAGCTTGAGTCGCAGCCCTGCAAGTTTACGAGCGCCGAAGCGCAGGCCATGGTGAGAAGTCCAAGACCCAAGTGACGTTTGCGCAGATCAACATTCATGGAGGTTTCAATCATCTTTTTAAAGATAGTGATCGACCATCAGCGCCGCGAAAATGCCGCCGAGGTAAATCAAGGAATAGCGAAAAGTTTTTCTGGCAAGAGCGTCAGAGTAGTCTTTCCATAAACGCCACGCGTAATAAATAAAAACCCCATTCAGTGCAAAGGAGCACAACAAATAGGGCCAGCCACTCATGCCGATTAAATAGGGCAACACGCAGGTCGCTGCCAGCAATAAGGTGTAGAGCAAGATATTCAGGCGAGTGAACTCCGCGCCATGCGTGACCGGCAGCATCGGCAGGCCTGAGCGCTTGTAATCCTCGATGCGATACAACGCGAGCGCCCAAAAATGAGGCGGAGTCCATACGAAAATAATGAGCACCAACAACCAGGCTTCGGGCGCCAGCTGATTGGTAATTGACGTCCACCCGAGGAGCGGGGGCATGGCGCCCGAAGCTCCGCCAATCACGATGTTTTGCGGTGTGGCGGGCTTCAAAATCAAGGTATAAATAAGCGCGTAACCCGCGAAGGTCGCGAGGGTCAGCCACATCGTCAGGGCGTTGACTTTCGCCAGCAAGACCCATGCGCCGACTCCGCCTAAAACGCAGGCGAAGATCAAGGCCCCAACATGACTCACTTCGCCTCGAGCCAGAGGGCGCGCTCGGGTGCGCGCCATCTTGGCATCGATAGTGCGTTCGGCCAAACAGTTCAACACGAAACCAGCGGCCGCCAACAGGCCAATACCCGCACTCGCCCACATCATGAGTGCGATGCCTGGTACTGCTTCGGAGGCGAGCAGCATACCAATGAAAGCGCAAAAGACCGCCATCAAGGTAATGCGCGGTTTGGTTAAAGCAAGGTACTGCCCCGCGTTTTGTTTAAATCCAGGAGTGACTGTATCGGCGGCTTGCATGGGTTTCGATTCTAAAGGCGGTTCAGTGCACTGACGAGGAGCGACCGGGCCGCTAAACGGAAAGTTTAGCGTTTGCGGCGCGCAAGCTAATCATGATCAAGAGCGCCATCAGTATGGCCGCCCCGCCATTATGAGCGACGGCCACAGCGAGCGGCAGACTCCAGACAATATTGCTGAGTCCCAGGCCAACTTGCACGCACATCATGATAAACAGCGCCAGCCCCAGGGGGCGCTCGCCTTGGCGGCCTTCATTGTCCCAAAGCCGGTATCCAGAGTTGAAGGTCCACCACGCCAACCAAGTCAGATAGACGGCCACGATCAAGGCCCAGATGCGGTGGGCCCAGTGAATCGCAGTAAGGGCTTGCATCGATATCGTGCCCCCCTCGCCCGTTTGTCCAAGCTCTCGGATCAGGTGAAAGGCTTCCCGAAAATTCATCTCCGGCCACCATGAGCCCTGACAGGTCGCCAGCTCAGTACAGGCTAGGGCGGCATAGTTGGTCGAGGTCCAACCGCCCAAGAAAATTTGTATGGCGAGAATCACAATGCCGACGAGGGCAGGCCCATGCAAACGGGCAATCGGCTCAGCATCTACATAGCGACGAACGACCCGCTGACGCTCCCACAGCCACACCAGAAGACTAAAGGTCAAGACTCCCCCGATCAAATGCCCGGTGACGATTGCGGGTTTGAGCAGGAGCGTTACGGTCCACTTACCGAACAGGCCCTGAAGTATCACGACACCCACCATAACGGTCGGTAAGAGCGGCGAGTTTTTCAAGATCGCACGCCACTTCCAGCCCAAAAACGCCAGCGCGAGAATTAGCACACCGACCAAGATCGCCACATAGCGATGCAGCATCTCGTTCCAGGCTTTGCCAATCGAGACCGGCCCATGCTCGCCGCCCTGAGCAAGCACGGCCGCCTTAATCTTTTCATGAGCGAGTGTCGGGGTGAAATGGCCATAGCAACCCGGCCAATCGGGGCAGCCCAACCCGGCATCGGTCAGACGAACCCAGGCGCCAAGCATGAGTAGACCCAGCGTCACGAGCATCGCGAAACATGCCAAACGCACATATAAACGCTCTTGACTCGTCGCCAAACCTTGAGCGGGAGATCGGTGGTACCACATGCTGAACTTAACCTATGCTAGAAATTAACCTATGCGTGAAGCTTTCAGAAGCTTAATCAAATCTCTCTTCATCTTGCTGGCATCCATTTCTTTTGGAAACCGCATCATTAAATTGCCCAGGGGATCGACCAAGTAAACATGGTCGCTCAGGACGTTACCCTCAGCCGGTGGCAACAAAGATTCGAGATCTTTCGCCTTGGCACGTAGTAAATGCAGGCCCTCATGCTCAGCCAGGAACTTGGCATCAGGTGAGTTTTCATCCGTCACTAACCAAACACGTTCGACCCGGTCCATGTCCTTACCGGTGGTCTTACGGACCTGGCGTACAAAAAACATTCGTCGGCTACAAGCTTCGTCGCACTTCGCGGGGCCGATCATCAATAACATCCACTTTTTTTGCAGCGGCGCGATTTTGCCAAGCTCGCCGGGCATGCCCTGGTTGGCTTGCACCACGAGCGAATTCACGTTGCGCTGAGGATCGATCAATTCGCCATAGTTTGTGCGGCCCTGGGGCTTGATCACATAGTAGGTGAAATAAGACGCGACCACGGGCAAGGCAAAGAACAGAAAAAGTAAGGCCATGATGATCCGCGAGCGGCGAATCTGCTCAGCCGTTGGCGTCGTCGTGGTGTTGTTGGTGTTCGGTAAATTAGGTTGATTCAATGAAAACTCTTTAATTGCGTCGTCTAGGCTTAATCATCACAAACCAAAGCCAAAGCACGGCTGTCAGGACGGCCAGCCCGAACCATTGGAAGGCATAACCTTGATGCTTGGCCACATCGCTAGCAGGAGCAGGCCAATCCCGGCTCAGGCCATCCTTAAACACGACCTGATTGGATTGCCTGAGCAACCAGGGCGCAAGCGTAACCTTAGCGCGCTCGGCCAACCGGGTGGCGTCGAAGTTTTGCCACAGCGCCGTATTATCGCCGTTTCCTCCCCGCCCCCCGATGACCCTACGGGCTTGTGACGGATCGGTGCCCAACTCCAAAGATTTTTGCGGCCTCTCAATCCAAGCCTCAAAGCGGACGGTGTCTTGCATCGTAGGCACGTCAGGCAGACGGTTGCGGTCTTGTACATTTCGGGCGACCCAGCCTCGATTGACTGCAACCACCAGAGGGCTATTGGCGAGAGCGAAAGGGGTTACCACATGAAACCCCGCAATGCCCTTGAGGGTTCGGTTATCAATATAGACCGTGGATTCCGGCAACCAATGCCCGGTCAAACGGGCTCGAATGCCAAAGGGCAAGGCCTCGGCGCGTTTTCTCTGCTCGAGGGAATCCATTTTGAGGCTGCCATCACTCGCGAGGATGTCGATCAGCTCCTGCGGTATTGTTTGGGAGGCCTCTTCACGTGCCTGCGCCAGATGGAGTTTGTAGTCAGCCCGTCGCAATTGCCACTGGCCCAGCGCGACCGTGAGGGCGATTATGGCAATCGTCGCCAAAGTTGGGATAATGCGCTTCATGAAATGGATAATCGCTCTCGCCTTTGTTTTAATTGCCGCCAGCCTCATCTCGGGAATGGTGTTCCTGATTCGAGACAAAGGCCGGACCAAAAATCTAGTGTGGGCACTTACAGCTCGTATAACGCTATCGATTGCGCTCTTCGCCTTGATCTGGTTCGCCCACTATATGGGTTGGATTCAATCAACAGGCATCCCAATGTCGATACGTTAGGGTGCTGACACCGATACCGGGTGCTACAAACTGTCGTTTCCGATCTGATCACACCATTGAAAAAGGCCGCGCTCGCGGCCTTTGATGCTTCCAACTTTCTTGACCCAGTCAAAAAAAGTTCAAAACTCTTACAACCAGTACACGACGACGTACAGGCCCAACCACACCACGTCAACGAAGTGCCAGTACCAAGCTGCCGCTTCAAACGCGAAATGGCTCTTGCCATTGAAATGCCCACGCATATAGCGCATCAACACAAAGAACAGCATCAACGCACCTACGGTCACGTGGAAGCCGTGGAACCCCGTCAACATATAGAAGGTGCTACCAAAGATGCCAGAGTCGAGACGCAGGTTCAACTCACTGTAAGCATGGATGTACTCGTAAACCTGCAGGCACAGAAACAATGCGCCCAAGAGAATCGTGATGGCCATCCATAACTTCACTTTGCCGCGATGATCTTCCTTGATGGCGTGATGGGCGATGGTTAAAGTCAGGCCCGAAGTCAACAACAAGGCCGTGTTGATCGTGGGAATGGGCCAGGGACCCATTTTTTGGAAAGTGTCCGAAATTTTCGCGGGTCCAAGATTCGGCCAGGTCGCCGAGAAGTCAGGCCAAAGCATCATCTTGTGATCCAGATCGCCCAACCAAGGCATGGAGATCACTCGGGCGTACCAAAGTGCGCCAAAAAACGCCGCAAAGAACATCACTTCGGAAAAGATGAACCAACCCATCGACCAACGGAACGAGAGGTCCACATTGTGGCTGTATTGACCGCCTTCGGATTCTTTAGCGACGGTGCTAAACCATCCAAACATCATGTAAATAAGAATGGCCAAGAACACGGCGAACAGATAGGGCCCATAGGCGGCGCCATTGACCCATCCCGCCATGCCAAAACCAAAGCAGGCAAGCGCGATCGATCCGACAATCGGCCAATGCGAGGGACTGGGTACAAAATAATGCGGCGCTACACCTTGGTGACCGGCTGCGGACATATCATCTCTCCGAACAAAAAATTAGAATCTCGAAACTTGCAAACACAAGCACTTCAAACCAAACTATTTCAAAACCATCTTCACTACTGTCACCAGAGTGAGTACCAATAAAAGGGCCATACCAATGCCCACACCAATCACCACCAGAGGATTGAGCTTGGCAACATCTTCTTCATGCGCCTTGCCAGCGCGCACACCAAAAAACGATGAGGCCACGGCCTTCACCGTGCTCGCCAACGACACTTTGCGTTGTAACACGTCTTCCTTGGGCTCACTCATTGGGAAACCTTCACGGGCAGTGCTTCGGTCAAACCGGCATTCGCCCCAGCGATCTCAAAAAAAGTGTACGACAGGGTAATGGTAGTGACATCCTTAGGCAGCTTGGGATCAATCACAAACACGACCGGAAAGCGCCGGACTTGCTGGGCACCTAAGGCCTGCTGCTTGAAACAGAAGCACTCGAGCTTCCTGAAATATTGGCCGGAATGCTGGGGGGCGTAGCTAGGAATTGCCTGACCTATCGTGCCACGATCCACGGTGCTGATCAGGTCGTAGTTAATCGTGATCAACTCGCCAGGATGAACCGTCATCGAGGCTTTCTCGGGGCGGAACAGCCATGAACCACGGCTGTTGGCGT
>JAYUOT010000342.1:0-2539 GCA_043760705.1 Betaproteobacteria bacterium
CATACGACGAAAGATTAGCCTTTCGCCAAGAACGGAATGCACCAGGCCAACAAGGAAGGCAAGCGCACTCGCAGATATGAGGAACCAATTCATTCAGCGGCGGCTCCGGTTTTGTGACGCCTAACCCAATGTCGGGCGCAGTTGTGCAGCGTAGCAAACCTGATCGCACCGCACATCTGCCGCGGAGGGGGTTGGGCTCGCGCCAAGGCGCTGAAAGCAGAAACCACAATCGCGATGGCAATGAGAATCAGCACCACTGCAACCCAAACCCCGATCCGAAAAGGCAGCAACGAGCTCGCTGAGACGTACTCAACCGCCGCGCCAACAGCAAGCCAAGCCGCATAGATGACGGGCGCCGGCGCAATGACAGACGCGTTATCGGGTGAAGCCATGGCTTGCACGGTGTGGTCAGCCGGGTTGAGCGAGTTCATCAACCACGCCGCGAATGGGGCGCCAACGCTGCGCATGCGGAGGCTCTGCCCATATCAGTCAACGTGCTGTGACCCGACCGGCGGGCCAAGTAGAGAATGCCAGGAAATACAAGACCACCACATTGACGAGCGGTATCAGGAGCAGCAAAGATAGCCACCTGGGATACCCCGCTTTCCCAAAAATGAACCAGAATGGAAAGAGGAGGACTGCCGAACCGGCAGACATCATCAGAAGCCAGATTCCAGTACCGAGGGTTGCTTCAGACACGCTGTGGTCTCCATAGTTTTTAATGTGTCTGCAGCGTACCTGGGTCGTGCAGTCTTCACAATGATCGTTCGGTTTGTCGGAGCATCGATGTCACTGATCCAAGATGTGTTGGCCATACAGCGCTTGTATCCCAAACTCTATGTGGCATGTCACACGACCCATGGCCGGTCCAGCGAAGGCACCAGCAGCGTAACGGCAAGAGAATGCGCTGTCATGTCTCACCTTTGCATTGACCCGACACTCTCAGCGGCACGCCTCGCGAGGCATCTGGGGGTGGGCCGCTCGACACTGTCGGATCTTATCGGCCACTTGGTGGAGCAGGGCCTCCTTCAGTCGCATCAGGACCCTCATGACGAACGTAAGAGGCGTTTGACAGTCACCCCTGACGGGATTGCGGCGATGTCAGCCATATCGGTACTTGACGGGCGTCTGGTAGGCGAGGTCCTGGCACGATTGACGCCGCACCAGCGTCTAAAGGCGATAGAAGGTCTTTCGCTGCTTGCGCAGGCGGCAATGCCAATGCACACGGCTGAACCGGCCTGACCAAGCGCGAATTTGTTCCTGCAGGAAGAGTTACCTCATGCCTTCTTCCCGCATCGGTTGCTCGACCCGCCTCCTTCATGTCACGGGAGTCCTCGAGCTCTTGAGCCCACCCGGATCGCACGCGCGGCGTTGCCTCGCCTATTTGCCTCAATAGGGGCGGTTGCCCCTCGTCGCTCGCCATCGCTGGCCGATCGTCTCCGCCACTCTGGAGGCCCGTGAAGCCAAAAGTTCAAAAGAACGCCGCGTGCGTTCGGCGCCTCTCACAGCAGAACTACAGTCGCTTCACTTCGGACTAGGAAGCCCGTCTGAGCTTGAGGCACGGAGACAAACTGCGACCAGCTCTTGATGGCTACTAGAGCAAGTTCGGCGGCAAAGAACTTTCGTTCATAGAGTCAGATGGTAGCTGCCGATGGTCGACGTGACCGGATACGCCATCGGCGGCTGGCATTGTTTGCTGCCATCGCTCATTCGTGTTGCATTGCAATTAATCGCTTGTGTTTGAGCATGCCGATGCGAAACTTTTCGGCCGTGCTCGGAATGAAAGGTCTGTACACGTGACGCAAAAGCCAACCCGGGAGCCAGCGGCCGCGTTCTTCGAGAGCCACGCGTGCTCGAGGATGATCCAGAAAGGCAAGCGGGCCGTGCTTGATGACGGGCACGGTCGCCCAGAACTCAAGCCCGCACAAGTGCTTCAATGACTTGTAGCCGTAGTGCCGGGGCGCTATGAGCCGCAACGGCGCGCCGTGCTCAATAGAGAGTGGCAACGCATTGAGTTCATCGGCCAACAGGACGTCGTCGGCCATGAGGTCCTCCAGCAAAAGGCTGGTTCGATATCCGTCTTGCCCGCGAAGCACGACGCCTAGGATCTCGGCAGAGGAGATTGATTGAGGCGCTATCCGTTGGTGATAGAAGTCAGAGAACTTGACTCCGCCCCACACGAGACCCGGGTGCGACCACGTCGTCACGCAATGGAAGTCTGCCTTCAATGTGGTTCGGGGCAGACCTTTCAGCGCCTCGCCCAGAACAACCGGGGCGGCCGAGAGCACCGTGACAGAAAGAGCGCAATCGGTCGGATTTGACGGGTAGCGCTCGGCATATGGTGTAAGCCCGAAGCGGGGAAAGTCAGCTGTGGGGATCTGGCCTGGAGGAAGCATGATTCAAGGGGGTTGAGTTATGACAGTTAACGTGATGTGTCCGGAATGACACCCAGGGGTGGCCCTGCAGGGGCGCGGCGATGCAGTCGGACGTGCAAGCCGCCAGGGTCACGCAGGGTCACATTCATCTGGGGCGCCGTAGG
>JAYUOT010000343.1:0-5085 GCA_043760705.1 Betaproteobacteria bacterium
CATCTCCACGGCGGAAGATCCCGCCGAAATTAACTTACCTGGGGTGAATCAGGTCAATATTAATGACAAGGCGGGTCTCAATTTCGGTGCCGCGCTTAAATCATTTCTGCGGCAAGATCCGGACGTGATCATGGTCGGCGAGATCCGCGATCTCGAAACCGCCGACATCTCGATCAAGGCCGCCCAAACCGGCCATATGGTGCTGTCCACCTTGCATACCAATGATGCACCGACCACCTTGACGCGAATGATCAATATGGGCATCGCGCCCTTCAACATTGCTTCGGCGGTCATCCTCATTACCGCACAACGGCTGGCCCGGCGTTTATGCACCTGCAAGGCCCCGGCCGATCTCAATGAAGACGCACTCCTCAAGATCGGGTTTCGCGAAGAGGATATGACGGGTGCTTGGCAGGCGTTTAAGCCCGTCGGTTGCGAGCGCTGTTCCGGCAATGGCTACAAGGGCCGAGTAGGAATCTATCAAGTCATGCCCATTTCTGAGGCCACGCAGTCCATCATTCTCACCGGGGGCAACGCTTTGCATATCGCCAAGCAAGCCCAGGCCGAAGGAATTAAGGACTTGCGCCGCTCGGGCCTCATCAAGGTGATGCAAGGCCATACCAGCATTGAAGAAGTGCTGGGATGCACAAACGATTAACGACAGTTACCAAGAGGTCAGGAACAACTAATGGCAAGCGCGACATCTAAAAGCATGGGCAAGTCTGGGCTCAGCGCCAAGAAAGCTCAAGAATCGACTTTCGATTGGCAGGGCAAGGACCGCGCTGGAAAGCTCATTCGCGGCGAGATGCGGGCCGGGGGCGAAGCCGTCGTACAAAGCACTTTGCGTCGCCAGGGCATCGTGGTCACCTCCATTAAAAAACGGAGAATCAAGCGCGGTAAAAAGATCACTCAAAAAGACATCACCATTTTCACCCGACAGTTGGCAACCATGTTGCGTTCGGGGGTACCCATGCTGCAGTCTTTCGACATTGTCGCCAAGGGTGCAGAAAACGCCTCGGTGGGCAAGCTCTTTACAGACATCAAGGCCGACATCGAAACGGGAACTTCTTTGGCGCAAGCCTTTAGAAAATACCCAATCTATTTCGACAGTCTTTTTTGCAATCTTGTCAATGCTGGCGAACAGGCCGGTATTCTGGACGATCTCTTGGACCGTCTAGCGACCTATAAGGAGAAAATGCAGGCCATCAAAAGCAAAATTAAATCAGCGTTAATGTACCCCATCGCTGTGATCGTCGTGGCCTTTGTGGTGGTGGCCGTGATCATGATTTTTGTGGTGCCCGCCTTTAAGCAAGTGTTCTCGAGTTTTGGTGCAACCTTACCGACACCGACTCTGATAGTGATGGCGATCTCCGAGTTTTTCGTCAGTTATTGGTACCTGATCTTCGGAGGCATCGGGGGCTCCATTTACTTCTTCCTGAGAGCCTGGCAACGATCAAAACCGGTGCAAATTGCCATGGACCGAATTCTCTTGAAGGTGCCCATTTTTGGGTCTCTGGTCGAAAAGGCGACGGTGGCCCGCTGGCTTCGCACTTTGTCGACGATGTTTGCAGCCGGTGTGCCCCTGGTGGAAGCACTCGACTCGGTGGGTGGAGCGGCTGGCAACCACGTGTACTGGCTAGCCACGAAAAAGATTCAAAATGAAGTCTCGACCGGCACCAGCCTGACCGTCGCCATGCATAACGTCAATCTTTTCCCGAATATGGTGATGCAGATGTCCTCGATCGGGGAGGAGTCCGGCTCACTGGACTCGATGCTCGGCAAAGCGGCTGACATTTACGAGAAGGAAGTCGATGACGCGGTCGAAGGCCTTGCGAGCTTGATGGAGCCGATCATCATCACCATTCTAGGTACCCTGATCGGTGGCTTGGTGGTAGCCATGTACCTGCCCATTTTCAAGCTCGGCCAGGTGGTCTGAAGCACCGCAAACGAATCAAGACAAGGAATGCTTGAAGAAGGGTCGACACAAGTTAGACGGTCGGCCAATGGTCTAATAGCGTTCCTCGTTTGAAAGAAGCCTTTTGTGATTGAAAGCCTATACGCCCCGGTGATCGAACAGCTGACACTTAATCCCATGCTTGCCTTGGCCGTCATGGCCTTTCTGGGTCTCTTGGTCGGCAGTTTCTTGAATGTCGTTATTTACCGGCTGCCCAAGATGATGGAGCTGGAATGGGCCCATGAAATGGCCGCGCAAGCCGCCGAAGCCCAGGGCGAAACCGTTCCCGAGCCGGAGCCCTTTAATCTCGTCCGCCCGAGATCGCGCTGTGGAAATTGCGGCCATCAAATTACAGCGCTTGAGAATATTCCCCTCGTCTCCTGGCTGATCCAACGAGGCAAATGTACGGCTTGTGGGGCCAAAATTTCCGCTCGCTATCCCATTGTAGAATTGACTAGCGCTCTTCTAAGTGGCCTGGCCATCTGGAAATTTGGTTTTAACGCGGTCGGGTTTGGTGCGATGGTCCTGAGTCTCATCCTGCTCACACTGGCGCTCATCGACTTCGACACCCAACTTTTACCGGACAGCCTGACCCTGCCCCTGCTTTGGCTTGGGCTTCTGTTTAATCTCAGCGCCACCTTCGTGCCCATCTCAACAGCCGTCATCGGTGCGATGGCAGGGTACTTGGCGCTCTGGTCAGTGTATTGGTTATTCAAGCTCGTCACGGGCAAGGAAGGCATGGGCTACGGTGACTTTAAACTCCTTGGGGCACTCGGGGCCTGGTTTGGCTGGCAGGCCTTGCCTGGAATTATTTTCCTGTCGGCCGTGGTCGGCGCCGTGCTCGGCATTGCCTTAATGACCCTGACCAAACGCTCCAAAGACGTTCCAATGCCTTTTGGCCCCTATCTGGCAGGAGCAGGCTTGATCTCACTCTACTTTGGGGCGAACATTGCGGCTTTCTTCAAGTTTTAGAACCGGAATGCTCCAAGGCTCGCACTTTCAAGTAAAACGCCCATGATGACGCCTACCAAATGCCGCATCGGGCTCACCGGTGGTATCGGCTGCGGCAAATCAACGGTCGCCCGCCTTTTTCAAGAACTCGATGTCGTGGTGGTGGACGCCGATGCCCTGTCGCGCGCCCTCACCGCGCCAGGTGGCCTCGCCATCGCCGCCATCCGTCGTTCCTTTGGAGACGAGATGATCGCGCCAGATGGCGCCATGAATCGCGAAACCATGAGAGCCTTGGTATTTTCTGACGCTCGTGCCAAAGCTAAGTTAGAAGCTATTTTGCACCCGATAATTCGCCAGCAAACCGATCAGGCCATGGCGCAGGCTCAGGGAGCCTATGTCTTGCTCGACTTCCCCCTGCTTCTTGAATCGAAGAACTGGAAAGAGCGCGTACATCGAGTCGTTGTCGTCGACTGCCCGGTGGATACCCAAGTGGCGCGAGTAATTCAGCGCAGTCAGCTCGCCGAGGCACAAATCCGGGCCATCATTGCGCAGCAGGTCAGTCGAGACTTCAGGCTGGCTCATGGCGACTATGTTTTGGACAATTCTGGCGATGTCGGCACCCTCAAACCTCAAGTAGAGGCGCTGCACAAACAGTTCAGCGCGATGGTCTGTTATTCTTAAGGACTAATAGGCTAAACGAGCTAAAGCTGGGATTTTCCTGGAATTGGCAAGCGAGATAAAGGGCGCACACGGTGTTGTTGTATGAATATCCGCTTAATGAGCGGGTCCGCACCTTACTACGATTAGAAGATACTTTTGAGCGCTTCGATTATTTCGCTGCGCAAGATCACCCCCTGTCTCATCACTCTGCCTTAAGCACGCTTTTCGACATTCTCGAAATTGGCTCCCGCTCCGATCTCAAAACCGATCTTCTGCAAGAGTTAGAGCGCCAGCGTCAAACCCTCAATAACTTCAGAAACAGCCCGGACGTTGCGCTATCGGCCTTGGACGACATTCTGGGTGAGATTGATGTGGCCTGGAATTCGGTCAACGCCATGACCGGCAAAACAGGCCAGCATCTGCGTGATAACGAATGGCTAATGAGTATTCGAAGCCGAACCATCATTGCTGGCGGCGCCTGTGAGTTTGACCTGCCGTCTTACTACGCCTGGCAAAATCGAGTACCGGCCAGCCGACGCGAAGACATCATGGCATGGGTTGCCCCTTTTCGACCACTCTACGAAAGCCTCAAGATTGTCCTGAAACTGCTTCGTGAAAGCGGGCATCGACAAGTTTTGAAGGCCTCAAGTAACGGCTTTCAACTGCAATTGGCAGGCAAAAGCTACCAAATGGCCCAGGTCAGAGTCAATCCGGAGACCGGCGCCATTCCCGAGGTGAGCGCCAATAAATACGTACTTTGGATCCGCTTTACCAGTCAGGGCGGCGACTTGCGGCCCAAAGCCTTTGACGGCAACGTTGATTTCGAACTTTCACTATGCAATTTGTAGCCCATGAGTGCACAAGTAAAATGCCCCCGTTGCGGGCGACTTCAAACCTATTCGACGCAAAACCCTTATCGGCCGTTTTGCTCCGCCCACTGTAAAACCATTGATTTGGGTGCTTGGGCCTCCGAGAGCTATCGCATCGCCGGGCAGGAAGGCGTGACTGATGCGGATGATCTTGGTCAGGTTGACAATCCCGGCAAGGCGAACGATTAGGCCGACCCAGTTGCGGCGGCCTAGTAGAAGGCGTGCCAGCGAGCAATGTGCGCGACGCCGAAGCCATTCAAGACACGCCAGTCATCCTATTGAGTGGCGCAAGGCAAAGCGCGGCAAGAGCACGCTGATGAAGAGCTTGGCCGCCGGGGAAATGCCTGGCTCGTCAAAAGACTTTCAGTACCTCACCCTAGGAGAGTGGGCGGCAGAAGGACGTGCGCTTCGAAAAGTAACCCTCACGGCTTCATTGCCACGCTCACTGGCGCTGCCTTAATTGACGAAGTTCAGCGCATCCCCGAACTTTTTTTAGCGATCAAACATGCGGTCGACCATGATCGGCGTCCCGGTCGCTTTTTGCTCACCGGTTCCGCCAACGTAATGCTCCCGCCAAAGGTCTCGTAATCCTTGGCCGGGCGGATGGAGATTCTTACCTTGAGGCCCTTGGCCCAGCTCGATAGGGCAAGC
>JAYUOT010000344.1:0-11849 GCA_043760705.1 Betaproteobacteria bacterium
GCCTCGTGCCCACATAGTAGGGTTGCACCGGATAAGGTGAGGTTTGCTCTTTGGTCATCGCGGCTCTCGATGGGGGCCTGATTCTTCAACGCTTGATGACCTGTCGTTTCATGCCCCGCCATTTTGGCCACTCCTTGGCTCGTTTTCCCAAGCACCTTCAGGCTATAGTAGGCCGGCAGTGAAGGGCCCTGGAAAAGCGTGAAGGCGTGCAGAGCGAGATCTCGAGTTGCTTGAGAAAGTCCGCCGCTTTGTGTGTAGTTGTCAGTGAACTCATGGTCATCCATTTGGCAATGGAGGCTTACACTTTTCAGAATCTGGGACCAGGCTGATAACTCGCTCGTCTTCCCCCCAAAGGCCTCCATGTAGATACCTGCCAAGCTATCGGCGCGGGGTGCATCGGTGATCGCATTTCCAAAGGCATCAAGATAGACTTGATCACCGGTCAGCACCAGAGCTTCGGGCTTCGTGGCGCTTTGTTCAGAAAATGTTTGCCAATGTTCATGGGCCTGCTTGGCATGCGTGCGATCCATCAACCACCCGGGATAGTGACACGAGGCCAGCAGGAATGAACGCTGCGCCCGGGTTGTGCTGGGGAATTCCAAGTCCGCAGGCCGGCACGCATTGGGTGCGACAAAGCTTCCGCGCGCAAACAGAGTGCCCAAGTGGTCCTTGAACAGGGCGAAATCGACATCGCTCTGAGGCCCCGCCTTGGGTGAAATGACCAAGTCGAATACACCCCCAACCACCACCCTCATGTCAGCCGAAATTTCCTGTGCGGAAAATTCACAAACGAATTGACGCAGACCCGCTAGGTGATCTGTGGACGACACTCGCCAGACTTTGTGGAGTTGCCAAGAGAGCTGTTCCGTGAAAGTTTTTGAGGCACTGACCAGGCCAACGCAAGCATGCGAAAGCTGGTCGCTGAGCTGCTCCTCCATAAAGAACCACAAGCGAATCAGCCCGTCATGAGTTCTTGTGAAGAAAGGTCCACAGGTGCACGGTTTAATGGCTTGATGCGGCGATGGCGACGTAAGATCAAGGCGCACCACTGCGGGCCGGAGTAAAGTTGCCGTGGAAGCTGCTACCAATTTTAAAGGGCTTGGGGGTGCACCGAGAAAATCGATCACGTGGCGGTGAGCGTGAAGGTGAGCGTCCTTGCCAATCAGACTGTCCAGATGACCAAAACCCGGCAGACTCTGAAATTGAATGAGTCCCTCTAAACCTTCCGGTTTAAGCAAGTCCTTGAGATACTCGCTCGTACCCTGGGTGGTTTGTTTCTCAAACATGCCGCTTCGCTCACCGTGTAGCCACAAGCTCTCAAAACTCCCAAATACTTCCTTTAAATAAACATCCTTAACAAAATCATTGACGCCTTCGCGATTGACCACCCGACCACTTCGAGCAAAAGCGCCGACTTGACGATAGGTTGCGAGATTGACCGGGCCGATAATCTCGTGAATATTGCGCTTGACTTCGTCGCTTAAATTAGCGTTGTCCCAGGTTTGGCCATAGAGCCAGAACGCCTTTCGGGTCACTCCGACCCAAGGGCTTGCTTCGCGCGCTTCCGGCTCACCAGTGTCGAAGCCGTCAGGATACGGAAAGCTCATCGCCAGTCGATCCAGCAGCGACTCCATGGGCTTGACCCTTCGGTCTTCCTTCAGCCAGGGTCCGAGTTGCTGCTGTCTCACCAACGCATCCAGGACGCCTGCGACCCGACCCCTGACCGCATTGGCTCGAGTGACCGCGAGAAGCGGCGCGACTTGGAAAAAGCAAGCTTTCGCGACCCGCTTTCGACTCAATTCGAATCGTGCCTGACTAGGACTCCAACCGCCGCCCAGACCGCTGGCCTGCGACTGCGCAAGTAGAGCCATGGAAACTTGGGCAGAACCCATACAGTGTGCAATCACATGAATGCCGCTTGCGGCTCCCGTCAAATCAGCCCGCTGTCGCATAGAGTTTCGCTGCCATACATATTCGATCAGGCAGGGAATGTCCTCCGCGGCAACCGCATCAAAGCTGATGGCATGGTTGATCAAATCTCTGAGCGAGGAGGAGGTACGAAGGTCGGCCACATAGACATCATAGTCGGCCTCAAGCAGCGATTGCACCATGTTCTTTCCAATGCGAGGCGAGCTCCACATCGAAGACGAAATCGCGTAGCCGTGCAACAAGAGAACCGAACCGCGAGGTCTGACCGCCTTGGCTCGGTATTCGGAGACCAAGTTGTAACCAGGATCCGAAGGTGGCTCAGACTTGGCTTGAAGCCCGAGAAGTTGTCCTTCGAACGCTCGCCCAAGATCGCGATAGCTTTCGCCTGGCCTGGGCATCTGTACTAGTGTTCTGCCGTATTCACGCACCGGGAGCCAGTAGTGCTTGGGCTCATAAGTGAGCCCAGCAGCTTGCAAGGGTCCACACAGCGGATTCGCTTCGAGCGCTACCGTGGGATAGTCCGGCGGACCGAACTCGTAGAAATAAGTACTGAGAATCACGCGCAAGTAAAACAAGGCGTAACTGCTCACACTGAGCAGCGACTCAGGCAGGTTTTTTTGATGACTGACCGCAGGTACCCCTTCGGTCAAGAAGTAATCGACATCGACGAATAATTGGCCTTCCCAAAGCGTCTTGTCGGCTTGCTGAAGGCTTAGAGGCAAAGTGAACAAGTCCTTCCAAACATTACTGTCGTGACGATAGCGAATGGGCTTGCAGCCCTGGCCGCGCACGACTTGCCCGTTTTTTGAGCGGAGCAAAAAGTCGTAACGTACTTCGCGGCTGGCTCCCACATGACCGAGAAAGCTAATCAAGGACGCAATCTTGGTGCGCCTGAGCGAGCTCCGTGCCTCAAGACCTTGCTCGCGTTTGAAACGGCGCTCACGATAAATAAGGCCAGCGCGCAGGGCATTGCGCCAGGAAGGCTTACTGGTTTGGACAAACAGTTGAATGGTGCCGGACTCAATGGCCAGGCTATCGCCAACTTGTTCCCAATCGTCGTCAGCGAATGCCGGAAAAGTGAGCTTGCGTTTAATCAGGCGAAGTTGCCCTTGCAAATCACAGAGATGGTCGGCACTCGCCAGGAACTCCCTGAGGTCTGTGGGGCGATAGCCAAGCTGAAGCTCAAGATAGACCAAACCGGCGTCGATGTCCTCAGAGCGAATGGATGGGATATCGAATAAGTCGCCCAGTCCTTGCAGATGGCTAATTTTCGCGCGCAGACGCTCTTTGAATTCAAAAGAGGGGCTGGCGATGTTCTCTTTGGGGCGTACGATCACGGGTCTGGGTGGCAGCTTCGCTTGATTCCCCGCTCCAGGGACGCTCAAGCGCGTGAGCCATTCTGGTTTAGCTTTAGAGTGCTTCGCGCTCAGGAGATGCTCGACGTCAAGCTCGATCAGCTTGTCCACCGCATGTTCCGCCAATGCGGAAATCGTGAGGAGTGGATTGGTCTCGAGCGAACAGGGCAGAATCGATCCATCCATCACGTAGAGTCCGGGAATCACCCGCCCATTGGAACGATCAAACACTCGGCCTCTAAAGTCGACGACGCCTCGCTCAGCATCGTCGGCCATTGGGCAGCCCCCTAGTGGGTGGACAGTGACTGCGGAGCCGCCTGGCTTGCTGCGCATCATCGAGCCGATGGCACTGGGTACGGGCTCTCTGAGCGGATTGGGTAGGTACACCCCGCCAAGCTGCTGAGGATGGGCCAGGATTTGATCAAGAAGTGCTTGCTCTGAGGAATGCTGAGGTGCCTCGAACGGAGACGTATGTTCGTTGGTCCATTGGATCTTGGCATGGGCGAGTGAGCCCTTGTGCGCCGACGTCGTGAGCGCGATCCTCCCACTTGCCGAGTCGCGGGTCATGGCCAGGTAGAATTCGGAGCGCGCAATGGCCGCCGGATCATTGGCGAGTGGATCAATCCCCTGGCCACTGGAAGCGTTTGAAAATCCTTCAGTCATTGTCCTGAACATGGCACTGGTTGTGACCAGTTCTGAGCCAAGCTCGGAAAGCGCCAGGGGAATGGCACAGTCCTCAATCGTGAAGCTGGCCGGGGTCTGCCCATGGACATCCCTTGAGTGTGCGTTGGGGATAATCTGGATCGCACCCGTGATGGTTGGCCCAGGGCGCTCCTCGGGAGCCGTACGGATGGCCGCCAATCCAAGGCCTAGCCCCTGCACCTCAAAGTGCGTGTTGTAGCGCGCACTGATCGAGTCACCATTGGTCGAAAAGCTCTTGCCCAGAGACTTCGAGAGACGGCTACGAAGACTATGACTACGCAGCAATATCTCGGTGCTGCCAATGGCTCCTCCGGCCAGAATAACAATTCTGGCCTCAATGCTGAGTGGCCGGAGATGATCCGGAGCATCGACACTTTGCGTGGAGCGGACCTCGATGCGAAAGAGCTTGGAAGCTTCATCCCAGTGAATCTGATCGACCAGGGCCTCGGTGTAAAGTTCGGCGCCATCGGTCTTGGCTTTCGGCAAATAGTTGGTCGTCAGTGTGTTTTTGGCACCCGTATTGCAACCCGTACAACAGTTACCGCAGGAGATGCACTCCGGCTGCTCAATGCCGTTTTTGTTGAGCCCATGTTCAAAGTGCGCGAAGTTTACGGTGATGGCCGGCCGCTCGATGATCGCATCATAGCCTTCGGGGAGTGCGGTGGGCTGAAGAAGTTGCGTGTGCAAGCGTTCTAGGGCTTTCAGTTTTTTCGGCGAATGAGTTTCGGGAAGAGGTTCTGCCGCCAGGCCCTTCAAGACTGCGTCAAAGTGGGGGTCAAGCCTGGTAGATTGCGAGCCTTTAAACTCCCGGGGCCAACGCGGGTCGTTAAAAATCGCTGCAAGCGGTCGTTTTGCGACGTTGGCGTTGATTTGTGAGCCTCCTCCAAGAGCGCTTGCCACCAGGACCGAGACATTGCTGTCGTTGTCGGAGTCGCTCGGAAAGATCTGAAACAAGCTATTGGGATAGCCTAGTTGCGAGCCGGTTCGATTGCCATTCATGCGGATATGGCTGGGCAGCTCGGCAATGTCCTCGGGAAACTCGCCCGGCAAAAACTCCTGGCCTCTCTCAAGAATAATCATTCTCTCAGGTGCAGCCGCCCTCTGGCGGCGCGTCTTTAAAAATTCAGCGAGTTTCTGGGCGGCGATTGCGCCCCCATAACCGCTTCCAATGACCACAATGTCCGCGAAAGTTTCGCGGCCCACGACCTGCGGGTTTTTCGGCTGTTGGCTGCGCTCAAAAAGCGTATGAAAAGATTCCGAGAGCCAATACATGGTTGCCTCAAGTTTTTGATTCTAAGACTTCAATAAGTTTTTGCACTCGCAAGGGCTTGTACATCACTTGAATGGCCGCATCCTTGGCACGTTGACTGACCTCCTTGCGCGCATCGCCCGTGATCAATACGCTGCGAATGCCTGGCCATTGCGCGCGTAAGGCTTCAATCAAGTCAATACCGTGGTAGGCCCCCGAGATTTGATAGTCAACGAAAGCAACATCCACCCGGCCTCGGGCGTCCTTTAATAATTGGAAGGTAATATCCGGGTTTGCACAAACGAGTACCTTGGCACCGAAGGTCTCCAGCGCCATCTGAAACGACTCTCTGACCAAGGGGTCGTCATCGACAATCAGTACGGTCGTCTTCGAAAGCCTGAACTTGGCAAGCAAGTCCGGCGAGCGGTAAGGGGGCGCTTCGGACAGGGTTAGCGCTTGAATTTCTACCGGTACTACCAGGGTAAAGGTCGAGCCCTGCGCCAAGCAAGACTCAACACTGACCTGCGCCGCCAAGAGTCGTGCCGCCTTGTCCACGATACTTAAGCCCAAGCCAAGTCCCTTACTGCGGGAGCCGCTGGTAGTTCCAATCTGAAAGTACTCCTTAAAGATAATCTCGTGAGATTCTTGAGCGATACCCACACCCGTGTCTCGGACCGCGATGATCAATTGCTGCCCGGCAATGGAGGCGCGCAAGGTGATTGAACCGGTCTCCGTAAAACGGGCGGCATTGCTGAGAAAATTCCTGACGATTTGCTCAAGCAGGGCGGGATCAGAAACAATAGAAAAATGGTCCGCCTCAAGCCTGATGGCCACATCTGGCTGAACGCTGGAGCGAGTCTCGTCGACTAAAGATTGCAGCATATCGCGCAGGTTGAAAGAAGATCGATTGACCCTTACTTGTCCAGTATCAAGCCTTGAAAATTCGAGCAGAGCCTGCAGAATGCGCTCCATCGCTCCCAGGGCTCGCTCAGCCCCTTCAGCGATCTTCTTTGCGGAGGTCAGATCAGGGGCCGCCTGAATCGCGGATATCAAAAGGCCCAAACTCATGGCTGGCTGGCGCAGATCGTGACTGGCCGCAATGAGGAAAGAGGTCTTGGCAAGTGCTGCATTCTCGACCAGGGATTTTTGATCGAGTAGTTCTTTTGCCAACTCGCGATTCTCCAATTTGGCCAGGATCGATTCCTTAATCGATCTGGCGCTCGACAATAAGCCGCCCGTCATCAAGGCAAAGACAATTACGAGAAGTACCGCTATACCCCAAGAATAACTGTCCCCCTGCCAAGCCCAGGCTAGGACGCATCCAAGAACGATCGGAGCCGTCCAATAAGGTGTCCACTGAGGATAGCAGCCTTGGGCCGCCATGCCACCAGCCAGCCACCCAACGTACAACATGGTGATCAGCGAGCGGTCGGCGATATTTAAGCCTGGAAACCAAGCCAGGATCGCGAACATGGCGAGTCCGCCCAGGGCAAGCCCTGAACCGATCATGAGTACGCTGACCGTGCGGCTGTTGGCGTAATCACCGGGCTGCTTGAGAACCCAGCAGGCACCTAAGAGGCGCAGCAGAAAAATAAAACCCACCAAACCCGCCCAAAGGGTCGCATTGCGCTCGCCGACCGAGGCGGAAAGTTGATAGGCTAGAAAGGTGACCATCACGATAGCTGGAATAGGGGATCGCCTGGCACCCTCCAGAAATAGAAGTCTACGTTCTAAGTCAACCCTTGGTAAGAATCGATACGATTCTGTCGTTTTCAGCAATTTCAAGAAAGCCCTATCTCCGTCATAGTTAAACTCAATCATCTCCTAAAAATGGCCTTTTGGCTATGCGGCGTTGCATTTTTTTACAGATCGCTTGCGTATGTACGCTAACGCACATACAGCCCGTTAGGGCTCGAAGATTATTGCTTAATTTCTATCGAACGAATGAGCATAAAGCACTTCAAAGTAGGGTCGGCTTGAACTACGAGATTGAAATTCCCTGGAACATTTTGATCATTGACGCCCACTCCGGCCATCGTCGCGAAATTCGCCAGATGCTCCTTCTTGGGTCCGACCGACCTTACAACTTCACTGAATATGCTCTAGGGAAGCGCGGATTTGCTGCGATCCCTAGCCTGAGCCCGGACTGCTTTGATTGCATCTTGCTCGGCGTTTCGCTACCCGATATGGACGTCCTGGAATGGCTGATCGCAAGGCTCTTTTACGTGCCGGTGTCCAGGACTTTATTGCAAGAAGTTGGTGCAGCCCTGAGAGCTTGACTCATGCTATAGAAATCGCGGTTGACCGCTTTGCGCTACTGGCAGAACGTAAGCTTGCCGAACTACGATTGAGTGCGAGTGAGTCGAAACTTGATTGAGTGAGCACGCTGACCGGGCTGGGGCTAGGAGAGGTGGATTGCGGCACGGTGGTTTCACTTCAGCATTGTTCTCCTACGCACATACATTCGCCCAATGATCGGTGAGACTCTCGGTGCCGACTCTCCCTGACTTTGCAAAAGGTGGGTGAGCTGGTTACAAGTTCCCGCCATTTATTAAAAGGAAGTGTCATGAAAAATTCTTCAAAATCCGAACCTCAAACCTCAAAGGAGGCCGAAGAGCTAAACCAAGCCGAGCGCGTGGGTTTATCCAAGTCGAAGGGGGAGGATCCATCGTCACCGCGTTCCCCTAAGCGACACTCGTAAACTAATTTGCTCTCGCCAAAATTCCACGTTGGGATGGATTGATTCAGTGCATCGCGCCTATGCCGCCCACTCTCCTGGGTTGAATTGTTCGGTGCCGCACGGACTCTCGAGATTTGAACTTTGATAATGAACGAAACCTCGTAAGGAAGCTTATGTCCGCATCGTTTAAAAGCCAGTTTAAAGCGTCGCGTTTTTTTGAGCTTGCTTGCCTGCATTTTGCCGTGCAAGTGCCGAGATCATCAGCAACATCGAGTGAACATCTTATGAAATCTCAAGATATTTTCGTCTGTCCAATGCACCCTGAAGTCCGAAAAAATGATCCGAGCGTCTGTCCCAAGTGTGGGATGCGACTGGAGCTTGTCGCTCCAAGTCTTGAAGACGGCGAAAATCCGGACCGACTTGACGAAAAGATTCATGATCAAAATGTTGCCTCATCGCCGATCGACCGATCGATCTACCCGATCAATAATCCTTAACGAATCAAACGCAGGAACATCCATGAATATCGCTACGCAAACCAGCCCTCAACTGTCTCAATTGGGCGATCTCATCAAACCGATGCGTGTCGCAATGATGACCGTGATTGACGAAGACAGTGCGCTCATTAGCAGACCCATGGCTCCTCTAGAGATGGACGCGGACGGCGCAATATGGTTCTTCACGGACCTCCACTCAGCGAAGGTCCGTCAACTAAATGCTGTGAATTTGAGCTTTTGTGATACAGACTCCGCTAGCTATATCTCTATCTGCGGGCGCGGTGAAGTGCATGCGGACCGGGAGACAATTGACCGTCTTTGGACGGTGGCCGCAAAGCCTTGGTTTCCCAACGGCAAAGACTCGCCAAATTTGGCGCTTTTAAAAATAGTCCCTGGAAGTGCTGAATATTGGGATGGTCCGCACAACAAAATGGTTCGAATGTTCGCAATGGCCGCGTCGGTTTTGACGAGCAAGCCGATCGGCGTTGGTGAGCACGAGACGCTGAATGAACTTTCGCCTGCTGAGCGTTAACATGAAATTTGGCGCGTTTACGGTGTTAGTAGCCCTGTCAGGGGTCGCCCTGGCGAAACTTCCTCCGCCGAGCGAAGCAGACAAGGCCCTGACGCTTCAAAATATAGCGCGCCAAACTCGGACCGCCAAGCAGGATGCGTTCGAGAGTTGTCGGGCACAGGACCGTATCGTCAGACAGTATCAGGAAGGTCTACGATCAAAGGGAAAAGCGATACCGACGAGTATTGAAACGGGATCCTGCGCTGAGCCGGGTCCTTATGCGGCCGACTCGGGAATGCCAATAACCAGCCGTCCCACCGAGGCCTCAGGAGCTCACAGTCCGCCTGCGACTGCCGTCACCCCGCCCAGTAGCACCATCCCGCAGTCTGAATTGCCGCTGAAAAAGTAGCCAAAAATGAATCAATCCCCGCTTAGAGAAGTCGAAACTTTAATGATAGGAGCGGCATCTTGATTCGCATTGGCATTGTGGACGATCACGCGCTATTGCGTCGCGGCATGATCGATTTTCTGGAGGAGCAAGGCGACCTTCGGGTGATTGGAGAGGGGGCCAATGGCCTGCAAGCCCTGGAACTGGTACGCACTCTTCGCCCCGAGGTACTTCTACTGGATATCAATATGCCTGGCCAAAGCGGAATTGAGTTAATGCCCTATCTGCTGGCCAAGGATCCGCTACTTAAGATCATTGTCCTCAGCGGATTTTCAGAAGAGCAATATGCCCTGACCCTTCTACGCAGCGGAGCGATGGCGTATTTAAGTAAACAGTGTGACCCGGTCGACATCATCGGCGCCATTCGTTCGGTTTCTGCGGGTCGTCGGTTTGTGACCAGCAGGGTTGGAGACTTACTCGTCCAGCAACTCAATAAAAAATCGACCGATGGGCCGCCTCACGGGCAATTGTCCGAGCGTGAACTACAGGTTTTTTTGAGGCTTTCGAAGGGTGAAACTGTTGGGAAAATCGCTGAGCGGCTTTCTTTAAGCGTGAAAAGCGTCAGTACCTACCGTACCAGAACCATGGAAAAACTCTCACTCACCTCGAATAGCGACCTCACATATTACGCGATCAAGCACGAGTTGATTCATTAAGGAGTATTGCGAACAATGGGTACATTTCTTCCAATTAAGTGGCTAGCAGGTGAGGTCGTGATGGCTCTGTTCATCAGTGCGCTCGCTTTGGGCTTAGCCTTGAGCGAAATAGGCCTTGATCGAGCCATCGCCATGAGAGAAATTGCCTCTCTAATTATTTCCCTCTTTGCTGTTTGGTTCATTTGGTTTCTGATTGTCAAGAGCCAAAATGCATTCGAGGCGGCAGTGAGCGAACGTACCTCGTCACTCTCTGAATTGGCCTGCTATCTGCAAAGCTCTCTTGAGTCTGAACGCTTGGCTTTGTCTCAGGAGCTTCATGATGAACTGGGTGCCTTGCTAACGATGGCAAAGCTGGATGTCGCTCGCATCCGTGCCAAGCTATCACCGGTGTCCCCTAGTGTCACGGATGGCCTCCAGGATCTGGATCGAACGCTCAATTGTGGTCTCGCCCTGAAGACAAAAATGCTTGAAGATCTCCGTCCCTCAACCCTTACCAATCTCGGCTTGAGAATCACTCTTGAAAATTATCTGGCAGACTTTGCGAAAAGAACAAATATTGCAGTCGATATGCACATGAATATTCCCGCTTTGAATGCACATTTGAGCCTCATTGCTTTTCGAATCGTACAGGAATCCTTAACAAACGTCGTGCGACACGCCGGCGCAAAGAAAGTGATGGTGAGCGTGCAAGGCGGCTCGGCCGACCTGCAGATTGTTGTCACAGACAATGGAATTGGATTTGAATCCAGTGATTCTGAAAGCTCTATTCACGGAATTGCCGGGATGGGGAATCGCGCCAAATCCGTGGGAGGCCGGTTCGAAATTGATTCCTGCCCTGGCGTAGGAACAACGGTCCGCGCCTTTTTGCCGATCAATACTGGTGTCATAGACCGTCGACGCCCAAGTTCGAGGGAGCCGCTAGGTTCCCCGAGTTTTTCTACCAGTTCAATTTTTTAAGGAGTCCTAAAATGCTTTATTACGCGGTAGTATTTTTTGTGATTGCGCTTGTTGCGGCAGTGTTCGGTTTCGGAGGGATAGCGGCCGGAGCCGCAAGCATTGCCCAGATGCTGTTCTATGTGTTTCTGGTCATCGCAGTCGTGTCGTTCGTTGCCCATTTGTTCCGCGGGAACAAGGCCTAAAGATGTCTTGATCCCTCAGCATTGAAATTCTGTTTACTTGTCTCCTCCCTTTCGGCCCTTTGATAAGGGCCACTTTTTTTTGAGGGTCGGTCTAATTGATTCATTGGCTCCGAATTCTGCCTAGGTCAAAGCATTTCTCGCGTATATACTTGCCGTTGGCCTCGGTCTACTTATGTGGCTGCGTGACGGGTACGGTGATTGCTCGTCAAGATCTTCCCTCGCCCAGTGATTTGCGATCTCCTGAATCAAAAGCTGTGGCCCAGTCTATCGAGGCGTCGGGACCGAGAGGTCGACTCTCTTTGGAAGCGAGGGAGCGCATGATTAAGCGCCTGGGTGTTCAGGGCAATGCGACTTCTGTGCAGAGACATCTTGCCGCGATGAGCGCACAGAACGAAGTAGAGCTTTATCAGGGTAATGAGGCCAAATTACTCGTCGATGGACCCGCAACGTATCGAGCGATGTTCGCCGCAATCGAAACAGCCAAGCAATCGGTACTCCTCGAGAGTTACATCATTGAAGACGTTGAGATCGCTCAGCGCTTGGCGAACCTACTTGCGAGAAAGCGAGCACAAGGGGTCTTGGTCGCGGTAATTTATGACGGATTAGGTTCCTTAGGGACCGTAGAGAGCTATTTTGAAGGGTTACGTGCCGCGGGTATTTTGGTATGTGCATTTAACCCTGTG
>JAYUOT010000345.1:0-2536 GCA_043760705.1 Betaproteobacteria bacterium
ACTGTTCGGTTTCGTTGCGCGGACTCTCAATAACCGTAGCGCCGGTGCTCCACTTGGCCATCGGCTTGGAGATAAGCAGCGAAAAAATCGCCCCGGTAAAGCCGACGACGGCTGAAAACGCCAGCAGCATCGGCAGATTAAGGCCGTTGGCGGTCAGGAATCTGTTAACACCCAGCGCGCTGGTGACGACACCCAGCACGACCATGACGGCCAGATTGGTCAGAAGAAAAAGGAATACACGTTTCATCGCTTGAACTTTCCCGTTAATGGAAATAATGGATGGATTGTACCGTGAGCCACGGAATTGCGAACTGCGAGCCTTTTCCAATGAGGTATGAGCCTGACGGGGGTCCGTATTTCCACTGAGGAATGAGCCTGACGCGATAGATTTTGCATTTGTATGGAGCGGGTTGATCATCCATGGATGGTGATCAACATGAATGAATCAAAGCTTCGCACGATCGAGCAGATCGAACAATTTCTCCTCGCCAGTTCACAAGTCGAGTTTACGAAGTTTGGGGACGATGCCACGCGCTACGAGCACATTAGCCGTGTGCTGAAGCGTTTTGACTACCCTCGGTGCAATAAGCGCCAGCGTGGTGTCCTGCTGCGCTACCTGCGGCACACCAGCGGCTACAGCCGTGCCCAAATGACGCGCCTGGTGGCACAATGGATCATCAACCGTTTGGCCGCGCTACCGCTGATCAAGCGCTACCAGGCACCGACAGCCCCTTTCGCTCGCAAATACACGCCCCTTGATGTCGAGCTACTCGTCGAGATGGACAGAGCCAATGAGGACACCTGCGGGCCAGCTATCGTGCACCTGCTTAAACGCGCCTACAAGGACTACGGTGACAGTCGATATGAACGCCTATCCACCCTGTCATCGTCGCACCTGTACAACCTGCGCAAGAGTGGCGGCTACCAAGCCCGGCGGGTCGTTTTCACGAAGACCAACCCCGTGTGCAATAGCATCGGTATTCGTCGGGTGCCTCGTCCCGATGGCCGCGCCGGTTACGTGCGTATTGACACCGTCCACCAGGGTGATCTTGATGGTGTCAAAGGGGTGTACCACATCACTTGTGTTGACAGTGTGTGCCAATGGCAAATTGAGGCGTGCGTACAGGGCATTAGCGAAGCATTTTTATTGCCTGTATTGGCGTTGATTATTGCGCAATTTCCGTTTGAGATCGCCGGATTTCATTCCGACAATGGCTCCGAGTACATCAATGCAAAAGTGGCGAAAATTCTTGAGAAACTGCGCATCGAGCAAACCAAATCACGCTCCCGGCACAGCAACGATAACGCCTTGGCCGAAAGCAAGAACGCCAGTGTGGTGAGGAAGCATATGGGTTACGACCATATCCCCCAAAAGTATGCCAAACCCATCAATGCGTTCTACCAAGACACCTTCAATCCATGGCTGAATTTGCACCGCCCTTGCATGTTCGCCACCGAGGTCGTCAACCCCAAAGGCAAGATCGTCAAACGCTACAAACACGAGGATGTAAAGACACCGCTGGCGTGTTTGGTGCTGCTAAGCGCGAAGGGTTTGGTCAAACTACGCAAGGGCATCACCATCGTCCAACTACAGGCTCAGGCACATGCAAAAACAGACCTCGCCGCAGCGCAGGAAATGCAGCGCGCCAAACGTGATTTGTTTGCAAGTTTCGTAAGCCGAAAACGTCGCGCCTGAAGCAGCACGCCACTCCCCGTGTGGACAATTCACCTGCCCACACAACAGCGGTGTGGACCGCTCCTGCGGGGTGCGTGAGTTGCCCACACTCGAACCTGACGCGCTCCATGTGGACGGCAAAACGCCTTCGGCTGCCGCCCACATTTCGCTTGCCCCGTTACGTTATAAAAGCGCTACACTCGCCACTTCTCAACCTGATCAGCCTGCCTATCCAGCCGCACAAAATCCTACCGCTTCAGGCTCATACCTGAATTGGAAAATACTAGCCGATCCCGGCGCGCTGGGAAGCAGTTCACTCCCCCAAATAGGCTTCGCGTACTTTGGGGTTGGCCAGCAGAGACTTTGATTCGCCCGCCAGCGTGATGAACCCGCCGTCCATGACATAGCCTCTAGTGCTGATTTCCAGGGCAAGGCGGGCGTTTTGTTCGATCAGCAAAATAGTGACCCCGGTCCTGGAAACTTCGCGCACCACCTCAAAGATTTTCTGCACCATGATCGGTGCCAGCCCCATTGATGGCTCATCCAGCAAAAGCAATTTGGGCTGGGCCATCAACGCGCGACCAATCGCCAGCATTTGTTGCTCGCCGCCGGAAAGGGTGCCGGCGGTCTGGCTGCGGCGTTCTTTAAGCCGTGGGAACAGCGTAAACATGCGTTCAATATCCTGCGCAATTCCTGGTTTGTCGTTGCGCGTGTAGGCACCCATTCGCAGGTTTTCTTCGATCGTCAGGATCGGAAATACACCGCGCCCTTCTGGTACCAGGCGCAGGCCTTTGCAGGCGATTTCATATGCCAATCGGCCGTTGATGCGCTCGCCGCCGTAATTGATCGTCCCCGACGTCG
>JAYUOT010000346.1:0-11811 GCA_043760705.1 Betaproteobacteria bacterium
TCATTAGCCGTCACCTTGTTTTTGTTGACGCTGCCAGCCGCTGTGGAACAGTAGTCCCAGGGTTTAAAAGTCGAGAGAAGTTTCTGGCGAAGTATCGAAGAGCTTGAACTCCACCTTAGGCGCTTCCCCGGTGGCATTTTGCCTAAGGTTGCAATAAGCCGCATTTTGGCGCTTCAAAACGCACAGGCCAGTGAGCACCTTAGGTTTAGCGTGAATGCCCGCCTACTTCATGGTGCCAATGACGAGCGCTCTCAGTTTAGAGGCCGTGTTCGCAAGGGTTATTTGCTGGCAGATCCGCAAAGCTCTGAAAGAGTTGATCGACGAGGTAGACCCTGACATTTTCTGGCAAATCCATCGTGGCGCTTTGGTGCGTGCCACGGCCATTGACTCCGTGCAGCGCGATGAAGCTGGCCGTCAAACGCTACACCTCAAAGGCTACCCTCAAGCCCTCACGGTGAGTCGCATGAATTCACATTTGTTCAAGGCCATGTAGGGGCCTGCCCCCTGCCTATCGCAAACTAGCATTCAAGCGATCCAACGCAGACTGACCGGGGCAAAGCGCAGCCTCATTCATCTGATTTAAAGGCATCACACTGGTGTTCAAGGCCTTATGTAAATCGTGAGCGTCCGGATCAACAAAGAGTAGCCCGGTCACGACTTCGCCCAAGGCTTGGCGATGCTGTAAGAAATTCATGGCACCAATGCGATCGGTCGGCTCGTAGTCGGCAGCGAGGCGGCGAAAGCGCATCACTGAGCCGTCATGCATCGGTACGTCAACCATCCCACCTTCCTCCTGTTTCGCGAAAATCGTGTCGCGCTTGGGGATGAAGTCGAGCCGACTCACAGCTTCGTTATGCTCGCGCACGTAGTCGTAACTCTTCGTGGACCCCGAGTGATTATTGAAGGCCACGCAGGGGCTGACGATATCAATAAAAGCCGCACCCTGGTGGGCAATCGCACCCTTGATGAGGGGCACCAGCTGTTCTTTATCGCCTGAGAAACCGCGTGCCACATAGGTGGCACCCATCTGGAGAGCGAGGCCTACGGTATCGATGGGCGCATCGGAGTTCACCACACCTTTTTTGGATTTGGAACCTTGATCCGCCGTGGCAGAAAATTGGCCCTTCGTCAAACCATAGACGCCATTGTTCTCAAGAATGTAGACCATGTTGACGCCACGGCGCATCACATGGGCGAACTGGCCCAAACCAATCGACGCAGAATCACCGTCCCCGGATACACCCAGGTACAAGAGTTCGCGATTCGCGAGGTTGGCACCGGTTAACACCGAGGGCATCCGCCCATGGACCGTATTAAAACCATGCGAAGGGCCCAGGAAATAATCCGGGGTCTTGGAGCTGCAACCAATACCGGAGAGTTTGGCCACGCGATGCGGCTCAATATCCATTTCCCAGCACGCCTGAATGATGGCGGCGGAGATCGAATCATGACCACAGCCTGCACAAAGGGTCGAGACCTTGCCTTCATAATCGCGTCGGGTATAACCGACGCGATTTTCAGTCAGCGTTGGATGATGCAGTTTGGGCTTGGCGATATAGGTCATGCGACGCTCCCAGCTTTAGAGGCTTTCTCGGCTTGAGTGTTTTTTGATGAACCCGCTGGATTCGTTTTTTGCTCAATCGCTTTCACGATCGCACTGGTAATAAAACGCGCAGTAATCGGCGTGCCGTCATAGTGCAGAATCTTGGGCAAGCGCGCCGGGTCAATCTCAAGCTCGTTGACCAGCAAGGTGCGTAACTGCGCATCACGATTCTGTTCAACCACGAACACGGCGTCATGTTCGGCAATAAAGCGCTCGACATCGGCGTTGAACGGGAAGGCACAAATTCTCAAGCCATCAATGGCGTGCCCTTGCGCCCGAAGCGCTTCAAAAGCCTCGTTCATCGCAGGCGAAGTGGAGCCGTAATAAATCACACCAAACTTGGTGGGCGCCCCATTGGCATTGGCATGCACGCGTTTAGGTGCAGGCACGTAGCGCTTGGCAGTCTCAAACTTTTGCAATAGACGGTGCACGTTATAGAGATAGTCCGGCCCGGCCTCAGAGTATTGAGCGTAGGCATTACGAGTGGTTCCCCGAGTGAAATAACTCCCTTTATCGGGATGCGTTCCCGGATAGGTGCGATAGGGAATACCGTCGCCATCCACATCCTTATAGCGACCAAAATCACGCCCTTCATCCAGCATCGCCGCCGTCATCACCTTGCCTCGGTCGTAGCGAGCTTGATCGTCCCAGGCCAGTGGCTCGCACAGCCGTTGATTCATGCCGATGTCCAGATCGGTCATCACGAATATCGGTGTTTGCAAGCGGTCAGCCAGATCGAGCGCCTGGGCGGAATGCTCGAAGCACTCTTTCGGATCTTCAGGAAACAGCAACACATGCTTGGTGTCACCATGGCTGGCATAGGCGCAGGCAATCACATCGGCTTGCTGGGTACGGGTAGGCATGCCCGTCGAGGGGCCGCCGCGCTGAACATTGATGATGGTGACCGGAATCTCGGCGAAGTAAGCCAGGCCAATAAACTCTGTCATCAAGGAAATGCCGGGGCCAGAAGTCGAGGTAAAGGCGCGCGCACCATTCCAACCCGCGCCGACGACCATACCAATCGAGGCCAGTTCATCTTCCGCCTGAACGATGGCGTACTTGTGCTCGCCGCTTGCTGCGTCCACACGATACCTGGCGCAGTGGCTCATGAAGGCTTCCGCCACCGAGGAAGAAGGGGTAATGGGGTACCAGGCACAGACCGTGGCGCCGCCGTACACCGCCCCCAAAGCGGCGGCATTATTGCCTTCCATGAAGATCTTGCTGCCGACCGCATTGGCCGCTTTTAACTGCAGGCCAATGGGCTTGTAATTACCCATGGCAAAGTCACGCCCCAAGTGGAGCGCCTTAAGATTGGAGTCGATCAAACGCTCCTTGCCCTTGTATTGCTCGGCGAAGAGTTTTTCAATCGAAGGAACATCCATACCAAGCAGCCATGACAGCGCACCCAGGTACAAAATATTCTTGAACAGTTGGCGCTGACGCGGATCTGCATAGGTCACATTGCAAATCTCGGTAAGTGGCACACCGATCACGGTGATGTCCTCGCGGAAGGCCGAATCAGGCATGGGCTTGCTACTGTCGTAAAGCAGGTATCCACCGGATTCCAGCTCACGCACATCCGCATTCCAGGTCTGCGGATTCATGGCGACCATCATGTCGATACCACCACGACGACCCAAATGACCCGCTTCACTGATGCGCACCTCGTACCAGGTTGGCAGGCCCTGTATGTTCGATGGAAAAATATTACGCGGGCTCACCGGCACGCCCATTCGCAAAATAGCGCGGGCGAACAACTCGTTGGCCGAAGCCGAGCCCGAACCATTGACGTTTGCGAACTTGATGACGAAGTCGTTGGTGGCTGCAAGCCCTGGGACATTGCCAGGACGAAACACTGCCTTGGGAACAGCGACCAGGTTCTGAGGGGCGATCATGTAGCGGCCCTCCTTGCCTCAGCACCGGCTTGATGGGCGGCGCTGGCCGCGGCCACGGCATTCTGTCGAACATAGCCGGCTCCGTTATCACGGCTACGCGGACCCGCATGGCTCATCTCAATTAACATCTTCTGCATATCCCAAGCTCCAGTCGGGCAGCGCTCGGCACACAGGCCACAGTGCAAACATACATCCTCGTCTTTCACCAGCACGCGCCCGGTCTTAAGCTTTTCCGAAATGTAAAGACTCTGGGCGAGGTTGAGGGCGGGCGCCTTTAAGCGGCCTCGTAACTCTTCTTCCTCACCGTTGGCGGTAAACGTAATGCAATCGGTTGGACAAATATCCATGCAGGCGTCGCATTCAATGCAGGCGTCTTGGGAGAACACGGTCTGCACATCGCAGTTCAGGCAGCGCTGGGCTTCTTTAAAAGCCTGCGCCGCGCTAAAGCCCAGCTCAACTTCGATCTTGATGGATTTCAGCGCAATCTCTGCTTTCTCCCAGGGAACAATATTGCGAAGATCGTTGGAGATATCGTTGTCGTAGCTCCACTCATGAATACCCATTTTTTGCGACAAAGTCGTCACACCCGGATCAGGACGACACTTGATGTCTTCGCCACTCAGTTGCCGGTCGATCGAAAGCGCCGCTTCATGACCATGGGCGACGGCCCAAATAATGTTCTTCGGCCCAAACGCCGCATCACCGCCGAAAAACACTTTGGGATGACTACTCCGCAGGGTCACGGCATCGACCACGGGCATGCCCCATTCGTCGAACTCCAATCCAATGTCACGTTCAATCCAGGGGAAGGAATTTTCCTGGCCAATCGCGAGCAGCACATCGCTACATTCAACGTACTCGGGAGGCTCGCCTGTTGGCACCATCTTCTTCTTGCCCTTGGCATCGATCTCGGGTTTGACCTTATCGAACGTCATGCCGATCAACTTGCCGTCTTGATGCTCGAAGGTTCGCGGCACCATGTAATTCATGATGGGGATGCCCTCGTGCTGAGCATCTTCCTTCTCCCAGGGAGAAGCTTTCATTTCATCGAAGCCAGAGCGCACGATGACTTTGACTTCGTCGCCCCCTAAGCGCCTCGACGAGCGACAGCAATCCATCGCGGTATTGCCGCCACCGAGCACAATGACTTTGGCACCGATTTTTTCAATATGCCCAAACGACACTGACGATAACCAATCGATACCGATGTGAATATTAGCCGCCGCTTCTCGACGCCCTGGAATTTCCAGATCACGGCCGCGCGGTGCACCACAGCCGACGAAGATGGCATCGTAGCCATCGTCGATTACCGCTTTCAGCGATTCAACTCTTTGACCCGAGCGAAACTCTGCGCCCAGATCAAGCGCGTAACCGACCTCCTCGTCAATGACAGACTCAGGCAAACGGAACCGGGGAATTTGCGAACGGATGAAACCACCGGCTTTTTTCTCGCCGTCGAACACGACCACTTCATACCCTAAAGGCGCCAAATCGCGCGCCACCGTCAGCGAGGCCGGTCCGGCGCCGATACAAGCGATTCGTTGGCCATTGCTCTTGCCAGAGGGTTTAGGCATCAAGTGATCAACCGAACCCTTCAGATCGGCCGTGACCCGTTTCAAACGACAAATCGCGACCGGCTCGGGATGCGATTTTTCCTGGATGCCGATATTGTTCTGCTCGACCCGCTCGCGGCGGCAGGCCGGTTCGCAAGGCCGATCACAGGTGCGGCCTAAAATGCCTGGAAAAACGTTGGACTTCCAGTTCACCATATAGGCGTCCGCGTATCGCCCACCCGCAATCATGCGAATGTACTCAGGTACGGGGGTGTGGGCCGGGCAGGCCCATTGGCAATCGACGACCTTATGAAAATAGGTCGGGGCAGTAATATCTGTCGCGTTCAAAAAACCCTCCTCTTGGATTGCTTCTTTGGGAGTCCAGGAAATCCGCGACCGGTCGGTCAGGAACTGTGTCTCCAAAATAGGTTTCTTACAACCCTCTTTGAGGGCTTGTAAGGGCTTGAAGCAATCTCTTGTTGCAGTCTACGGCAGTAGTGTAGGGGGGCTTAGGAAGTTTTGCAAAAAGATGGAATCATCGAGGGTATTAGTGGCTCCAAAACGTAGTTGCACGGTAGGTCTTGCGATTCCGGTCGCGGCCAATGAGAGCAACCTCTCGATCGGCCCAGTGGACCGTTTCAAGAGATCTCAGGTCTGTAGGGGCACATCAGGATCTTAGCTTCAGTCCTGTGGCCGGAAAGTCTCGAGCCATCTTGCCTGTCGCTGCAAACACCGCATTGAGCACAGCAGGTGCTGCCACCATAATGGTCGGCTCGCCAACCCCTCCCCAGAAACCGCCGCTCGGCACCAATACGGTTTCAATCCGCTTGGGGAAATCCGCCAAGCGCATGATGTCGTAGCTATTGAGGTTATCTTCCTGCACTGCGCCGTTCTTGATGGTGATGTTCTCCATAAAATTGCCCGACAGACCATAGGCCACCGAGCCGACGATTTGCGCATCCACCTGATCGGGGTTCACGACATGGCCGGTATCGGTGCCTACGACTAAACGGTGAACCGTCACCTCGTTCTTGTCGTTGACCGAGACCTCGGCGGCGGCGCCCACATAACTTCCAAAGCCCATCTGCTGCGCATAGCCACGGAAGCGCCCAGGCGCTGCTGGTCCTGCATCACTGATCTTGCTCGCGACAGCATTGAGAACTGCCAGGTGTTTGGGATGCTCTTGCATCATGGAGCGACGGAACTCTAGGGGATCTTTGCCAGCCGCTTTGGCCACTTCGTCCAAGAAGCACTCTAGATACAAACAGTTCTGATTATTATTCACGCCCCGCCAAAAACCCGGACGCACGTGGAAATTGCGCATCGCAAACTCGAGCGTCAAATTGGGTACGGTGTAGCCGAAACCACCTTCTGGACCCCGTGGCCCCTTGGTCGGCCACAGGCCCTGGAAGGCGATCCAATCGTTGCCGTTCTCCATTCGTTGCGGGACGACCGTATTCAAAATTGACGGCCCTGCAATACGCATCGTTAGAGATTGCAGGTTGCCTTGGTCGTCAAGGCCCGCTTCCATCTTGGCCGAGCTTAGGGGACGGAACCAACCCTGGCGCTGGTCTTCCTCACGACTCCAGATCATTTTGATCGGCACTCCCGGCAATTGCTTGGCCAGTAACACTGCTTTTTCAACAAAATCTTGCTTGCCACGACGACCGAAACCACCGCCCAAATGTACCTTGTATACATCGCACTTTTCGATGGGCAATCCGGCCGCTTGCGCACAGGTAGCAAGTGATGCATCACCGTTTTGGGTAGGCACCCAGACTTCGCATTGATCCGCTGTCCACTTGGCCGTGCAGTTCATCGGTTCCATGGTGGTGTGGTGAATGTACTGGGTGTGATACACCGCGGACACTTTCTTGCTGGCCTTGGCCAGGGCCGCCTTGGCATCGCCATTCTGGTTGCCGACATATTGCTCTTCAGGCGCATCCAAGGCCTTCATGATGACGGCACGCATGGAGGCGGAATCAACCTTGGCGTTGCTGTCGTCTTCGTAAACCATTGTGACGGTTTGAAGGGCACTATTGGCTTGCCACCAGGTATCTGCAACCACCGCCACGGCGCCCGCGCCCACTTGCAAAACATGCTTGACACCTGGCATCGATTTAGCCTTGCTGGCATCGAACGACTTCAGCTTGCCGCCATGCACGGGTGTGTCTTTAATCGAGGCATTGAGCATGCCGGGCATTGTCAGATCAATGCCGTAAATTTGCTTGCCGGTGAGCTTGTCGACGGTATCCAGGCGCTTTAAGGGCTTGCCTGCGATCTTCCAGTCTTTGGGGTCTTTGAGCTTGATGGATTTGAAATCGGGCACGGGCAACTTGGCCGCCGCCTCGGCTAGTTTGCCGTAGGTCGTGCTGCGGTTACTAGCCTTGTGCATGACTTGACAGGCTTGAGTCGTGCATTCAGCCGCCGGCACGTTCCACTGATGGGCGGCGGCCTGGATCAACATTAAACGTGCGGCTGCGCCACCTTGGCGGACATAATCATGCGAACCGCGAATGCCTCGGCTTCCGCCCGTGGACATATCACCCCAGACGCGCTTGCGAGCGAGGTTGGCACCGGGCGTTGGGTACTCCCAGCGCACCTTGCTCCAATCGCAATCGAGCTCTTCGGCCACCAACTGCGCCAGGCCAGTGAGCGTGCCCTGGCCCATCTCGGAGCGGGCAATGCGCACGACAATGTCTTCGTTCGGTTTAATGTATACCCAGGCGGCGAGATCGCTGCCGCCTACGGCCTGCGCCTGGCCTTGTGCCAGAGCCTCTTGACTAGCAGCGCCAAAACCGAGGGCAAGCACGCCTCCGGCTGAAGCCTGGATGACGAACGGACTCGCGGCCGCGCCTTTCACAAAACGACGCCGAGAGGGTTTGACAACAGGCTGCGTGGTCGATTGATCTTGTTGTTGTTGTTTTTGCAGCTGGTGCTGTTGAGCAGAAAGTATTTTAAACATGATGGTTCTCCCCAGCGATCAGGACAATTCAGCGGCACGTTTAATGCCAGCCCGAATACGGTTGTAAGTGCCACAACGACAAATATTGGTCATAGCTTCGTCGATGTCTTTATCGGTGGGTTTTTTATTCTTGGCGAGCAGCGCCGAAGCCGCCATGATTTGACCGGTCTGGCAATAACCGCATTGAGCGACCTCAAGTTCTAACCAGGCTTTTTGCACTGGATGTGTGCCATTGGCCGACAGGCCCTCGATGGTCACCACTTTATCGGTCGGTTTCACGGCCGAGACTGGCACCACGCAGGCTCGTGTCACTTCGCCGTTTAAATGAATTGAGCAAGCGCCGCATTGGGCGACGCCGCATCCGAATTTTGTGCCGGTCAAGCCGCCTTGCTCGCGGATCGCCCACAGCAAGGGGGTGGCGGGATCGACCTGAAGGTCGACGTTCTTTCCATTGATATTGAGCTTTGCCATTCCTGATCTCCTGAGCGGGTGTGGTCTCGTTCATTGACTTGTTCGCTTACCACCCGTAATCCTAGCGCTTTGGCATCACCCATGACGGACAAGAGGTCAGATTACGGTTTTAAAGCATACTTTGTGGCATTCTACTCAATCGATTGCCGCTCGGGTCTCAACAAGAACTCCCCAATGCCTACCTACGACTTTGCGATTATCGGAGCCGGTATTGCCGGGGCTTCGCTTGCCTACAAACTGGCCTCCGAGAGTTCCGTTCTGGTGCTGGAGCGCGAGTCCCATCCCGGCATGCATAGCACCGGACGAAGTGCGGCCATGTTCATGGAGACCTATGGCTCTTCACAAGCAAGAGCTTTAACTCGAGCAAGTCGCGCTTTTTATGAAGTGCCTCCCAAAGGTTTCAGCGAGGTGCCGATCTTGTCCCCGCGCGGCGCGCTTTACGTCGCTTGGGCGGGGCAAGAGCAACTTTTGGAACAGCAGTGCAAGACCCTACAAGCAGCGTCCTCACCCGGGCATCCGGTGCTGATTCTCAGCCCAGAGGAAGTGTTGCAACGCGTGCCCGTCTTGAATCGAGAAGGTATGGTGGGTGCAATTCTCGAGCCCGATGCCATGGACATGGATGTGGACGCCTTGCATCAAGCTTATCTGCGCGGCGCCAAACGAGCGGGCACTACGATTGTGTTGAAGGCCGAACTTGTGTCAGCCGTCTTTTCTGAAGAAAAAGGCTTGTGGCGAATCTCTACCAAGAACGGCCCTGAGTATCAAGCCCGCCAGATCATCAATGCCGCTGGAGCGTGGGCCGATGAATGCGCGGCACGCTGTGGCCGACCCCCACTTGGCATACAGGCGAAGCGACGAAGCGCCTTCATTTTTGAGGGCATACTCAACTCGGGAGAAACATTGAGTGCCAAGGATACTGCTCACTGGCCGACGGTCGCGGGGATCAATGTCGACTGGTACATCAAGCCTGAGGCCGGCTTGCTACTGGGCTCGCCAGCCAATGCTGACCCTGTGCCCGCCCATGATGTTCAAGCAGAGGAAATAGATATCGCCATGGCGATCGCTGAGATCGAAGCCCACACCGCACTGCGCATTCGGCGCCCGAAGCGAGTCTGGGCAGGCTTGCGCAACTTTGCACCCGACGACGAACTGGTGATTGGCCACGACCCCGTGCACCGACAATTTTTTTGGCTTGCCGGTCAAGGGGGTTACGGCATTCAAAGCGCCGATGGGGCAGCAACTCTGGCGACGCAACTACTGCTCGGCAGGCCGATTTCAGAGCACTTGAAGTTTCATCACGTCGAACCGGTGCTTGTCTCACCTAGTCGCTTGCACAGGGTTTGAAACGACTCAATCTACGTTTGAATGCACGGTTGGGCAAGGCAGATCAAAATCAGAGAAATAGGGTCCTATGAAGCTGGTCTAAACTATAGGTAGAAGGATTCGGTGAGGCCCTGACAAGCTCATCGGCCAAAGACCGATCAGTCGCAATCACAGAACCATAGCGCGCCACCCAAGGAGACAACAATGAAACGACTATTAGAGCCATCAGGCTTGCGACAACTGGCTTCCCGCGTCCTTATCGCACTATTTGCGAGCGCCGTCCTGACGGGTTGTAGTACTGTGAAACAGAGTATGACCCATATGGTGCGCGGGCCAGGCGCCGTTGAATTTCTGTCACCTCGAGACGGTGATACCGTCACCGGGCCCGTGAAGCTCAAGTTTGGGGTTAAGGGCATGGATGTTAAACCCGCGGGGGAAGATATCGAGAACAAGCGCGCAGGTCATCACCATGTTCTCGTGAATCAGGCACCGATCAAATCGGGTGAAGCGGTACCCTTCACCGATCAACACATCCACTTGGGTCAAGGTCAAACCGAGGCTGAGCTCAAACTGCCTCCCGGACGCTATCGCCTAACCTTGCAGTTTGCGAACGGTGCCCATGTATCGTATGGCGAAAGCTTGTCGCAAACCATCAATATTGTTGTTCGATAATTTACCAAGAACACTAAAACAGTTCAGCCTGCCCCGAATTTGTCGCCCGCGTTTTTGCAAGGTCGAGCTCGGCTCTTAGCGAATCGGCATTGAACTGAGAGCAATCCAAGGGGATGCGTTTGCGCCATAAGTCAAGGTGCTTTGCAGTGCTTTGAAAACGCATGCGGATGAGCTCTGCCCATATGCCTTCGCCTTTCATGCGACTGATGAAGCGGGAATCATTGTCTTTTCCGCCGCGCATATCCTGAATGCGGTGCATGACTCGTTCGGCGCGATCCGGAAAATGCTCAAGCAACCAATCTCGAAAAAGAGCCTTGACCTCCCAGGGAAGCCGCACCACGACATAATGCGCGCCTACTGCACCGGCTTCTTTTGCAGCCAGTAGGATTTTCTCGAGCTCTGGTTCGTTGATAAAAGGAATCACTGGCGCCAAAGAAACGCTCACGGGAATGCCCGCTTGAGTTAAGCGGCGAATGGTTTCCAAGCGTCGCCAGGGCGCCGCAGCCCGGGGCTCCATTTTGCGCGACAACTCCGCGTCCAACGAGGTGACGGAGATATACACCGCCACGAGATTGCGCTCGGCCATACGGCTGAGAATGTCGATATCGCGCTCGACCAACCAAGACTTGGTGACAACACTCAAGGGATGATTGCATTGCTCCAAGACCTCCAGTACTTGGCGCGTAATCGTGAGATCACGCTCAGCAGGTTGATAAGCATCGGTGGACGAACCAATATTGACCGGCGCACACTGATAGCCTGGTTTGGCCAACTCTTGACGCAGATGCCTCGCAGCCTCTTGTTTCGCAAAGATTTGCGTCTCAAAGTCCAGCCCGGGCGATAAACCAATGTAGCTATGGTTTGGACGCGCATAACAATAGATGCAGCCATGTTCACAACCACGATAGGTATTGATCGAACGGTCAAAGCCGAGATCGGGTGATTGATTGAACACCAGGGTGGACTTGACAGGTTCGATGCGAATCACCGTTTTACGAGGCGCCTTCGCTTCTTCGGCGAGTTGCCAGCCATCGTCAAAACCTAGGCGCCGCTCGCTCTCGAAACGGCCTTGCAAATTAAGGCCAGAGCCACGACCTTTGACATGAGGCAATGCTGTGTGATGAGGGAGCATGCGAGACCTCGCGATACTGTACAAAACAACAGTGTATCCCTGGCATTTCCAAGACGCAAGCGATTTCGAGCCTATTCGCAGGCGAATGAGTCAGAGGTAAAGACTACCTTCGTGTCGAGTGAGATCGGCGATACCGTCCAAGCGTCGCCCAAGATCTTCGATCTTATGATCCAAAGCCTCTAACGGGGCGCGATCCA
>JAYUOT010000347.1:0-5070 GCA_043760705.1 Betaproteobacteria bacterium
TAGCGAATTTGTGACTCACCACTCTAGGTCAGCGCAAAACCCGATCTCTTCAATCCTCCAGTTGAACAGGCTCTTGAGCCAGCCAATCAGCGATCAAACTTTCATAGCCCGCGGCGACTTCGAGTAAGGCACGATCGCCGCGTGGCTGCCCGATCAACTGCATTCCGACCGGCAGACCTTCAGGCACTCGTGGTGCAAGCGCCTGGGTTGAGAACCCGGTGGGCACGCAGATCGCGGGCAGACCGGCCAGGGTGGGGTAGATCACTGTTTCCATCCAGCGATGGTAAGTATCCATCGCGACCACTTGACTACCGGTATCAATTTGCTTGGGCCAGGTCCAATTCGCATCAAACGGCCAAACCTGCGCCGAGGGCATGGCCAGCACATCGAATTGAGCCAGCAAATGCCGCATCGCCTGGAAGAGCTGGGTGCGCTGCGCACTGGCGTTAAACACCTCCTCAGCGGTGAGCTTTTCGCCTTGTTCGGCTTCCCACTGAGCCTCTGGCTTCATGAGCTTGCGCAACTCGGCATTTTTGTAGAATGGAGCGACCCGGCTGGAGACGAGCCAACGCCGCCACACCAGCCAACACTGCCAGGCTTTTTCTGGGGCAAAGCCAAGGGACACGGGTTCAACCACCGCCCCGGCCGCTCGCATTCTAGATAAGCCGTCTTCGCAGGCCGCCAAGATTCCGGGCTCAGTCGCGAGATAGCCATTCAAATCGCCGAGCCAACCCACACGAACCTTGGTTCTAGGCGTGAGCGCCTGAGAAAACTCTTTGCCATCGCCAGACAGAGACAAGGGCGCGCGCGCATCGTAGCCCGCTTGCACAGAAAGAAGCGCGGCAAGGTCCCGAACATTTCGGGCCATCGGACCTTCCACGGCTAGTTGCGATACAAATTGATCCCCATCTACCGCGAAAGGAACGAGACCCTGGCTGGGGCGCAGGCCAAAAATATTGTTCCACCCGGCCGGATTGCGCAGTGACCCCATAAAGTCGCTGCCATCGGCGACCGCCAGCATACGCTGCGCCAGCGCAACCGCCGCGCCGCCACTAGACCCGCCCGAGCTACGTTCCAGGTTGTAAGCGTTCAAGGTAACCCCATGCACCGGGTTATAGCTGTGCGAGCCGAGTCCGAATTCTGGCGTATTGGTACGCCCAATAATAATGCAACCAGCGGCTCTCATCCTCGCCACCATCAGGGAGTCGCTTTGACCGATGGAATTTTTTAGTAGCGGCGAGCCCATCGAGGTGACCATGCCCTTCACCTGGCTGATGTCTTTGATGGCCTGAGGAATGCCATGCAAAAATCCGTGGTCAATGCCCCGCGCCAGCTCCTGATCTTTCGCGCGGGCTTCGTCAATCAACACTGGTTGATCACGACGCGCAATCACCGCATTGAAAACGGGATTCAAGCGATCCACCTGAGCCAGGGTGGCTTGCATCAATTCGACACAAGAGAATTTTTTCTGCCGCAGCCCGGCATGAAGTTCAAGCGCGCAAAGATCGGTAATGGTCATAGGAGGTTGAGGTTAAACGTGAATCAACTTGGCCGGTTTCAGCACTCGCCCAACTTGCCAGCCGGCTCTGGGTGCAAGCCACAGAATCAGCGCAAATATCAAGGCCACTACCGGCAGGCTGAGCCAATTCAAAATCGCCCAACCATTGGCATGAAGCAAGGCCCCCGAGGAGGCCGACGAAGTCACCATCAAGGTAAACACACAACTGTCCGCAAAACCTTGTACCTTATTTTTTTCCTGCGGTTTGTAGCAAGTCGTCAGCAGGGTCGTGCCACCGGTATACATGAAGTTCCAACCAATGCCGAGTAAGAAAAGCGCCACCGCAAACTGCATGATTTCAACACCGCTGAGTGCCACCATAATACAGGCAACATTCAACACGCAGCCCACCAAGATGATCGGCAAAATACCGAAGCGTTGAATCAAGTTACCGGTGAACAAGCCCGGCCCGAACATCCCAATGATGTGCCATTCCAGCACGAACGCTGCAGCCGCAAAAGGGTGTTTACAGGCCTCCATGGCCAGTGGTGTTGCCACCATCAAAAGATTCATCACGCCAAAGGCCATGGCCATGCAAGCAATGGCTGCCCAGCAGGCAGGCTGTTTCAGGATTTCACGCAATGGCCTGGGTGGAGCGGCGCTTGCAGGGATCACCAACACGGGCAGGCGTAGAAACTGGGCGAGCACCAAGGAGGCTAGCGCAAAACCGACCAAGGTGAGATAGGTGCCCGCAAACGGCGTACTCAAAGCGGTACGCGACCATTTGGCGGCTTCGGGCCCAATAATGCCACCCACAATACCCCCCGCCAGCACCAGAGAAATGGCTCTGGCTTTAAAGCTGGGCTTGTAGGTGTCGGCGACATCGGCCGCGGCAAAGCGCAAGCTGGCACCGAAGGCGTTATAAATTCCGCAAACAAAGGTCGCGAAGCACAGCAAGGCCAAGCTTTTTTCCTGCATCGCGAACCAAGCGATCAGCGAGCCGATGATGGCCGCTACCGAGCCCAGGGTATAGCCGTATCGACGCCCCTTAGTGCGCATGATGGCCGCGGCCGGCATTGACCATATTGCGGCACCCAGGACATAGCCGGTGACCGGCAAGGTCGCCATGAGCTTGTTGTCGGCCAAAATAAAACCTGCGAGACCATTGATGGCGATGAGCGTGACGTTATTACAGAGCATCAGAGCCTGCATCAAGGCCAATAGACTCATTTGCGAGAAGAGTCGCTCAAGCTTGGACAAGGAGAGAGGCGGGGTCGCACCTGTGGCGGACGTAGCGTTTGTTGTAGTCATGGACCTGATTGTAGCGGCCTCGGCCCCGCCTGACCCCGCCCGCGACCGGGAAATGTGGTCCAATTACGGTAAGACGAATCGCAACACACTGGAATCACGATATGAGTCAGACTCAAACGACCCGCCCTGATCGGGGCACGATTGAACTCCTAGCCAAGGATCTACCCGCCTATTGCCCGAACAGCAAAATGCCGGCCTGGAGCAGTCACCCGAGGGTGTTTTTGGATGTGACCCACGGTGATGGCGCCTCCTGCCCCTATTGCGGCACACACTATCGTTTGAAGGATGGCGAGGTTGTTAAAGGACACTAAAATCGGCGGCAACAAGCTTCGAGACTCTAGCCACAGGGACTCCCGCTTTAAGGACTCCCGCTTTAAGGACTCCAGCTTTAAGGACTCCAGCTTTAAGGATCCGAAGCGTATCGATCACTTTGTGAGCCCTGCCTGGCTACCAGGCGGCCATGCCCAAACGATCTATCCGGCGCTTTTCGCCCCTCGCCCCAAGGTGAAGCTGTACCGTGAGCGCTGGACTACGCCCGATGAAGACTTTCTCGATCTAGACTTCACCTTTGACCCGGCGGCCAGTGCCGCTACCCATGCGTCAGCCACCGTCTCCTGCACCGCCTCGGGCGGACATCCGAAGGGCCTGATCGCTCTCTTTCACGGCCTAGAAGGAAGTTCAGGCAGTCATTACGCCCAGGCCACCATGCAAGCCTGCATTGAGCAGGGTTGGCTTGGCGTCGTTCCTCACTTCAGAGGTTGTAGCGGCGAGGACAATCGAGTCTTGCGCACCTATCACTCGGGGGAAACCCGAGATATTGACTTCATTTTACGGCGGCTCGCAGAGCGTTTTCCTGAGCTACCAAGATATGCGATAGGCGTGTCGCTAGGCGGCAATGCGCTCAGCAAATGGCTGGGTGAGCAAGGCGAGAGCGCCACTCAATGGATCCGTGCGGCAGCCGCATTTTGTCCACCACAGGATTTGCATGAAGGCGCGAAAGCACTGTCCAAAGGGTTCAACCTTGTCTATATGAATGGCTTCTTGAAGACCCTTAAGGCTAAAGCCTTGACGAAACTCGAAAAGCATCCTGGCCTGATGAATCGCAAAAGAATCATGGCCTCCAAAAATTTCTTTGAGTTCGATGACGAAGTCACTGCCAAAGTGAATGGTTTCGCCGATTGTTACGACTATTGGGAGAAGAGCTCGTGCAAGAATTTTCTCACTCGTGTACGCACACCCTTACTGGTCGTGAACCCCCTCAACGACCCCTTCCTACCGCCCGAAGCGCTGGCTAGACCTGGACAGGTGAGTCGCTCGGTTCAGCTCTACTACCCAAAGCACGGTGGGCATGTTGGTTTTTTGCAGGGCTCCTTTCCGGGCCATTTGGGATGGTTGCCGCATACGGCTTTGAATTTTTTCAAGACGGGCGATGCACCATGACTTCCGCTCTTGCCGTAGCAACAGGGAAGAATCACTTTGGATGATGCTGTCACACAGGCGATGGCCAAGTGGCCGACGGTCCCGGATATCTATGGTTGGTTGCGCCTGGACGGACGTGGCCAATGGTATTTAATTGATCGCAACATTCCTGGTTTTGACCAGGCCGCACATGGCCAAGGAAGCTCAATCACTTCTCCTGGCATTCTCGACTTCATTGGGCGCAACTATGCCTGCGACGAAAGCGGCCGCTGGTACTGGCAAAACGGCCCGCAAAGAGCTTTCGCAGAGCTCGATGTCGCACCCTTGATTTACCGTGTGTTAAATCGAGCCGCCCTTCCTAAGGACATGATTGAACTGGCCTCTCACACCGGTTTTCAAGTGCAAATCGTACGAGCTGCCGCGATCGACAAGGCGGGTCGAGTCTGGATCACGAGTGAGCTGGGTCCCGGTGTGGTTCACGATCTCGATGCATCGGACTTACGGATTGAGGACGACCGCGAGCCGATGCAGTTGCGACTGGGCGAGCAAAGTTTCCCTATGATCGAGATCGAGCATGGGGATACTACCTTTGGCTTTGAAAGGTCGCCATTCAAAGCTCAGCAATGATCTCCAGACTCATCGTCCAACCCTTTACTGAGCGGGGCTCACTTCAACCCGACGCGCTTGCGCAGGGTCTGTACCGCCCAACTCTTCCAGTGGCTTGCGTAGCTCAATCTGAGCGTCGGCGACACCTGCGTGTTTCAAAATCGATGCCACCTCATTCGCCCGGCCCTTCGCAAGCTCATGGTTGCGCTCGAGGCTGCCTGAAGCGCTGTGGTAGC
>JAYUOT010000348.1:0-11794 GCA_043760705.1 Betaproteobacteria bacterium
GCCTGCCTCGTCAACGGCGGCTCTGCGCCTGTGGTTGAACCAATCTCAAGCTTAATCCGCGGTGCTTGAGGAGGGTAGGTCAATACATTGTGTCTATCCCCTTTTGATGTGCCGGTTCGCCAACTGGGCGGCGACATCAAATCTTAAACCAATGCTGACAAAAACTTGGCCGCACTCATGTGCCGAATGCCGTGGTGGTCTTCGTCAATGTCGTCCTCAAAAACCAACTGAAAGCAGTGATCTACCTTCAATTTTTCTTTAAAGTATCGTAAGTGCGCGGAAATAGCCGCGGGTGATGATTTCACTTCGGCAATGAATACAACCTTGCTGTCGGCGACTACGCAGAAATCGACCTCACGTTGCTCTTGGTCGCGCAGGAAGTAAAGCTCAGCCTGGATACCCAATACGTCGGTTAAATAGTGCGTGTATTTCAATAAATGGTTGGCGACGATGTTCTCGTACTTGGGGCCCGTAGTTTGGATGCCTGTGTAATCCCAAAGATAGACTTTTGGCTCCTTTCGCAGTGATTTCAATTGCGAATGCTGGAACGGGTAAATGCGGTAGCAAAAGTACATTTGCTCTAGGGTATCCATCCAATGCGAAACGGTACGGTGAGTCACTTTAAGATCAGTCACTAACGAATTTACAGAAAATAGGCTGCCCACCCGTTTCGGAAGCAACATGGCCAAAATCTCAAGGCTGGAAAGGTCTCGAATATTGGTAAGGTCGCGGACGTCTTCCTGTATGAGGCGTTTTTCGCGGTCGTGATGCCAGCGCTTTAAATCGCGCTCATCTTTGGAAAAGAAAATTTCGGGAAACCCACCGAACTTAATTAAATCGTTCCAAAGGCCTGGTGCGATATCGTCGGCGAAAGAAAGCGAATCGCCGTGTTTGTAGGGCCGCTCTAGTAACTCTGCGATGCTTAATGGGTGAAGCCGGTAATAAAAGTAGCGGCCCAACAAGGAGTCGCCTCCCTTTTGATACAAATCCAGGCGTGCACTCCCAGTCACCAAAATGGCGAACTGAGTTTTGCGCGTGTCGTACAGGCCTTTTAGGTAGTTTTTCCAATCGCGATACTTGTGAATTTCGTCAAAAATAACTAACTGGGTTCCCCCTTTGAAGCGATAGTCTAAAGTAGCTTGCCTGTCGTCCCGATGGTCCCAATTTAGATAAGTTGTATTCGCAAAAGTCGGTGCACTGGATGACGCAATGCGATTGGCCAGGGTAGTTTTGCCTACCTGTCTTGGCCCGCCCACAAAGACCATTTTTTTGGTCAAGTCGCTGCGAATGAGGGGTTCGAGGTAACGATTCATCCAGAAAATTATACATAACTATAAAAAACATGCAATAAAATTATAGTTGTGTATAAATATCTGGAATCAAAAACGATGCTGATCGAGCAGACGAGAAGGTGCTGTTGCCCGTGATTGCCAGGCTGCGGGCTGCTCCTGCGGTGGCGTGTTGCACCTACCAAACAGCCGCCTAAGCATTTAACAAAGGTCCAAGAGCACCGATACCACTTCGACTTTTACTGGCTTCACAACCCCAGCTATTGACCCCGGTGTTACAGGTGGTGCAACGTGTGCTCAGCCGCTACTTGCGAGAGCAGGCAGTTTTGGAGCCAGGTGAGGGTGACTGCGGGGCAGTGACTTTGATTCAACGATTCGGCTCAGCGGCTAACCTGACCATCCATCTTCACTGCCTGGTGCTTGACGGTATTTTCGCCGCGACCCACAAGGACATGGGGCACTGTCCGAACTGTGCCTTTTGTCGGCCATTTCACCAGCCCGATTCGTGCTTCCCGGGTTTCGGCTTACCATCAGTACTCATTCACCTCAAGCACCCACTGAATGCCCACAGACACCAGGATTCCCCCCAAACGCGCCATTGTGGTCGCGGTCCAGCTTCCCCGCGTGAGCGATGTCGAGTTCGAGGCCTCGTTAAGTGAGTTGCGTGAACTGTCCAAGACGCTGGGCTTCAAGGTGGTGTCCACGCTGATTCAAAAGCGCAGCAACTTTGATGCCTCGGCCTATTTGGGCACGGGCAAGCGGGACGAGTTGAAGAGCCTCGTGCAGAGCGAATCCGCGGACGAGGCAGGGGACGGGACGACGGATTCGATCGTGGTTCTGGTCGATCACGAGATCTCACCCTCGCAGGCGCGTAATCTTGAAAACGAGATCGGCTGCACCGTGCTGGATCGCACCATGGTGATTCTGGAAATCTTCCATCGCCATGCGCGCTCCAATGCGGCGCGGGCGCAGGTAGAGATCGCCCGTTTGCGTTATCTTGCGCCGCGCTTGCGCGAGGCCGCCAAGCTGGCCGGACCACAAGGCCGGCAGCGCAGTGGCGTGGGCGGACGCGGCGCCGGTGAAGGTGCGGGCGAAGCGGACCGCGCCAAAATTCGCGACCGCATTGCCGAGTTGAAGCGGGAGATCACAGCCCTCGATCTTGAACGCCAGACTCAAACAGCACGGCGTCAGGAGAGCCAGGGCGTGGCGCGAGTGGCCCTGATCGGCTACACCAATGCTGGCAAATCCACTCTGATGCAGGCCTTGACGGGCAATGAGGTGTTGATTGCCAACAAACTCTTCGCGACCCTTGACACCACCGTACGTGCACTCGTACCGGAGGGTGTGCCAAGGGTTTTGGTGAGCGACACGGTGGGCTTCATCAAGAACTTGCCTCACGATTTGGTAGCCTCGTTCAAATCAACACTGGAAGAGGCCGCAGAGGCCTCCTTGCTGCTTCACGTCATCGATGCCAGCGATCCGGGCTTCGAGAGACAAATCGACGTGACCGACACGGTGATTGAAGAAATCGAAGCGGGCAAGGTGCCGCGCTTGCGGGTGTTCAACAAGATTGATCAGGTCGGTGATGCCAAGGCACAGGCTGCACGGACCCAGGCCTTGCGCGCGCAGTTTCCCAAATGCATTGTGTTGAGTGCGGTCAATCCGGCGGATGTCGCCATGCTTCAGAAGTCCATCCGGACGTTTTTCAGCAAGCGCTTGGTGAAGGCGGAGCTATTCTTGCCGTGGTCGGCCCAGCAACTGCGCGGCGAATTGTTTTCCCTGTGCGAAGTGCTGGAGGAGCGGGCAGAAGAGAAAGGTGCCTTCTTTAGCGTGCGTGGCGAACCTGCGGGCATTCGTTCGTTGCAAGAGAAGATTGCTCACTCGCAAGGCGGGAGCCCCGAAAAATTGTGAGAAATATCGCTTCGGCGAAAATGACATCAGTGATGCGCTGCTTGTGCTTTCTAGCGGCACACACACGGTTGAAATTCTGGATCGTGTCTACAGAACGCTGACGCGACTCGATTAGAGGCTCTGCGCCTGTGGTCGAACAAACCTCAAGCGTGCGAGCCACCTCACTAAGCCAGCAAAGAAATACCCTCATGCTCCGCCACCATTGCAAGCGCACGCTCAAACATCGCCCGCGCCGAGCCCGAAACAGATTTCAAGTAGGCATGCAAATGAGCATCTTCAGCACTATTGCTCAAACATTCCTGACTATATTCTTCGAAGCTCGCCAACTGCGAAATAAGCTCGGCCACATGTTTCGGACATTCACACAAAATACTCGTCGAGATACCTGCAACCCGAGCTAATACAGCATCTGGATACTGACGATCAGGGATAACAATGCTGACCGCGGTGGCAATGGCAGCGCGCAATGGATCCACAAAAATCTCGGAGCTCACCAAATCAGCAAGCTCATCTTCTCTAATGGGCAGCCTACGGACCCGCATGCCCGCACTTCGCATAGACTGGATTAGCGCCTCCGGTCCGTAGTTGTAAAGAACAATCGTTCGCCGTAGACCGAACCTCGCATTTAAAGCATCAATTTGCACTCGCGCCGAAGGGTTCAGGGTGTTGATTTTGACGATCAGAATTTTTGGTTTTTTTGTAAACTCACCCGCCAAGGCACTGCCTAGATCGGCAAAGGTATCACTCAATTCAATAGAGGCATTTGAGGGCTTAATCAAAAGCTTTTGCACATCGATACGCACACCCAACCCTGAGCCCACCACCGCAACCACTAGCTGCGTTTTGTCCGCTCGGACTTTCGCCATATGGGTCGAAGCTCAAAAAGCGCCTCTTGCATACGAGCTGTTGATGCATGATTTTTTGCAAAAATACCTGTCGACTCAGCGCTTAGCCGAAATGGAGAACTCGAAGGGACCCGCGTTGGGTGAAGAGGTGAACCCCGGGCTGGCTGCCAGATCAAACCCACGAGTTACTGCGGCCTTGGAAAAAATTCCGAACTCGGTATTCCAGTGGCGCAAATTCGGCGCAGGGACTCAGAGGTCGGCATGAAGATCAGTTACTTTCTTCACAATATTTCGGGTCTTGGAAGAAAAATCCCTGTAGGCGAGGCCTGGCAGTGGCACCACAACATCGAAGATCTCGATCAGGCGAACATACTTTTTACCTACTTGAAAAAACGCATGAAAGAGAATCGCTTGGCACTCGCCAACCTTTATGTCGACAAAGTGCGCGTCAGCGAGGCTGGTTTTGATTTTGTGAATGTGCTGGGTGATGAAGCCGTTGAATACAACGAGCTTTTGGAGGCGAAGCGCATCATCAACAAACACGAAGACTTTCTTGAAGACGATTCTCCACAGCGCGCCTGGACACTCAGCAATCATGGCCGTTGATTCCTCTACCTCAATAGGCGCGGATCTATCGCGCGTCATAGAAATGGCCTGGGAAGACAGAACCCCCTTCGAGGCCATCGAGACACAATTCGGCTTGAACGAAGATAGCGTCATCGCTCTCCTGCGCAGACAACTCAAGGCCAGCTCTTTCAAGATGTGGCGAATTCGAACCAAAGGGCGAACCACGAAGCACGGGAAACTGCGGGCAGTGGCTATGAATAGCGGCACCAAACACCATGCTCCCCACCGCATTCCTCAGAGGTGAGACTGGAGCATGGCCGGAAGCCTTGTCGGGTTGTCCCTTAGGCCCTCTTGACCCTGGCGCTGCACCAGCCCGGTCCGGCGACCTGTTTACCAGCAAAGATGGGACAGCCGCCAACCGCGTCTGTGGCCTTGCCTGCGTAAGGCTGGCAACCAGTACATTTTTGGTCCTTACTATGTTGCGGATACTTTTTCGAATCCGCCTTGGTGGTGTCGGCGACATAACCGCGCGCTCAATCTTTGAGCAACACGGCAGTCGCCAACCATCTCCCGAATCACGCAAGAACAAGACTAAGTCTGAGATCGCAAAACCTTCTCTTCAAAAGGAGCTATTTTGATGGGAGTTCACAAAAACTCATTCAGAGGTAACAAAACCTACCTACCCAGTAAAACATGCATCACCTGTGGTCGTGAAATGACTTGGAGAAAATCCTGGGCCAAAAATTGGGACGACATCAAGGTGTGCTCAGATCGATGTCGGCAACAGGCAAAAAGGCCATGATTCTTATTTCTACTCTCGGTGATCAACTCACGCTAGACAACGCTTTGCTGAAAGACATTCCAAAGCTCACGGCCATTCTGACCTATCACGTCGTGAGCGGTAAAGCCATGGAGTAGGGGCTGTTAGTCAAGCAAGCGGGCAGCGACAGCATACATATGAACCCAGTGCATGGCGCGCGGCTACTCAGTGGAGCCTGGATTTTTTTTAGCAATCGAGTAGATGCAAATCAATTCCGAAGTTAATTCCACTGCCCTCATTATCGGCGGGACTGGCGGGCTCGGAAGCGCTTTCGTTGAAGCTCTTAAGACCCAGGGAAATTGCGCTCAGGTGTTTGCGCTCAGGTGTTGAGTCTTGGCAAGCGAACGGGTGAACCTGGTGCGCCTGTGTTTGATTACACGCAAGAGTCGACACTTGTTGAGTCAGCGAGCTGGATCAAAGTGCAATGCCTTTTCGCACCCTTAACAACCGTGATTATTGCTACCGGGTAACAAGCAGTCTATCTGTGTGGCCATGCATCCGGGCACCGTCGATACAAACCTGACTAACCCTTTTAAAAAAGTGGGGCTCAATGTACGCAGCCCAGAAGTTGCAGCCACCGAATTGCTTGGCGTCCTTAAGAATTTAACGCCAGCCGATACAGGGTGTTTTGTCGATTACCTTGGCACGAAACTACCCTGGTGAAAGGTATTGCAGGCCCGGCTCAATCAGCAAAGACACCCTGGCCGCCAGCATGGCAGACAGGGCTTGAGCAAGAAATAGGACTCGGTGATCATGACCGAGCTAATTACCAGATCGGTTACTGGACGGTCGCCCGATTGTTTGGCCGCGGCGCCAGTACGATTGCCAAATGGGTTTCCGCCATCGGTTATTACGATTGGTTAGATCGGCCAATCAGTCCTCGGGAACCGGCTAACGTACAACTTCTAAAATCCATTCTCGAAGTTCATGCGTTGTCGGATGCAACCTATGGCGCCCCCAGAGTCAGAGCAAAATTGGATCACCGGGCCAGCGGCTTGAAGCGGATATCGTGCTTTGGGGTACAGGTTATCCCCCTCGCAGGAAGGCAACGTAGCGCGGCATCTCGGATCAGTCGATCTTCGCGCCGGAGGCCTTCACGATCTTTCCCCATTTGTCGCGATCTACCTTGATGACTTGGGCAAACTCGTCCGGTGTACTGGTCCACAGTTCGAAACCGGAGGCCGAGGCGCGTTGACGAATTTCTGGTGAGCGAATCGCCGCGATCAAGCTTTCATTCAATTTGTTCAAGGTCGTTTTGGGCAGGCCCGCCGGTGCCACAATGCCGAACCATAGGTCGCTTCCTGCTTCGCTAAAGCCTTTCACACCGGCCTCGGTCATGGTGGGTACATCGGGCGCATAGGGCGAGCGCTTGTCACTGGTGACGGCGATGGCCTTCACGCGCCCGGAGTTGGCAGTGGGCATGGAGGTGATCAGAATGTCGAACATAAAGGTGATGTTGCCTGCGATCACATCCGCGAGGGCTGGCGCGCTGCCGCGATAGGGGATATGTTGCATCGGTGCACCCGTGACGTACTTGAGCGCCTCTCCCGAGAGATGGTTTGAGGAGCCGTTGCCCGCCGATCCGAAGGTCACTTTGGTAGGGTTTGCTTTGGCATAGTCCACCAATTCCTTGACGCTATTGATGCCGAGCTTGGGGTTGATGACCAGCACATTCACATAACGCACAGCCAGCGTTAAGGGCGTGAAGTCCTTGGTGGTGTCGTGCGGCAAGCGAGCACCGTAGAGGTGCGGGTTGATGGAGTGCGAACCGGTGGTGGCCAGGCCTATCGTGTATCCGTCGGGCGCGGAGCGGGCCAGCTTTTCCATGCCAATGGAGGCGCCAGCTCCGGGAACATTCTCGACGATGACGGGTTGCTTGAGAATTTCGGAGAGCTTTTGCGCGACCGGGCGCGAGAAGGAATCGGTGGGGCCGCCGGGTGGGAAAGGCACGATCCAGCGGATCGGCTTCGATGGGAAGGCTTCAGGTGAGCCTTGGGCAGAAGATGGGGCGCTGACAACGCCGAGCATGACGGTCGTGGCTAATGCCAACAAGGGCATAAAAAATTTCATGAGTGGCTCCGAACCTACTGCGGTCTTGAATCTTGCGGGGTTAGTAGTGGACATATTGGTATCGTTGAGCAGAGTAGCATGCGGCTCACCAAAGCACGCTTGCGTCGGCCTTCGCGCTGGAGACTGACTTGCGAAAATTTTCAAAGTAGCGTCGGCCGAGACTGATGCCCGATTCAGGAGTGTGTGGCGACGCTCTGTTGGAGAGCTCAGCAGGTCCGGCATGCCATTGGCGCGTGGCCCTTGAAATCGCACCACCACGACAATGTCGCGATCCAGTTCACCGGCATTAAAAGCGGCGATGACTTCTTGTTGAGTACTAAACACCCGGCACGGTGCCTCCACTACCCGAAAAGCACGTTCAACGGCCGATACCTTGGCGATCGAGCGGCCCAGATTGCCTTGCAGAAGGCGTCGTCCACCATCGGCCTGGAAGGGCTCGCTGGGCCGTCGCAAAACGGCCGCGTTGCGTACGCGGGTGGCTTGGGGGGACCATTTGCCGCGCTCGTCCAGGGCTGGCTCGGCGATGGTGTCGCCCAGCAAGCGGCCCCAACTGGTAAGCGCGTCGCCGTCAACCAGGCCCGCATCGATCAGCCATCGACCGACGGCCGCGGTGCCGCCAGCCCGGTGAAACTCATTGACGTCGGCATTGCCATTGGGGTAGATACGTGCGATGAGGGGAACCGCTTTGGAGAGATCATCCAGGTCGGTCCAATCGATTTGATAGCCCGCAGCTTTGGCCACGGCGAGCCAGTGAATGGCGTGATTGGTCGAACCACCGGTGGCTAAAAGTCCGACCAGTGCATTGACCAGACAGCGTGCATCCACCAAGCGGCCAATGGCCAAAGTCTTTTTGCCGGCCGCAGCCACAATGGCTCGGACACTTTCTTGCAGCAGGGCCTGTCGCTCCGGGTCGCGCGGGTGAACGAAGGCCCCGCCCGGAAATTGCAAGCCCATCCAGTCGAGCATTAATTGGTTTGAGTTGGCGATGCCGTAAAACGTGCAAGCGCCCTCACCATGGTAGGCCGCTTCTTCGGCGCCAAGCAGTGTCGCTCGGTCGGCTAGTCCTTGCGCGGCTTGCTGACGTATTTTAGATTTCTCCTGGTTCGAGAGGCCGCTACTCATCGGACCCGCCGGAATGAACACGGCATGCAAATGTCCGAAAGCAAGTGCACCGAGCAGGAGACCCGGTGCGGATCTCGATGCGCTCTCGGACCGAGCGAATAAGGGGATGAAGTTGATGAGTCATGGTTTGAGGGCGATGGGCTTTACCGCACATGCGGAACGCCTCGCAATTGGGGATTAAAAGGGCTTAAAAGGGCTTAAAAGGACTTGAAAGGACTTGAAAGGACGTGGACAGATATCAACCGCTTGGGATGTAATAATATTACGCCAAATGGATGTTTTTTACAAAGTATTGTGTAATATAATTACTTCCACAAAAGCCTGTCTTTGCGTGAAGCGAAAATCACCTCGACAGGACTTCGGTCGGATTTGCCTCAGCAGTTCTTACGCTTTCAACTTTTCGAAGCTCACTTATGATTTCTAACTCTGAATCGCGACAGAACCCCGACGTGAAACCTGTTTCTCCTTTCACTTTTGTGCTGCATGGGGCGGCAGGGGATCTGGCCAGACGAAAGATAATTCCTGCGCTGGCTCATTTAGCCCATGAAGGATACTTGCCCGAGACGAGTCGTATTATTCTGTCGCAACGCGAGAGCACCACGGTGGACAACGCCTTGCTTCAGGAAGATCGTTTTCTGGAAGCTAGTGGGGACCCAGCGGCTCGTGCCAACCTCCAAAAGCTCAAACCGTTTCTATCGACGGTGAGTCTCACGCTTGGTGCTCCTGAAGCACGCGCAGCTTTGGCCGAGGCCGTGCGCCCCGGGCCGGAGCCTGTGGTGCACTATGCCTCACTCCCGGCCTCGCGCTTTGCGGATTTGATTCACACCATCGAGCCCGTGCGCGATGCTGCGCGAATGCGTTTGGTGTTGGAAAAACCATTGGGCTTCAGCGGCGCAGAATCGGCGCAGATCGAGCGTGCCATGGCGGAGGCCCTGGACGAATCACAGATTTACCGCATTGATCACTACCTCGGTAAGCAAGCGGTGCAGAACTTACTGGCGCTTCGTTTGGGCAATCGTATTTTTGAGCCGCTCCTCACTCGTGAGCATGTCGCCCATGTGCAAATTACCGTGGCTGAAGACATTGGTGTCGAGGGGCGCGCAGGGTTTTATGAACACTCCGGCGCCATTCGCGACATGGTCCAGAGTCACATGCTGCAATTGCTGGCTACGGTCGCCATGGAGCCGCCCGCGACCTTGAATCCGGACGATTTGCGTGATGAGAAGTTAAAGGTGTTGCGGGCGCTCAAAGTGCCCTGCGTGACGGGTACGCCCGAGGTTGTGATTGGACAGTACGTGGCGGGCCATTTGGCCGGTCAGCCGGTCCCGGCCTATCTGCACGAGCAAGGTGTGGCGGCGGATTCCAGTACCGAGACCTTTGTGGCTTTCAGTACCGAGGTGCAAACATGGCGCTGGGCCGGTGTGCCGTTCTTGTTGCGTACCGGCAAGCGTATGCCCAAGCGTATGGCCGAGATCGTCATTCAGTTTCGTGACGTGCCCAGGCAATTGTTCGCACCCGTGGGTGGCGCCTGGTCGGGTAATCGCTTGGTGATCCAGTTGCAGCCCGAAGATCGTCTCGAGCTTCATTTGCTGGCCAAGGCCCCTGGTGAGCGCGAGCGATTGCGTCCAGTGGCGCTCGATCTGGACTTCTTTAGTGAGTGGCGTATTCCTGTGCGCGATGCATATGAGCGTCTGATCACGGACATTTTGCGGGGCCGCCTCAGTCTTTTTTTGCGACGTGATGAAGTGGAAGCGCAGTGGAAGTTTACGGATCGCCTGCGCGAAGATCTTGCGCAGAATCATGTGGCTCCCCTGCCGTACGCCGCGGGAACTTACGGACCGACAGCGGCGACCGCTCTGGCGCTGCGCAATAACGCTGCCTGGGCCGAGGATGCGCGGCTTTGACGCCGCCCACGCCCTTAGTGCGCCGTAACCCCGCCGATGTCGCTCGCTAGCCTTGATTTTTATTTTCAATGTTGCTTGAACACATTCGCGATCAATGCGCGACACTTCCTCCGGCTGAAGCGAAAGTGGCTCGACTTGCTCTAGCCCACCCCCATAGTTTTATTCAGACGGCGGTCGTCGATATTGCGGCCCAGGCCGGTGTTAGCCAGCCCACGGTCGTCAGGTTTTGTCGATCCGTTGGGGCATCAGGCTTGCGTGACTTCAAGCTGCGGCTCGCGGCCGCACTGCAAATCAAAAATGCCGCACCTCAACCCAGTGTCGGTTCCGGTGATTCGATCAAGGACTTGAGTGCCAAGGTATTGGGCTCGGCGGTTCAAGCGATCCATGCTGTTAGTGCGAGCCTTGATCTTAAGGTCCTGGATCAGGTGCTACGCGCACTGAAAAAAGCGCGCAGAGTTGATTTTGTAGGGATCGGCCAGTCGGCTCTGGTGGCGCAAGACGCCAAGCAGAAGTTCTTCCGCTTTGGTCTGCACTGCGAAGCGTACTCGGACCCCGCACTACAGGTGATGAGCGCGGCTCAGTTGGGCGCGAACGATATGCTGGTCCTTATTTCGGCCAGTGGTCGCAGCCCCGAGTTGTTCGATGCCATCGAAGTGGCTCGCGCTGCGGGGGCCAAAGTGTTGTCGATCGGCGCGCCCGGCTCGCCCTTGGACACTCTGGCCGACTGGGCATTGAACGCGCAGTTGGTCGATGATCCCGATGTACACTTGCCAATGCTTGGGCGGCTTCAGCATCTGATGATCATTGACGTACTGGCGGTTGCCTTTTCTCAGCGCTTGGGGAATTCGGCCAGAAATCATCAGAGAATGCTGAAAGGGGTGCTAGCGAATCGGCGCCGCGAGAACCAGTGAGCGCTAAGGCTGGGTGAGCGTCAAAATTTCCGAGTACGAGAGTCATGTATTGGGAAGCGCTCGTGCTGGAACTATGGCGCCACGCCGATTACCGCGAAGAACGCTATGCCGCGATTTTTTTGGCGAGCGAGCGTCGCGCCAAGGGTTTCCAGAGCCTCGCTAGCGTAGAAATGTATGAGGAAATGATCGTCACGGGTGCCTGGTGGGATTACGTCGACGGTCTTGCTGCGATACTCTCCCAGCTAAGTTTTAAGGCGGAAACGGATTTGACGTTGTTGTACTCTTGCATCGAGCCTTCGATAGGGTCGAAAGAGTTCTTTCTACAGAAAGCCATTGGCTGGGCACTACGTCAATA
>JAYUOT010000349.1:0-2525 GCA_043760705.1 Betaproteobacteria bacterium
AAAACTGAAATGGCGAAGCGCATCAACACCAGTCGCTCTCAGCTTGATCGTGTGCTTGACCCTGAGAACACCTCGGTGAGCCTTGAAACATTGGAGCGAGCAGCCCTAGCGATTGGGCGGCGATTGAGAATTTCGCTTGAAGAATTACCGGTCTCCTGAGGACTTGCCAGAAGCGTCCCAAAACATGGGGTGCCGCTTCGGTCTAATATTCGCACTCAAAGAGCACATCAAAGCTACGGGCTTGCATTAGGCAGAGCCGCTTGCGGACTACGAAAAAGGTGTGCAGGGCACGCCACCAGGGAGTAGGTGCCACACTACACCCTGGAAATTATCCAGGCCAAAATGGCGACGGTCGATGAAATGAACCTGACGTTATCCGCGCGGCAGGGCATTTGCGATGCGGGTTTGACCCAGGCTGAAGCATTAGGCGTCGTTCAGAGCCTTACGCGAAAGAACTTTTATAAGAGCATGACGACACACGCAGATCATTGGGTTTGGCAAGACGTGTATCACGCCCAGAAGGACGGACTTGTGTTTTATATCAAGTTCCAGCGGGCAGGAGATTACTTTGTAGTTTCGTTCAAGGAATTATGAATATGACGAGCAAGTGGAATGGGCAAGCCTGCCCAATATGTGAACAGGGCACCTTGCGCGATGGCTTGAAGCGCAGCACTGAGCAGTACAAGGGGCATCCCTTCGAAACTAATAACCGTGGTGCCTTCTGTGATCGCTGCACCGAGGGTTTTGTGGCCTTCGATTCCCGCCAAGAAAAGGCATGGTTCGCGTTTCGCGAAAAAGTCGATGCTCATGAAGCCGCTGAGCTGGCAAGGATTCGTAAAAAACTAAAGCTTACTCAAATGCAAGCGGGGCAATTGGCGGGTGGCGGTAAAAACGCATTTTCGCGCTATGAGCGTGGTCATGCTAAACCGATGAGTGCCATCGTGAATCTTTTTAGGCTTCTTGATCGGCATTCTGAGCTACTAGGTGAATTGAGCAGTCAAGGACAAAAGTAGGCGCTAAGCGCTGCATGCTCCAGTGGTCAAATACTTCGGCAACGGCAAGGACCGGTCAAAGCTTGGAAAACTTAGCCTGCAACCACTTCAATACCTCAATCTGATCGGCAGCACTAGCCCGCCTCACCTGAATCGGCAGCTTTTGCAAACCGGGCGAGTATGCGTGGCCTTTGAGCATCTTCTTCTGCGTTTGCTCTGCCGTGCTCTCTTGCTTCATCGCGTCGCTGCGCTCAGGCACGCATCAATTTGGGCTTAGCAGCGCTATTTAACGCAGCGAGGATTTGCGTTCCAACCGCGCAAGCAACCGGCGGCGGAAACACATTGCCCATCAGCTTATAAGCCGAAGTTTTCTTTCCGCAAAACAACCAATGGTCTGGAAAGCCTTGAATCCTTGCCCCCATTCGAACCGTGAGGCGCGGCATGCCTACAAAACTTGGCTCGGGTTGGGCCGAAATCGGGGCCGCCATGCGATCAAAAAGCGACTCGCCCACGGTTTGGGCTTCAACGCTACTCGGTGTGGGCCAGGAAAAATACTGCTCTCTGATGTCTCTTAGCGCGGCCAGCACCACCCGAGGACCGCGCCATGAATATGCCCGTTACATTTAAAGGATCGTAGTCTCGGCTTTACTGGGACGGCTGTCCGTCTATGCGCTTAAAACCATGCACCTATTCGAACAGGCCTTTAAATTGTCCTGGACCCATTTTTCTTCCTCTGCTACGACATCCCACTAGGAACCCATCCATGACAACGATTCAGATCGAACTGCCCGAGGCAACCGCCAAGGCCGCACGTGAGGCGGGCCTGTTGACATCCCACGCCCTTGAGAAGCTTCTCGTCGAGGCCATCAAACGTCAAGCCGAGCGCAGTACTGAGCCATTCGCCACCGACGACCCCGCATTTGGCATATGGCGCGACCGGGCCGATTTGGAAGATGTGCCCGCATACGTCCGTCAGTTACGCCAGGGCCGGTACAACCGTGACGGTTCACGCAACGGTTCATAATCGCCCGTGCTTGTCGATACCGACGTCCTCATCTGGCACCTGCGCGGTTACTCCAGTGCGACAATTGCGCTCGACAACATTGATTCATTGACGATTTCAGCGGCAACTTATCTTGAGGTCCTTCAAGGTGTCAATAGCAAAGCTGAACTCGTTGCCATTAAAAAATGCTTGAACGCCGTGATGCGTTGATCTTGCCCATCACTGAGAATATTTCTCAAAAAGCCATTGATTTACTGGAGACTTTTGCCCTCAGCCATGGCCTGCAAATGGGCGATGCGCTTATCGCTTCAACCGCTATAGAACACAACCTCACCCTACTCACCGGCAACGTGAAACACTTCAAACCTATTCCCCTACTTCGCGTGGAAAAGTTTGAGATTTAGCGATGACACCCAACCAAGTAATACGAGCCGTAGTACTTGGTGAGAAAGTTACCCTAGGTTTCGATTCTTGCGCAGAAAGGCTAGTCAGAGTTTAGGAAACTTAGCCCGCAACCATTTCAACACCTC
>JAYUOT010000350.1:0-5054 GCA_043760705.1 Betaproteobacteria bacterium
TGATGCGCTTCATCGGCTAGGCGTGGGCGGCAGAAGGACGCGCGTGACGACAGGCGAGAAATCGGTGTTCTTGAGTATTTCGACGGAGTGATTTTCGATACGCAAGTGCGACCCTGGTGATCGCCCTCAGTTACAGTGCAATGGGCCCGGACCGGTTGCACTGGGCCGACTGATTTAATCGCGTTAATCGCCGAAATCGCCGCAATCATCCAAAAGCCTTCTCGTCTCATATCGGAGCTTACCTCTTGAAGAAAATTACTCGCGTTTACGCCTTGGTGGCGGGTCTCATGGCCACGTCTGCACCCATTTTAAGTGCTCAGCCTTTGCCGCGTGGCGCCCCCGAACCAGGAGGTTTCTCGGCTGAAGGGTTGGGCAACATTGACGCTTTCTTTGATCGCGAAATTAAAGCGAACCGTGTGCCCGGAGCGGTGATTGCGATTGCCCGGGACGGCAAGCTGATTTATCAGAAAGCCTATGGTTATCTCGACAAAGCGCAGGGCACGCCGATGCCCACGGATGCCATTTTTGCCCTGGCCTCCATGACCAAGATCATGACCAGTGTGGCTGCGCTGACCCTCAACCAGGAAGGCCGTTTGCCGCTCAGAAGTCCCGTCGCAAACTACTTTCCGGATTTCGCTCAAATGCAGGTCGGAGTGCCGCAAGCCGACGGCAGCCTCAAACTCGTTGCTCAGAACCGACCGATGGTTGTTCAAGATTTGATGCGCCATACTTCGGGCCTAACTTACGGGGGTCGTGGCGATCATCCCATTGCCAAACTGTATCCCGGTGGCACCACTCCTGCGCTGGAAGGCACGACCCAGGAATTCATTGATCGTATTACGAAGCTGCCCCTTGCCCATCAACCGGGTGTGCAGTTTGAGTATAGTTTTTCAACCGATGTTCTGGGGGCCGTCGTCGAGAAGGTCACTGGTAAGCGACTCGGCGAATATTTGCAGGATAAGGTTTGGAAACCGCTCGGCATGGTGGACGCCACTTTCGCCGTGCCCGCCGCGAAACGCGCTCGTATTGCCAAGGCCTTTGCCAATAATCCACTAGACGGAAAGCCTCAGTCTATCGTTGTGATCGATCAGCAAACGAAATCGGACTGTGGCGGTGCCTGTGCATTTTCTACCGTCTCCGACTACCTGCGTTTCGGTCAGATGCTCATGAATGGCGGCGTGCTGGACGGCAAGCGAATTTTAAGCCCGCAAACTGTAGCGCTCATGACGGCCAATCATCTCGGACCAGAAATTCGTAATATGGTCGGCACGGTTGAAGGCCATCGTGAGGGCTATGGCTTTGGCCTGGGGGTGGCCGTGCGCTTGCAGCCGGGACTGGCCGCGATCCCGGGAAACGTCGGGGAGTACTCATGGAACGGCGCCTATGGCACCGCTTTTTTTGCCGATCCGAAGGAAAAGCTGGTCGTGGTGGTGGGCACGGCCGCACCGGGCGAGCTCAGGAAATACTATCGTGAGCAAGTGCAAGCCTTGGTGTATGGCGCCATGACTCGATGAACTTGACTCGATAATCGTGGGTTCGAAGGCACGATGCTCTAAAATTCAGGCATCCTTCTTTAGGTTTTAATATGTCCGTTCAAGCTCCCCTGGCTTCGCCAACATCCATTCCTCAGAGTGCCCCGAGACAGGCACTTTTTCACCTGGCTTTTCCAGTCCGAGACATCGCTGAGGCGCGCCATTTCTATGGTGAGCTTCTGGGTTGCCCCGAGGGCCGAAGTGCGCCGGACTGGGTGGACTTCGATTTTTACGGGCACCAAATCGTGGCTCATCTGGCTCCTGACGAATGTGGCCATCGTACCAATAATGCGGTCGACGGACACGATGTTCCGGTGCGCCATTTTGGAGGTATCTTGCCAATGCATGAGTGGCAAGCCTTGGCGGCCAAACTTCAGTCCGTGGGCACCCAGTTTGTGATTGAACCTTACGTGCGGTTTAAAGGCGAAGTGGGCGAGCAAGCAACGATGTTCTTTCTTGACCCCTCGGGCAATGCGCTGGAATTCAAGGCCTTTGGAGACCTGGGTCAACTCTTCGCAAAGTAGGGTCGTGAGCGCGTCTGAGAGCAGGTCTGCGCTCAAGCTCGAGTCGCCATTGCGGGGCTGGGTGCTGTGGGCAGTGTGCTCGCCAAGCGTTTAGATCGGCAGCTAATCAGGCATGCCACACTAACGGCTCTCGAATTGATCGGCGTTTTTTCCTTTGAACTGCGCATAAAACGCCTTGATCTCGAGCATGTCTTTCTCGATGTCACCGCTGGGCATCAACGTAGGCCCAATGCCTGCGCGCTTTTGTGCATAGTCCATGTAGGCCAAAACGATCGGGACTTTGGCACCCAGGGCGATGTAGTAAAACCCAGTTTTCCAGTATCGAACTTTGCTTCGGGTCCCTTCTGGAGGAACCACCAGGTGAACCGGCCCCTCGGCATTGAGAAGTGCCTGAGAAGACTCCGCAACCAAATGGGTGCTTTGACTGCGATCCACCGGAATCCCGCCCAGCCATTTCATGAGGGCGCCAAAGGGCGGTTTAAAGAGGCTCCGTTTGCCTAGCCAATAGAGATTGAGATTCAAAATAAATGCGACCATCAAGGTGAACGGAAGGTCCCAATTACTGGTATGAGGCGCCGCAATCAATACGCATTGCTCGGACTTGGTGGGCCGACGGCCTTCGACCTTCCAGCCGGCGAGTTTCATGAAGCTTAGGGAGAAGCCCCTGAATATGGAGCTAACTACGGGTGTGGTGAAGATGGTGCGGTGCATGCCCGCATTATCGTCGATCGCCCGATGTTGGCTCGCGCAAAGTATTGCCGGGGCGGCGGCTAAGCGCCCCAGCAGCGAGCCGCTTTAGACCAGCTTCTTGCGTAGACCGAAGAGCAGTCCGGACAATCCAAACATGAGCAGAGCCAATGAGCCTGGTAGAGGAATCGCATTCCTCGCTTCAAGAGCGATGAGCCGGTGTGCCGCGGAGCTTGGATGCAAAGTATCTGAGAAGAACGAGGAAGCACAGGAGGCCGCGGGGTTAGCCGTTGCGAAGCACGGTGTATTGAGCTCAGTGATCCCCGCTTGAGCATAAAACGCGTTGCTGCGCTGAGCCAAACCAAAAAGGTCGAGCACATCCACATCGATTCCGCCTAATTGGCTTAGGCTAAGAATTTCCTGGGCAAAAGCCTGATTCCAAAGTTGCTCGAACAAGAGGGCACCGGCCACAGCACCCGCACCATTCAATTTTGTTTCCGGAGCTTTCGAAACATCGGGCATGTTAGCAATTAGAAAGTGGCGTGCCTGGTCGTTATAAAGGTCTCGAATGGCCTTATCAATGATCGTCATGCCGTTGGTGATCGCGGCGCCAAATATCGCCGCAGCATTGGCCCCGGGCTGCGCTGCTGCAAACAGGGCGGCCCGAAGGTCATTGCCACCAATCATAATGGCGAACAAATCGCTGGCCTGTGATGAGCCCGGTGGTCCCGTGACTGGATTCAGGTAGGAGGCTACTTGACCGCCCAGGCCGGGAACATTGCCTGGACCTGTGGTGGCACCGGCCCAAGCATAGTTATTGCCGCCCGCCAAAGACGGCGCAGACATGAGGGAGGGTTGGCCCAGCAGGCTCACAAATTGAGCGGCCCAAACGCCGCCGCCGAACTTATCGGTGAACTGGCCCGGAGCATAGGGTAAATTGGGATCCGGGAAGGCTCCGTTAGTAGCGATAGAAACGTTGCCGGTATCTGAAAGACTATCGCCAAAAAAATAAATTGAGCCAGCGCTAGCTTGCGCAGATAGGGCCATGGCTGCGATTGCTGTGAATTTAGAAAGAAAGGTCATTGTTATGTCTCCGTGATGGTGAGACAGGCTGAGCAATTTCAATGCCAGCGTGATTGGCATCACTAAGTGCTTGATTTAATTGTGATTTATATCACCGAAAATTATAAACTTTCAGACTATGTAAAAGTTTCCGACACGCTAAGCTAGTGACCTTCCGAAAAAAGAACCTCAAGGCTTGGCTCTTGGGGCGCTTCAAGCGGATCTCGCGGAGTCAGCCGATGGGCCACCACCAAGTCTGCCAAAAGTTGCCTTCGTGCTGAGCCGATTTTGACAGCCTCCCAGGACATGACGACCGCAGACGTCACATGGTAGAGGGCAGAGGCCGCTTGCCGTGCCATGCTTTCCGAGCCTTTTTGAGAGGCTAAGTTTGCAAACTCACGGGTTCGCTCAATTAACCGCATTAGCTTCTCTTTTGTTGCCTGGTTGAACCGTGATTCAGCAAGCAGTTTTCGTAAGTGAGCGTCCCAGATCGGCAGAGCATTCTCGCGCTGAATCGCTCGCATCACATCCAGGGCCACAATATTGCTGGTGCCCTCCCAGATCGAACCAAGATGGGCGTCGCGTACTAACCTCGCATCGCCCCATTCTTCAATGTAACCACAGCCGCCCCTCACCTCCATGGCGTCACCGGTGACTTTGCGCGCATCGCGACAGGCACGGAATTTAATCAGGGGGGTGAGCAATCGAGTCAGCGCGTAGGCCTCGCGATCACCGGCGTCCGAGAGTTTCAAGCACTCTGCCGCCTGAAACATCATCGACCTGGCTTGTTCGGTGGACATCAGGATCTTGGCCAATTGCTTTTGCATGAGTGGCATCTCGATCAGGCGCTTGCCGAAGGCCCGGCGCTCTCGTGCGATGAAGAGTGCTTCCGAGGCCGCGCGGCGCATCATACCTGCAGCACGCATGCCGTTCGACAGTCGGGAGTTATTGACCATATCGGCCATTTGCACGAAGCCGCGTCCGCGCTCACCCACCAGCCAGGCGCGCGCCCCGTTCAGGTGAATTTCGCCACTGGCCATCGAGCGTGTACCCAGTTTGTCTTTGAGTCGCACGATGCGGTACTGATTGCGTGAGCCGTCGGGCAAAACTTTGGGGAGCAGAAACAAGGAGACCCCACGCATACCGGCTTCATCAGGCTCACTACGGGCTAAAACCATGGCGAGGGCGGCGTCTGGATTTGAGCAAAACCATTTGTCACCGTGCAGTCGCCAGGCCGGATGCTCGGCAA
>JAYUOT010000351.1:0-11750 GCA_043760705.1 Betaproteobacteria bacterium
GACCCAGGTAACCCGCAAAGTCTTTGACACCATCTCCGACAATGCCGCCAACGCGGGCATTATCCTGGGTGGGCGGCCCTTCAAGCCTGATGCAATTGACATGCGCTGGGTTAGCGCCCTTCTGTACCGCAATGGAGTGATCGAAGAGTCCGGTGTGGCTGCCGCCGTACTGAACCACCCAGCCTACGGCGTGGCCTGGTTGGCCAATAAACTTCATGACCACGGTGAGTCTCTCAAGGCCGGGGAAATCGTCCTGGCGGGCTCCTTTACCAGCCCCGTCCCGGCCCGCAAGGGTGACACTTTCCAGGTAGATTACGGCCCGTACGGCTCAATTTCCTGCTATTTCGGCTAAACCGTTGCGTGCGGTGCACTGGCAAGCCTTATATAATTGCGCCTAGCCAGCTCATTGATCCCAGTTTCGAGAAAGAAGTACACCATGCCTACCTTTGATATTGCTTGTGAAGCCAATATGGTTGAGGTGAAAAACGCAGCAGACCAAATCAACAAGGAAGTCACTACCCGTTTTGACTTTAAGGGCTCGGATGCCCGGGTCGAGCTCAAGGAAAAGGAGCTCACTATTTTTGCTGATGACGACTTCAAATTGAGTCAAATTCGGGACATTATGTTGGCCAAATTTGCCAAGCGCGGTGTGGACGCGCGCTTTCTCGACTATGGCGACGCCCAAAAAATGGGCGGCGACAAAATGAAGCAAGTGGTTGAAATCAAACACGGGGTATCTTCCGAAGCGGCGAAAAAGATTGTAAAGTTAGTAAAAGATAGCAAAATTAAGTGCCAAGCCAGCATTCAAGGCGAGGTCGTCAGAATTTCGGGAACCAAGCGCGATGACCTCCAGGAAGTCATTGCCTTGATCAAGAAGGACGTCACGGATTTGCCGTTGACGTATACGAACTTCAGAGATTGAGAGGCGGGCGGGCAGTTCCCAGAGAAACTGGCGGCATTTGTCCTTCAAGAGGACAAAAATCACCGTCGGTCAGTCATTCTTGTGAGATAAAGTGGAACGATGACAGCAGTAATCCTTCCAGAAACTAAACATTTTCCTTTCGAGATCCCAAGTCTCAAGGAACGGCTCAACTTCGCCTTCGAAATGGGCCTCTTGGTGATGCGCAATAAGGAGTTGGCGATCTCCTTCGCTACGCACCTGTATTGCACGCCCAAGGGTCGACGAGGCGAATTGCTCCCCGAAAAAATTTACGAGGATGCGCGCGATTTCGCAGGCCCTGATCTGAGCACCACTTTGCCCTCGGTGCGCGAAATTGGCAAGCTGATGGAAACCTGCAAGATGGGCAACCTCGAAATCGATGGCGAGCGTATTCGCTGCTATCTTTGGATGCGCTCCAAAGGCTCCAAAGCACCCGTGGTCGTGATCGCTCATGGCTGGGAGAGTTACGGCCTGGCGTCTTTTCCTTTGATTCGCTCCTTCATTCGCGCCGGGTGGCAGGTCGTCACCTTTGATCAACGCGCGCATGGCTCGAGTTCGGGTCATCATGCGGCCCTGCCTGAATTCTCCCGGACCCTTCGCACCGTGGTCGAGAAAGTCGGCAAGGTCGATCTTGTGGTTGGGCATTGCCTGGGAGCGACCGCCGCAATGGCGGGAATTTCCCGTGGACAAATTTCCGTCGAGAAGTTCGTGATGATTTCGCCGCATTCGGACGCCGTGAGCTACACCTATGATTTCGCCAAGCGCTGGTTGATTCCAGAAAAAATTCGCAGAGGGATGTTGAGTAATATTGAAGCCAGCTTTCGGATGGAATACCGCCATGTTGTGCCCGAAATCGTCGGCCCCAAGTTGCATCTCCCGATCATTGCTTTTCATGACCCGGACGACAAATTCGTGCCGTTCCGCTACACACAACGCTTACAACGACATTGCAGCCACTTGACGCTTCATGAATCCTCCGGTATTGGGCATTTTGGAGGCATCGTTGCGCCACAAGTGCACGAGGAGATCCTGCGTTTTGCACGCCCACGCCTGCAAGACGATGATGGCGCTCGCGAAAGCACTTTGGCCAAGCGCCATCCTTACAGCAAAAGCCGCAAGGCGGCTTAATCCTCTCGGAACAGGGTACTAACGACCCCCTGCGACGTCCAATATTGAGCCCGTGACATAGCTGGCCTCGCGTGAGGCGAGCCAAATGATCGCCTGCGCCACCTCGTCCGCACTCCCCCCGCGCTGCATGGGAATCAAACTCTTGAAACGTTCAATCCGGTCAGGCTGTCCGCCACTGGCATGGATGTCCGTATCAATCAGGCCCGGGCGAACCGCATTGACGCGAATGCCTTGAGCGGCGAGCTCTTTCGCTAAGCCGAGGGTCATGGTGTCGATCGCACCTTTGGACGCCGCATAATCGACATATTCATTGGGCGAGCCCAGGCGCGCTGCCGCAGAGGACACATTGATGATCGAGCGGTTCAGAGTCGGATCGTCACCGGGGCCAGCCCGCTCCATACGCTTGATTGACTCTCGGGCGCAAATGAAAGCACCCAAAATATTGATGCCAAACATGTTTTGCCAACGTGCCACGCTCATTGCTTTGATGGGGCTTTTAACTCCGACGATCCCGGCGTTATTGACCAATACATCCAGGCGACCAAAATGGGCATCAAGCTGGGCAAACATGGCCAGCACCTCGGCCTCAATCGCCACATTGGCCTGCACTGCCTCGGCCTTGGCACCGAGCGTCTCGGCCTTTTTAGCGAGGGCCCGAGCCGCAGCGTGGTCTTGGGCGTAGTTGATCAGTACATCGTACCCGGCTGCCGCGGCAAGCAGTGCCGTGGCCGCGCCAATACCGCGACCCGCACCAGTAATCAACATCACGGGACGATTCATCGAAGCTCGCTTTCAAATAGATGCAAGAGTTAACTTTACAGGCCCATCAGCACTAACCTCCAAGCGTAATCGCTGGCGATGAAACTTAGCAACCTGTGGTCGGTGGGCAATCGAAATCAGTGTCGTTTGCGGCAGTTCCTCTGCCAGCAAGTGATACAAACGAGCCTCCATCGCTTCATCCAGGGCGCTGGTCGCCTCGTCCAAAAAAAGCCACTGAGGTTTTATCAACAAAGCGCGCGCCAAGGCCAGTCGCTGTTGCTCGCCGCCGGAAAGCATTTGCGACCAAAGTGCCTGCTCGTCGAGCCTTTGGGCAAGCTCTGGGAGCTCCACCTGGTGAAGTGCGGCGCGGATGAGTCCATCGTCTTGTAGCTTGCCAGGATAGCAGGTGACTTCTCTCAGGCTCCCCAACGGCAGATAGGGCTTTTGCGGCAAGAACAATACTTTCTCAAAGCCAGGCGTTTCCAGTCGACCGCTTGCAAACGGCCAAATACCTGCAAGTGTTCTAAACAAAATACTCTTGCCACTCCCCGAGGGTCCTTCAATCAGGGTGTTGGCCAGCGGATTGATGCGCTCTCCCGCGCCCTGAAACAGCACTCGACCCAACTCTGCAAACTTGCCGTCCTGGCTTTCCAGCAATTGTGGAAGAAAAATCTTGACGTTACGGAGGTCTACGGTACCGGCTGCGACCCCATGATTGGGTACTTGCGATTTTGAATCCACTCGTTCCAAACCTGCGCCCATGGCCTGCGCGAGATCAATCGCTCTTTGAAAACCTTGCAATCGTTGGATGGACGCCCGCCAACTTGCGATTCGGCCATAAGCATCGACGAACCAAGACAAGGCCGTCTGCACTTGACCAAATGAGCTGGCGATTTGCATCAGCCCCCCAAGCTGAATGGCACCGCCAAAATAGCGTGGCGAAGCCACCAAGATCGGAAACACCAGGGCTAGCTGGCCATAAAATGAAGAGAACCAGGTAAAGCGCTTTTGCCGCTTCATGATTTCCCACCAATTACCCATCAAGTTGCCAAAGCGACTCTTGAAATTCATCAGCTCACCGGTCTCGCCACGATACAGAGCAATACCCTCAGCGTTTTCCCGCACGCGAACCAGGGAGTACCGGAAATCAGCCTCGTAGCGCTCTTGATTAAAGTTCAGATGAATCAGAGGGTTTCCTACCCAGTGGGCGATCAAACTACCCATGACGGAATAGGCCAGCGCGACCCAGACCATATAACCAGGAATGGTTATGGCGCTAGCTCCCGTACCGAGAGTGATCGGTCCGCTGAGCGCCCACAAAATGCCGACAAAGGAGACGAAGCTCACGACCGCGTTGAGCAGGCCAAAGAACAGGCTCAAAGCGTTGTTGACAAACTCCTTCAAGTCTTCGGCGATACGCTGGTCAGGGTTATCAGAACCCAGATCCACCAGACCCATACGATAAAACGCCGAGCCGCTCATCCAGCGCTCTAAATACACCTCGGTCATCCAGCGTCGCCAACGCATCTGTAGCATCTGGGTGAGATACTGGTTGTACACCACCAAAATAATGTAGAGGAAAGCCCAGCCAACGAACTCAAGCAAAAGGCGCTTGAAATCCTCGAACTTTTTGTCCTGTAGAGCGTTGTAGAAATCCCCGTTCCAGGTGTTTAGGCGCACATTCACCCAGACCGTCGCTAAGGTCAGTGCGGTAATGGCGATAAAGATCAGCCGCCCACGCCATCGGTCTTCTGAAACCCAGTAGGGGCGTATTAAACTCCACATCGAGGATGATTTAACAGGCCACTACCGACTGACCACAAGGCGCGGCGAGACCCCAGCCAAGATATTGTCCCCAAAGCGCTGGCGAATACTGTGCTCGATGCCCGTAGCATCCAGGCCTTCGATTTTGAGCAGGGCGACTTGATCACCGTGATCCACAAAGCGATCGGGCAATCCCAGATTCAGCAAGGGTTTTACAATGCCCAGGCTGGCCATGGCCTCAGCGATGGCACTCCCCGCTCCGCCCATCACCACATGCTCTTCCACCGTCACGAAGCCATCATGACTACGTGCGAGCTCCTGCAGTATCGCGACATCCAGTGGCTTCACAAAACGCATATTCACGACCGTGGCATCCAGCGTCTCCGCAGCCACTAAGGACGGCGCAAGTACCGTGCCAAAGGCCAGTATCGCCAGGCGTTTGCCGGTGCGGCGAATCTCGGCCTTGCCGATGGGCAAGGCTATCAAGTCTTTTTTTACTTCGGCGCCGGTTCCCACCCCGCGCGGATAACGCACCGAGCTTGGGCCATGATGCTGATACGCCGTGAACAACATTTGACGACACTCATTCTCATCGCTGGGCGCAAGAATCACCATATTGGGTATGCAGCGCAAGAATGCATAATCATAAGCGCCTTGATGAGTCGCTCCATCGGCGCCCACCAGGCCTGCCCGGTCAATCGCAAACATGACCGGTAAATTTTGGAGCGCGACATCATGAATCAATTGATCGTAGCCGCGTTGCAAAAAGGTTGAGTAAATGGCCACCACGGGCTTCAAACCTTCACAGGCCATACCGGCCGCAAAAGTGACGGCATGTTGCTCGGCGATGCCGACGTCAAAATAGCGCTTCGGAAAGCGCCTCTCAAACTCGTTGAGTCCAGAGCCTTCGCGCATGGCCGGTGTCACTGCAACCAGACGATCATCCATGGCGCCCATGTCACAGATCCAATCGGAAAACACCTGAGTGAAGGTGGGCTTACTGGGTGCAGCCGCCTTCTTGATGCCTTGATTCGGATCAAACTTGCCGGGGCCGTGATAGAGCACGGGATCGGCTTCGGCCAACTCAAATCCTTGACCTTTCTTGGTGACAATATGCAGGAAACGTGGCCCGCGATGTTCGCGAAGGTTTTGCAAAGTGGCCACCAGGGTGTCGATATCGTGGCCATCAATCGGGCCGACATAACTTAGGCCGAATTCTTCAAACAGGGTGCCTGGGATCACCATACCCTTGGCATGCTCTTCAAAACGTTTCGCAAGATCGAACATCGGAGGCACTTTGGATAACACCGCGCGCCCCACGTCCTTGGCCTTGGCGTATAGGCCACCCGAGAGCAAACGGGCCAGATAATTATTGAGCGCGCCGACCGCAGGCGAGATCGACATGTCGTTGTCATTCAGGATCACCAACAAATCGATGTCTTCAGTCACGCCAGCATTATTGAGCGCTTCGAAAGCCATGCCGCCTGAGAGCGCTCCGTCTCCAATCACAGCAATATGGCGACGCCGGGCGGGCCCCTTGTTCTCACCCTTATTGCGAGAGGCGACGGCCATCCCGAGGGCGGCGGAAATTGAAGTCGATGAATGCGCGGTCCCGAAATGATCGTATTCAGATTCGCTACGTTTCGGAAAACCGGAGATGCCCCCAAACTGGCGAAGATTGGCCATTTGTTCGCGTCGGCCAGAGAGGATTTTGTGCGGATAACTCTGGTGCCCAACGTCCCACACGATGCGGTCATAGGGAAAATTAAAGACGTGATTCAAGGCAATGGTCAGCTCGACCGTACCGAGGTTGGACGACAAGTGGCCGCCCGTTTTCGAGACCGACTCGAGCACGAAGGCCCGAAGCTCTTGAGCCAGCTTCTTTAACTGCGATCGATCCAGAGCGCGGACTTCGGCCGGCAGGTTGACCTGCTTAAGAAGGCTAAAATTAGCCGAAGCTGAAGCACCCGTTAAATCAGTCAATGAATTATTCTTGAAGCTATCTGTCATTATGATTTCCTCAGCACGATCAAATCGGCCAATTGAGCAAGCCTCAAGGCTGATGGTCCGAACGGCCCAATGGCAGCCAGGGCTTGCGCATGCAAATCGCCCGCCAATTGCCTGGCCTGAGCCAGCCCCATCAAGGACACGTAGGTTGGTTTGCCCTGCTCCTGGTCTTTGCCCGCCGTTTTTCCTAAAGTCGCCGAATCGGCCTCGACATCGAGAATATCGTCTACCACTTGAAAAGCCAACCCAATCTTCGCACTGTAAATTTCGAGCGCTGTTTGAATCTGCGCAAAACGCTCAGCGCCGGATTTTACCCCGTCCTGAGCTTGTGTCTGAGACTGGTTTTGATCGCCACCCCAGACGGCGCCTCCTGCCAGTAGCCCGAGACGGACCGAGGCGCGCAACAGGGCACCGGTTTTCAACTGGTGCATCAGTTGCAACTGAGCACGATTCAAAGACTTCCCGACAGCCGCCAAGTCGATGGCCTGCCCGCCTGCCATGCCTAGGGAGCCAGCAGCATGGGCAAGCTCCTGCACCATCGCGGCCACCGGTAAATTCGTCCGAGAATGGCCTGAACGCTCCCCTTTTGGCCCTTCATTTTCACGAGACATCAAGGGACTGACCAGAGCAGAAAAAGCCAGGGCCTGCAAAGCATCCCCGACTAGCAGGGCATTGGCTTCGCCAAACGCAACATGGACAGTGGGCTTGCCACGACGTAGAACATCGTTATCCATACAGGGTAAATCATCATGTACCAAGGAATACGCGTGGATGAGCTCGACCGCACAGGCGGCGCCATCCAAAACAGCCAGTGAAGCGCCCGACAACTCGCCGGTGGCATACACCAGCAAAGGGCGAACACGCTTGCCGCCGCCCAATACCGCATAGCGCATACCCTCATGCAAGTCGGCGGGATGGGCTGTAATGGCAGGCAAGACTTCAGCGAGACAGTTTTCACTACGATCAGCCATCGATTTCGCCCAAAGATCAAAGGCCGTCGATGTTGAGCCAAGCTGATCAGGAGGCATCGCGAACGCTCTTTCTGGGTGGGTCAATCTTCACGCTCAAAATCAAACGGTTTCATCAGGTCGCCTTCCAAGATTTTGACCTGCTGACGGGCCGAATTCAGGCTGTCTCGGCAAGATGCCACCAAGGCTACGCCCCGCCCGTACGACGCCAAAGACTGTTCCAAGCTCAGACTGCCGTTCTCCATTTGGTGAACAATTCGCTCTAGCTCTGACAGGGCCTGTTCAAACGGCACGGCCGGAGTTGCGGACTCGGTCTCGGACAGACCTGTTCCTTGTAGATTCGCTAAAGCCTCGGCATTGGAGGATTCATTCGAGGTTCTTTTCACCAATTTTGGCCCTTAAGAGCGCATCGCGCTGTCGCTAAACCGACATTTTAGGGTATCCTCCCGGCCTCGCGTCGTGTGATTCAACTTTCCCACGACAGCGAGGTTCAATCCTTCAGCTTTTTTGCTGTGATTTCTCATTGTCGGGAGGTGTACGGGATGTCGGATCTGGGTCGTCGAGAATTCTTAGCGCCGTCTTCCGCGCAGCTTCCAGTCGCCCTTTATTTCGATCAGGCGGTGTACCAGCGCGAGCTGCAACGCCTATTTAAACGCGGCCCGAGCTATCTTGGTCATGAAGTCTGCGTGCCTGAATTGGGTGATTACCACGCCTTGTCTGCTGAAAAAGAGGGCAGAGTCTTGGTTCGGAGTGAAAACGGCATTGATGTGCTGTCAAACGTTTGTCGGCATCGTCAGGCCATTATGCTTAAAGGACGGGGCAATGCCACCAACATCGTTTGCCCCCTGCACCGCTGGACCTACGGTATGGATGGAAAGCTCTTGGGCGCCCCGCATTTTGAGCAATCCCCTTGTCTTAATCTACAAAACTACCCGACCCAGAATTGGCGCGGACTGCTTTTCGAAGGCCCGCGCGACATCGCAGCCGATCTGGCTTCGGTCGGGTTAGGCGATGTACTGAATTTCTCGAACTACAAACTAGACCGCACGATTCACCACGACTGTGCCTACAACTGGAAAAGCTTCATCGAAGTCTATCTTGAGGATTATCACGTCGCCCCTTTCCACCCAGGGCTGGGGCAGTTCGTCACCTGCCGTGATCTCCAGTGGAATTACGGCGATTGGTTTTCGGTACAAACGGTGGGCATTCATGATGCCTTAGCGGCCCCTGGATCGACCGTGTACAAACGCTGGCATGAGCAGGTCTTGGGTTATAACGGCGGCCAATTGCCCAAGTTTGGGGCGATATGGCTGACCTATTTCCCAGGGGTGATGATTGAGGCCTATCCCAATGTGCTGGTGATTTCCACCCTGATCCCCGATGGGCCTCGAAAGACGAAGAATATTGTCGAGTTTTACTACCCGGAAGAAATCGCCCTGTTTGAGCGCGAGTTCGTCGAAGCGCACCAGGCCGCCTACATGGAAACCTGTGTCGAAGACGACGAGATCGCCTTACGCATGGACGCCGGGCGTGAGGCGCTCATGAACCGAGGAGAGAATCAGGTCGGTCCTTACCAAAGCCCGATGGAAGATGGAATGCAGCATTTTCATGAGTTCTACCGCCGCGAAATGCGCTAGCAGAGGTACACTTACCTTGTTGATTTTGCAAGGTAGGTCATGCTTCAAGAAAACTTCTACACTACCCTTATTTCGGCCGAACAACTGGCCGTCGCGATAGACCGATGTGTAGTCGTTGACTGCCGTCATGATCTCTTAATCCACGACGCAGGCTTTGCCGCGTACGAGGAAGGCCACATTCCCGGTGCTTTTTTCCTGCATCAAGATGACGACATTGCCGGTGTAAAAACAGGTAGCAATGGTCGCCACCCCTTACCGACCCGAGACGAGCTGGAAGGCGTTTTGCAGCGCATTGGTATTAAAAAGGATCAGCAACTGGTCGCCTATGACGGTCAGGGCGGAATGTACGCGGGGCGACTTTGGTGGATGGCAAAGTGGCTAGGCCATGAGCATGTGGCGGTCCTTGACGGAGGCATAGCGGCCTGGATCAAAATGGGGTTTCCACAATCCAAACACTCACCCGAGCATCCTCACAAAGGTAACTTCACCCAGGCGCCTTCTCTGATGCCCTCGGTCGCCGTTGCCCAGGTCGAGGCCAACCTTAAAACCCGTGAGTTGCAGGTATTGGACGCGCGCGCTGCGGAACGCTTTCGGGGCGAGTTGGAACCCATTGATCCGCGCGCGGGACATATTCCTGGAGCGATCAATCGCCCCTTCCAAACCAATCTTCGGCCAGACGGCACCTTCAAGCCTGCCGAAGTGCTTTACGCCGAGTTTCGTGCGCTCCTGAATGGGCGTGAGCCGAGCCAGTTCGTGCATCAGTGCGGATCCGGGGTGACGGCCTGTCACAACCTCCTGGCGATGGAACATGCGGGATTGAAAGGTAGCCAGCTTTATCCTGGCTCTTGGAGTGAGTGGGTGGCGGATCCCGCGCGGGAAGTCGCCATCGGTCAGTAAGGCCATTCGAGTGCAATCAATCGTTTTTTAAAGGGTTCTCTATGAGACAAGCCGTCGTCGTCTTCGCCGCAGCACTGCTCGCTGTTCCTCTTCTCGCCAGCGCTCAGTGGCGTCCACCCACCGAAGCGCAGCGCTGCCCATCGAAATGGGGGGTAGGCGATGAGCGCGGATCAGGCAATCATATGAAAAATCCCGAGACGGTGCTGCGCGGTGCGCGGCTGATCAAGACCGGTGAAGTCATCGAAATGGGTCATGTGCTCGGACCCACGATGCCGTTTTTTGGCCCGCGCATCATGAATATGCAAACCAAGCGCACCTTCATGAATCCTGGGGCGAACAGTCGTGGTAGCAATGAAGAAATCATGACCGGTGAATTTGGTCAGATCGGTACCCAGTTCGATGGCTTTGCTCACCAGACTCTTGGCAACTCTCTTTACAACTGTTTCAAACTCGACGAAATTTCGACACGCTCCGGCTTCACCAAGCTGGGTGTGGAAAAAGTAGGCATGTTGTTTGCCCGAGGGGTGATGCTCGATATCGCTGCTTTCAAGGGTGTCGAAATGTTGGGCGACACTTACGAAATTTCGGTCGCCGATCTTGAAGGGGCCATGGCCAAGCAAGGCGTCAAAATCAATGCGGGGGACGCCATCATTATCAATACCGGCTGGGGCAAGCTCTATGGCAAGGACAACGCACGCTTCGTGAAATCCACCCCTGGCGTGGGCACCGCGGCGGCCGAGTGGTTGGTCAAACAGGACCCTTTGCTGGTCGGCTCAGACAACTGGCCGGTTGAAGTTTCCCCCAACCCGGACAAAGACCTGAGCTTGCCGGGCCATCAAATCTTTCTCGTGATCAATGGGGTACACATCCTTGAGAATCTAAAGCTCGATGAGATGGCGGCCAAGAAAGTCTACGAGTTTGCGTTCACCATGCAGCCCCTGAAAATGCAAGGCGCATCCGGTTCAACCGTCGCGCCTGCCGCGATCCGTTAAAGCCTGGAATTTTGCCATGAAAACATTCCATGGATGGGTGCTTGCTACGTTGTTCGCAATCAATGCCGGTGCGGCTGCACTTGCGGCCGGGTTCGACAAGAGCGCTGTCGAATTCATCGCACCCGCGGGAAGCTATGTTGTGCACTACGGCAACAAGGTTCATTATGATGGAGCGAAGGGCGAGGGCGTTGTGATCCAGGTCACAGGTATGGGCCCTGCGACTGCGACGCCAGTCGACAAACGTTAATTCAACCAGTAGCTTTCATGCATGGCGTCGATCGCGCTCAAAATATCGGTCCTTTCGCCAATTTTTCTCCAGCCCACCAAGTGACTTTCAAATTGCTCGCCGATCATACGCTCGATCACCAACTGACAGTCAAAGGGCTTACAGGCCAACAACAAAATCCAGATACCTTCCGGGTTGAGGCTATATACGCCGTCGCGCAGCCCAAGGGATAAGGCTTCATCAATTTCCCGGCCGTCGAGAGCCGTAAGCGGATGAAGAACCACTAAGATGCTTGGCAGTAAATCGCTTTCGTAATCAAGAACACCATGCGCAAGCGTATGAAAATTTTCACTCAGCATTCGATGATGAGTCGGCGCTTGACGCACCTGTCGAATGACGGCTTCGACATCGCGCCGATAATTACCCCGGTGT
>JAYUOT010000352.1:0-5041 GCA_043760705.1 Betaproteobacteria bacterium
GGGCAAGAACGGCACCGGCAAAGGCGAGAACTTCCTGGCCTCCGATACCTCGGCCTTGTTGCAGGTCACCAAGTTCGTGACCTATCTAGAAGACGGCGATGTCGTTGAGATCAAGCCTGAGGGTTACCGCATCGTCGATGGCGAGGGCAAGAAAGTCACGCGACCCATCGTTGAGAGCCAGTTATCTGCCGATGCAGTTGAGCTGGGCAATTACGATCACTACATGCAAAAGGAAATTTTTGAGCAGCCTGGCGCAATTGCCAACACGCTAGAAATGGTGATGGGCGCGTCAAGCCTCAATAGCGGTTTGTTCGGCGCAGAAGCAGAAGAAGTCTTTGCGCGTACCCAGCAAATTTTGATTTGCAATGTGCCTGAGTCGGCATTGATTCGCCAATCGAAGTTGCGCTTCTTAACACGTGCTGGTCCGGAAATCGGTGTGGCGTCGACCAAAGCCTTTACCACCCAATTGGCCGCCTTGTTCTTGCTCACCTTGGTGCTTGCCAAGCAACGTAAACGTTTGAGCAAAACACGCGAGAAAGAAATTCTAGAATCGCTTCGGCATCTACCTGCGGCGATCAACAATGTCTTGGAGTGTGAGCCTTTCCTTCGTCATTGGGCCAAGCGTTTCGCGACCAAGCATCACACCTTGTTCTTGGGCCGGGGCGTGCATTTCCCCATTGCAATGGAAGGTGCTTTGAAGCTGAAAGAGGTTACCTATATTCATGCCGAGGCGTATGCTGCGGGTGAACTAAAGCATGGCCCCCTGGCGCTCGTCGACCGTGAAATGCCCGTGGTCGTCATTGCACCTAATGACGTATTGATCGAAAAACTCAAGTCCAATTTGCAAGAAGTGCGAGCCCGTGGCGGCGAGTTGTTTGTCTTCGCCGACCGCGATACGGTGATTGAGCCGGGGGACGGCATAAACATCATTAATCTTGGCGATCATGCGGGTTTGCTATCGCCAATTTTGCATGTGATTCCTTTGCAACTACTTGCTTATCATGCTGCCTTGGCCCGTGGGACGGATGTGGATAAGCCTCGGAATTTGGCTAAGAGTGTTACTGTCGAATAATGGGGGGCATTGATTGTTCGGTGTTACTCTGTTATGAGTGATTCTGTGGCTTTCCCAAGTCCGTACGTTCGGGCTTAATGCACTAGCCGTGTAGGCCGTGGTAGGTGGCGCCGCTCATGATGGTTGGGTCTTAGTTCACACGAAGAGCAACAATCGGGGAATAGTCTTGGCGATTTGAAATTATCGCCCATCCAAGCTCTGGAAGCTACACTCAGCGAGTGACGGCATCAAGACCTGCAATGAGTTCCTGGGCTTGATCGCGTAAGCTCATGAATGACAATAACTCGCTTCGAATATTAACTACGAAGCGATAATGCTCACCCATGCGGGGACTGGGGTTTTCATGAACGTCAAACTGCATAGGTCACAAATTACCAAGTACGTAAATCGTCCCACCAAAGACCATGCGCATCGAAGCGATCATTCTGCTCCATGAACCATGATGCATGGCGCAGTTCGAATGGCTGCCTTTTCCCTTTGAGGGTCTTTTTGTCTTTATCATTATTCGGCGCATTGAATTGCTGAATAGACAAAACGGCGGAATCCAGACGGCCATCCTTCTCAATAAAAACGGGTGCTATCTTTGCTTGAGCGCAGATCGCCCCAAATTTATCCTTCGCTTCTTTTGCGGACACAGTCATGGTTGCTTCCTGTCTAACATCGATTAGCCATTCTAGCTAAACATCTTCCGCCTTTCCAGCGAGTTCTCATTGAGGATGTCTGGTCAGGGCCGAGCTGGCGCATTTATCAAATTGGGTCAGTATCAAAGGTGCGGCCCCCAAGGCTTCGCAACTGATGGGTATGGAGCTTGGCTGCACCCGGCGCCGACCACTCGCGCCACCCAGCCGCGCTTCGCGACGCCCAAAGCACTGTCGGTCGCAAAACGCTCGAGCAAAGCCCCGCGTTTCGACATGATGCAGGCTCCCCTATTAACTGGAGCCCTTGATGTCACCTCGTTCCTCTAAAATTTTCCGCGCTAGAGCCCTTGGCGTATCAGCGCTGTTGGCCTCCCTGCTTGCCCTTGGCGCTAATACCGCCTACGCATTGGACCTCACCGTTGAAGTATCGGGCGCTCGCTCAAACAAAGGCGAGGTGCTGGCCGGCTTGTTTGTTGACGCCGAGCAGTGGCTCAAAAAACCGCTGCGAGGAGAGCGCGTTACCGCCGGTGAGCGCGTGCTGCTTGTGTTCCGCGACCTTCCCGCAGGGCGTTACGCTGTGACGGCGTTTCATGACGAAAACAGCAACGGCAAGCTCGACAGCAATCTGATGGGCATGCCGATTGAGCGCTTGGGCTACAGTCGCGACGCCAAAGGCAACATGGGCCCAGCCAAGTTTGACGACGCGGCCCTACTACTCGACGTTGACACCACGGTGAAGGTGACGCTGCAATGAGTGCCAATCACACTCAGTCACGCCGCGCCGCACTCGCGGCCTTGGCCGTTGGAGCTCTTGCCACCGCACGGTCTGCCGGGGCCGCCGTTTGCGACAACCCCGCTGCATCGTTTGCCGCCCATAGCGACCAAGCTTGGGCCTTGGGTTACGCCAACTTGCCCACCGATATGGGTCCGATACCTTTGAAGGTGAGGGGCCGCATTCCAACCGCTACGATGGGTGCATTCTTCCGCAACGGCCCGGCGCGCCACCAACTGGCCGACATGCGCTACGCTCACTGGTTCGACGGTGACGGCGCGATCCAGCGCTACACCCTCAGCAGCAAGGGCATTCAGCACCAAGCCCAGTTCATCCGTACTGCCAAGTACGTGGCCGATAACGCAGCGGGCAAGATCGTGCGCCAAGCGTTTGGCACCCGCACGCCAGCCATGGAGGCTCCCACAAGCGCAGATGCGCTCAACGTTGCCAACACCAGTGTGGTGCATCACGGTGGGCGCTTGCTGGCCCTGTGGGAAGGTGGCTCCGCGCATGAGGTCGACCCGATGACGCTGCACACCAAAGGCACGCTGCGATGGTCCGAGGAGACCGCGGGTCTGCCCTTCTCGGCTCACCCTCGTATCGAGCCTGACGGCACCCTATGGAACTTTGGCGTCAATCAAGTGGGTGGCGGGGCTTTGGTGATTTACCGCATCAAGCCTGACGGCGTCTTGGCGACTGCCTCTGTGCTGCCCGTCAAGGACATGGGCATGGTTCATGACTTTGCCGTGACGCAAAATCACTTGGTGTTTTTGATCCCCCCCTTGGTTTTTCAAGGCGAGCGTTTCCAAAATGGCCAATCGATTTTGGGCAGCTATGCCTGGACGCCCAAGCTGGGCCTACGCGTGCTGGTGCTGCCCAAGGTGGCGCTTGATCAACCGCGTTGGTATGAGCTGCCGGTCGGGATGGTTTTCCATGTTGGTAATGCCTGTGAAGAGGGCGGCGTCATTCGCCTGGACTGCATGCGCTCGGCCACTGCTTGGAGCGCCACTGACGGCCTACGTGATGTGATGTGTGGCGACTACCAACCTCAAGAGCATACGCAAGCCATGCTGGTGGAGCTGGATCTGGCCACACAGCGTGCGCGCCAAACCGTGATGCCTCTGGTGGCCGAATTTCCGCGCGTGGACCCGCGCTTAGTGGGGCAGCCTTACACCCAGGTGTTTGCGGCCGCGCGCCAGTCGGCGAAGCATCGCCCGGGCTATGACAGCGTGGCCCGCTGGAACGTGGTGACGGGCGTGGTAGACCAATACCACTACGGCGACGACGTGCACGTGGAGGAGCACATCTTCGTGCCACACACCTCTACCCTAGGCAAGGGCGAAGCTCAGGGCTACTAGATGGGTACCGCGCTGGACGTTAAAAGCAAGCGTATGTTGCTGTCGATCTTTGATGCCCAAAACCTCAGGGCTGGCCCGCTAATGCAAGCTGAGATGGAGCGCACCATGCCTCTTGGCCTGCACGCCTGCCACGTGCCGTCGATGTCATAACCACCTTTGATGTTGGTGTTAGTTCGGGCTGTCAGCGCTAAGTGACAGCTCGATCTTGAGGGTGACTGGTCTGAGTTCCCATCGGGACAGGAATCGGATGAGCGGCCACACTTGAAACCGCTAAAGTCGGCAGACGACGGCGGGAACCCAGGCCAGCTTGTTTGCTTTATTCGCAAACTTCCGATCAAGTGTTGCGAACTCATGCTGGGTTGGCGCTGCGGCCCACAGAAGGGCGTCGAACCAATCTACGCCCGCTTCTACACCGATGAGCGCTTGCAATATTCGGCTTTCATGCTCAAAGCGCAAATTTCTTTGCTGCATCAATTGCTTGACGTATGCGACGGTTTCTTTAGGGCTGGCCTCGTAGACCGAGCCAAGAACAAAACCCATCTCCGCCACGGCAAGCAAAGGAGCGAAGCAGGTATTCTCTTCAATAATCTCGCGGGCGAGCGCCGATAGTTTTGGATGATCATTGAGCGCATAGCGAAGCAATATATTGGTGTCGACGGTGAGCATGCTCAGTCAACCTTTTTTAAGGCGTAGCGCCTTTCCATGTAGTGACGCTTGGCAAGTCCGGCAGAATCAGTGCTTACAGCCTTTGCTAGGTGCGACAACATGCCGAAAGCGGTTGTCTGCTTGGCATCTTCTGAATTCAGCAAATGGGGGCGCACGGAGTCGCACACAAAGCGCCCAATATTGCCTCGGCCGATATGTTTATGAAGCATGGCGTAGATGTCGTCGTCTACAGATAGCGTTAATTTTTGCATGACGTCCTTTCAATTCGGTAGGACAAAAACTTTCACATCCTGAAAATTGCACTGACTTACGTATAAAATAATTACGTACGTAAATGGTAGACCAAGTTTGTGCTGATGTCAATTGAGACGAGATCGCCAGGCACTTTGTGGCGTCGGTGTTTTGCGAAGTACTGCGGTGCTCCGACCACGCACCATCGTAAGCGATCCACAAACCTTTCAATTACCCACAAGTCTCTGCGCTCATTAGGAACCCGATTTGAATATCGGTGAGGCGCGCCATACCTCGCCAGATA
>JAYUOT010000353.1:0-2516 GCA_043760705.1 Betaproteobacteria bacterium
TGTCTGGAAACACCGCTGGCCTGGGTTGCTCGTGGCTTGGGTCGTGGGCGCAATCGGGGCTGCTGTGGTTCTGTGGGTGCCGGACAAATTTGAAGCCAGCGCCCGGATTTACGTCGACACACAATCGATTTTGAAACCCTTGATGTCTGGGTTGGCCGTTCAGCCCAATGTGGACCAACAAGTGGCGATGTTGAGCCGAACGCTCATCAGTCGGCCCAATGTTGAAAAGTTGATCCGGATGGCAGATCTGGATCTGGGCGAAAAGACGAAGGAATCCCGCGACGCGCTGATCGAGCAGGTGATGAAGTCGATACAGATCAAAAACGTGGGTCGGGACAACCTCTACACCATGAGTTATCGCGACTCGGTGCCTGAAAAAGCCAGGCGGGTGGTTCAGTCGATGGTTTCAATCTTCGTCGAGTCCAGCCTGGGTGATACCCGCAAGGATTCGGATGTGGCCAAGAAGTTTATCGATGAGCAGATCAAGAGTTATGTTGTGAAACTCGAAGAAGCCGAGGCGCGACTGAAAGAATTCAAGTTGCGCAATATTGAAACCCAGACGGCAGACGGCAAAGACATGTCCGTGCGGATCAGCGAAGTTACAAACCAGCTGAATCAAGCGCGCCTTGAACTGAAGGAGGCGGAGAACGCCCGGGACGCCTCCAAGAAACAACTTGATGCCGAAAAGTCCCAGACAACCAGTGTTTCCACTCGCAGCCTGCTGCAGGAATCGGCAAGCTCCGTGGCTACGCCGGAAATAGACGCGCGGATCAATGCGCAAAAGTCAAATATCGACAACTTGCTGCAACGGTTCACCGAAAGCCATCCCGACGTTATCAATGCGCGAAAGTTGATCAAAGATCTGGAAGACCAAAAGCGCAAAGAGGTTGCGGAGTTGCGCAAGGCGGCCATGGCCGTGCCAGCGCCACAGCCTGGCGCAAGTATTGCGGCGCAAGAGTTGAGCCGGATGCTGGCTACCGCAGAAGTGCAGGTCGCGTCATTGCGGGCTCGGGTGGGTGAATACGAGTCGCGGGTTAAGCGCGCTCGGGAGTTGATGAAGACGGCGCCCCAAATTGAGTCTGAGTTCTCGCAGCTCAATCGTGACTACGCGATCAACAAAAAGAATTACGAGGATCTGGTTTCCAGAAGGGAGTCCGCCGCGTTGTCGGGCGATTTGGAGGGAGCTGCGGGTATTGCGGATTTCCGGCTGATCGATCCGCCGAGGGTTTCTCCGCAGCCCGTTGCTCCCAATCGCCTGCTCCTCATGCCCTTGGCGCTGCTTGCCGCGCTGGCGGCTGGCCTTGCTACTGCATTCATTGCCAGCCAAATGCGCGCAGTTGTATTTGATGCGCGCGGTTTGCGTGATCTTGCCGGGTTGCCTTTACTGGGCGTTGTCACCCTGGTGGTCAATGACTCGGCCAGAGCGCGTGAGCGCGGCGACCGGAACAAGTTCGCGTTTGCTTCCGCGAGCCTGATAGGTGTCTTTATTGCGGGTATCGCCGCTTTGGCGTATTTCTCTGGTCGGGCCACGTAAGCTTCATGACAAGTCTAATTGAGCAGGCCACACTAAGGCTCGAGCAGTTGCGCCGAGCTGGTGCGTCCATGCCGGCCGGTGTCCCGGCGCTGCAAAAGAAAGACAGTGAGGGCGCTGGCGCTGGCAAAGCCACAGAAGTGTTCACCGCTGCTGTTGTTCAGGCCCCGCCCGTGGTCGCAAAGCCGGTGGTGAACTCGCGTCGCGTGGAAATTGATCTCGAAGCGCTTTCGGTGGCCGGCATTGTCAGCCCCAATTCGCCGCGCTCACAAGTTGCGGATCAATTTCGGGTGATCAAGAGACCCCTTATCAGCAACGCGCTTGGCAAAGGCGCCTCGGCGGTGGCCCGTGGCAATTTGATCATGGTGACCAGCGCGTTGGCTGGAGAGGGCAAAAGTTTCACGGCGATCAATCTTGCCATGAGCATTGCCACTGAATTGGATACCACCGTACTTCTGGTCGATGCGGACGTGGCCAGACCATCGGTTCTTCGGGTGCTTGGTTTGCCGCCGAGTCCTGGGTTGCTTGACCTGATACTCGACGAAAAGCTCGAGATGTCGAGCGTGCTTTTGAGAACCAACATTGAAAAACTGACCATATTGCCCAGCGGAACCCCGCACGAGCGGGCGACTGAATTGCTGGCCAGCGACGCCATGATCAAGTTGCTCGAAAACATGGCGAAACGATACCCCGACCGAATCATTATTTTTGACTCACCGCCTTTGTTATTGACGACAGAGGCACGCGTGTTGGCGACGCACATGGGGCAAATTGTGTTGGTGGTCAAGGCCGAAAGCACATTGCAGGCCGATGTGAAACATGCGCTGTCCAATATAGAAGCGTGCCCCGTTAAATTGCTGGTGTTGAACCAGGCGCGGTTGGCCTCACAAGGCACCTATGGTTATGGTTATGGTTATGGGTATGGTTATGGGAGGCCGGCGCCGGGCAGATGGAGATCAATTTCGCGCATGGCGATCCGCTCGAA
>JAYUOT010000354.1:0-2516 GCA_043760705.1 Betaproteobacteria bacterium
GACCCGAAGAAAGACGAGTTGAAGAAAGACGGGGCTAAAAAAGACGCTGCCAAGAAGGATGCTGCCAAGAAGGATGCTGCCAAGAAAGATGCGGCGACCAAGGATGCCGCTCCGAAAATTGCAGCGCCAGAGCCAAAGAAGCCAGAAGCGAAAAAATCTGATCCAATAAAAGATGAGCCCAAGAAGGACGAACCGAAGGCTTATCGCGTGCAAATTGGCGCTTTCTCGAGTGAGGGCAGCGCTATGGAGCAGTTGGGCAAAGCCTCGAAGCTTGGGCTCAAGGCCTATACCGAAAAGATTGCTACCAATCATGGGACTAAAACCAGGGTACGTGTCGGCCCCTTCGTGAACCGGGACCAGGCTGAGCAGGCTTTAGCCAAGCTTAAGCTCAATGGTGTTGAAGCTGCCCTGGTGGCTCCTTAAGCGGGGCCAAGTAAGCTTTGATGACTTTCATGACTTTGACCACGCTCGATATCATTCTCTTAGTGCTCTGCGCGCTGTCAATTATTCTGGCGGTGTGGCGCGGCCTGGTGCGAACACTTTTCGGGCTGGCGGCATGGGCTATTTCATTGATCGCATCTCCTTTTCTCGCCCAGGTTCTTAGCGAGCGTTTTGAGTGGTCCTGGGCGCTCGCCTTAGGCTTGTCGTTTTTAGCGATTTTCCTGGCGACACGGCTGGTGGGATCTTTGATTGCACGCGCCTTGGTGAGCGTTGGTCTCAGCAGCGTGGATCGATTTCTCGGAGCTCTTTTCGGTGCCGCCCGTGCCTTATTAATTATCGCTCTATTGGCCACCGTCGCCCATAGTTTTAAGCTTGATCGCACTTTGACTTGGCGTGAGGCTGCTGCGGCCCCCTTGCTCGATGGCATCGTACAATGGGTCGAGCCAATGTTGCCGGAACGCTTCGGCGGTCCTACCAAAACCTGAGGGAAGCAAGATGTGCGGTATTTTAGGGGTGGTGTCGCGCCAGCCAGTCAATCAGCTACTCTACGACGGTCTACTGTTGCTGCAACATCGGGGTCAGGACGCGGCGGGCATTTCTACGGCTGATCGCCACTCGTTTTATATGCACAAGGCCAATGGCCTGGTTCGCGATGTTTTTCGCACCCGCAACATGCGCTCCCTGGCGGGCCATTTTGGTGTGGCCCATGTGCGTTACCCGACGGCAGGTTCTGCATCGAACTCGGAAGAGGCCCAGCCTTTTTATGTGAATGCACCTTTTGGCATCATGCTTTGCCATAACGGCAACTTGACCAATGCCCCTCAGCTCAAAGAGCAAATGCGCATGCGCGATTTGCGCCACATCAATACGAATTCGGATTCAGAAGTTCTACTCAATGTTTTGGCCTTCGAGTTGCAAGCCGCATCGGGTGGGCCATCGCTAGAGCCGAGCAGCATTTTTAAAGCCACCTCGCGGGTGATGAGCCGGGTGGAAGGTGCTTACGCTTGTGTGGCACAAATTGCGGGTTACGGGATTTTGGCGTTTCGCGATCCCTCCGGTATTCGACCGCTTTGTTATGGCATCCGTGAAACCGACAGTGGCACGGAGTACATGGTGGCGAGTGAGTCGGTGGCGTTAGAGGGGCTTGGTTTTCATTTGGTACGGGACGTCAAACCGGGCGAGGCGGTCTTTATTGATTTTGAAGGCCACTTCTACAGTCAGATTTGTTCTGAGAATACCCAGCTCTCGCCTTGCATTTTTGAGTATGTCTATTTCGCTCGCCCCGACTCGGTGATTGACGGTGCTTCCGTGTATGCCAGTCGTTTAAAAATGGGTGAGTATCTGGCCCGCGAGGTCGCCAGTATTTTGCGGCAAGGCGATATCGATGTCGTGATGCCCATTCCAGATACCTCGAGACCCGCCGCCCTGGAGTTGGCTAACCATCTCAATTTGAGCTACCGGGAAGGCTTCTTCAAGAACCGCTATGTGGGTCGCACGTTTATCATGCCGGGCCAGGCAGTGCGCAAGAAATCGGTGCGTCAAAAATTGAATGCCATGAGTGAAGAGTTTCGTGGCAAGAATGTCTTGCTCGTCGATGATTCCATTGTGCGCGGTACCACCTCACAAGAGATCGTACAGATGGCCCGTGAGGCGGGTGCCAATAAAGTGTACATGGCCTCGGCGGCTGCGCCGGTACGCTTTCCGAATGTGTACGGAATTGACATGCCAACCCGCTCGGAGTTGATTGCATACAATCGCGATACCGAGCAAATTCGGGCCGAGATTGGCGCCGATGCGCTGGTGTATCAGAAGGTGGAGTCGATGGGGAGGGCGGTGAGTGACATCAACCCGGCCTTAACGCGTTTTGATACGAGCTGCTTTGATGGCAAGTACATCACGGGGGGCATTGATGCTGCGTACCTGGACCGGATAGAGGCTGAGCGCAAGGCCAATCCAAACGCTTCGGAGGAGGACAGCGAGCGCAGTTCGATTAACCTTCAGTTTGCGGCGGATCCTCGGTAGTTGCTTCTTGCATTCGCTGCAATTCGTCCGCTGCGGCGAGCACCTTCGAGGGG
>JAYUOT010000355.1:0-11660 GCA_043760705.1 Betaproteobacteria bacterium
GCGTAGTGCGCTCTTCGCGTCGGTGTTTTATTCTGCCGCAAGTAATGGCGGCAACCAAGCGCTTTTCAAAGTGGCCCCCACCCGGGCAAAAGCCGATCAATGGCTGGACTCCAGACTCCAGGCCGCCTATACCGGCGATGCCAACGACCATCTCTACCAATGGGAGTCCTCGGGCGATTACAACCCTTCACCGGGCCTGGAAAGAATTCTAGCCACAGTCATGGCCATAAACTCTGCAGATGATGAGCGCAACCCGCCGGAATTGGGTGTCATGGAAAACGAGATCAAACGTATCAAGAGCGCGCGCCTGGTCTTGATTCCAGGTTCAGGCAATACCGCCGGGCACGGCACCACTGCCCAGGCCAAGTTCTGGAAAAAAGAGTTGGCGGACTTGCTCCAGTCGGCGCCGCGCTTGGGAAAGTAAACGGGGTGAGCAGCCAGCATGAATTGCCGGGATTGCGTCAATCGCTGGAGATACTTTGGATTGCGCCTATTGGCGCGAGCCCTTCCACTGAGGACGATTCACCCACTTTAGTTTTCTTGCATGAAGGCCTGGGCAGCATTACCCAATGGCGCGACTTTCCTCAGGTGCTTTGCAATGCGACCGGGTTACGTGGCTTGGTGTATGCGCGGCAAGGCTATGGCCAGTCCAGCCCGCGCGCCCAACCCGCAGGCACCCACTTCATGCATATCGAAGCACAGCAAGTGCTCCCCGCCCTTTTGGAAAGTTTAAGCATTGAACACCCTATTCTGGTGGGTCATAGCGATGGCGCCTCGATTGCCTTGCTTTATGGCGCTTGGGCCCAGCGCCACGCCTTGCGAACCCCTTGCGTCGCGCTCTGTGTGCTTGCCCCACATTTGTTTGTCGAGGACGCGGGGCTAGTCTCCATTGAACAGGCCCGCCAACTGTTTAACCAAAATCCGGGTTTCCGGGAGCGACTCGGCAAACATCATCGCGATGTCGAGCAAACTTTCAAGCACTGGTCCCATGTCTGGCTCAGCGAGGATTTCAAAGCCTGGAATATTGAGCGCGAACTTGCCGATATCTCCTGCCCCATTTTGGCGATTCAGGGTTGCGATGATCAATACGGCAGCCTGGCCCATATTCGTCGTATTCCAGAGCTGGTCAAGGTTGCCAGCCAGGTCGAGCTCGTCGAGATTGCGGACTGTCGACACAGCCCTCACCTCGAGAAGCAGGCTGAAGTACTGAGGGCTTGCCGACGTTTTATCGGCCGTCATTTGTCGTGACTGAGGCTAATTTCGCGGCTACAATAGCCAAAATTTTAACGATTGAGGAGACAACCCATGAAAACCATTCTAAGTGCCTTTCCCAAGCTCAAAACCTTTTCCCTGGTGGCGAGCGCTCTTGCGGTGCTTTCCATCGCCGCCACGGTACAAGCTCAAGCGCCGATCAAGATTGGCTTTATGGCCGAGCTGTCCGGCCCCCAGGGCGCGCTGGGGAAAGATCAATATGATGCCTTCATGATGGTCGTGGAAGCCAATGGTGGCAAGCTCGGTGGCGTGCCCGTTCAAATCATCCGTGAAGACAGTCAGCTCAAGCCGGAAGTCGCTGTGCAAATCGTCGACAAATTGATTGAAAAAGATAATGTCCCGATCATCACCGGTGTGACCTTCTCCAACATCATGATGGCGGTCCACAAAAAAATCGTTGAGAAACAAGTGTTCTTGATCGGCTCCAACGCGGGCCCTTCGCCCATCGCAGGCGCTCAATGCTCACCGTTTTTCTATTCTGCGTCCTGGCAAAACGACCAGCAGGCCGAGGTTGTTGGCAAGTACGCGTACGATAAAAACATCGACAAGATCGTCACCATCGCGCCCAATTATCAAGCGGGCAAAGACTTCGTGGCGGGCTTCAAACGCTATTACCAAACACCCGTCGTCGCCGAACTTTGGCCGGCCGTGACCCAGCAAGATTTCTCTGCCGAGATTGCGCAAATTCAAGCCGCCAACCCAAAGGCCGTGTATGCCTTCATGCCGGGTGGTTTGGGGATCAACTTTGTCAAGCAGTGGGCTCAGGCTGGCCTCAAAGGCAAGATTGCGCTGTTGACAACGTCCACAACCGACGGCATTGGTTTACCTGCCATGGGTGAGGCCGGTGTCGGAGTGATCTCGGGTACGTTTTGGGGCCCAGATTTTGCAAACCCTGCCAATCAAAAATTCGTCAAAGATTTTGAGGCGAGGTACAAACGCATCCCTTCGCAGTACGCCGCTCAGGCCTACGACTCGGCGCTCCTGCTCGACTCAGCCATCGCCAAGGTTAAAGGCAATGTTGCCGACAAAACGGCGTTTCAAGTCGCCCTCAAAGCGGCCGACTTCAAATCTGTGCGTGGCGATTTCAAGTTCAACAGCAATAACTTCCCGATTCAAGATCTCCATATTTTTGAAGCGATCAAGGACGGACAAGGTCGTTACACTTTGAAGACCATCGCCACGCCCCTCAAGGCCGACAAAGACGCCTACTTTGACAAGTGCGCAATGAAGTAAGCACGGCGAAAACTTATCGAACTGGCCAAGGTTGTTCCTTGGCCTTATTTTTGAAAGTCTCAACGCCATGACCTTCACCCTTTGGCTGACCCAAATTCTGAACGGACTTCAGTTTGGCGTGCTGCTATTTCTTTTGGCTGCGGGCCTCACGCTTGTGTTTGGCATCATGAATTTTGTGAACCTGGCTCACGGTTCGCTCTATATGATGGGGGCCTACTTCGCGGCGGCCGTCACCGCCAAAACCGGTAACTTTTTAGTCGGCGCTCTGGTCGCCGTGCCTGCGACCCTGGTGCTGGGGATTGTCATTGAGCGAGTAGCGCTCTCCGGTCTATACGCCCGCGATCATCTTGACCAAGTGTTGGCGACCTTCGGACTGGTTCTATTCTTTAACGAACTGGTTCGCTTTATCTGGGGCAGCTCTCCCGTCTATTCGCCAGCGCCCGAGTGGCTGTCCGGTGCGGTCGATTTCGGCGCGGGCATTTCCTACCCGGCCTATCGCTTTGCCATTATCGTCGTCGGCCTCTTGGTCGCCGCTTTTTTGTACTGGCTCATCAACCTGACCCGTATCGGCATGCTGATTCGCGCCGGTGCCAGCAATGCGCCCATGGTCTCGGCCTTGGGAGTGAATATCAAAATGTTGAATACCCTGATCTTTGGTCTAGGCGCTGGCTTGGCGGGCCTGGCAGGTCTGATGGCGGCACCCATTTTGTCCGTACAGTCCGGCATGGGTGAGGCCATTTTGATTCAAACCCTGGTCGTCATCATTGTGGGCGGCATTGGCTCCATTCGCGGGGCCTTCTTGGCGGCCTTGATTGTTGGCGTCGTGGACACTCTCGGTCGCATCATGCTCCCGATTGGCATGGCCAAGCTCATGGACCCCAACCTCGCGCAGGCCGCTGGCCCGGCCATCGCTTCGATGTTGATTTACCTGTTGATGGCGGTGGTCCTGGCCTTCAAACCCCTGGGGCTGTTCCCTGTCAACGCCAGCCGCTAGCGCCACGAAACTGGATCTCATGCCCAATACCTCATTTCTTGAGCGTTTGTTTCCCGAGAAGCTTCGCTGGTCGCAGCCACAAGTGTTGGTGAGCGCTATCGTACTGCTTCTGCTGCTGGCCTTACCCTTGGTAGCACTGGCCGCCAAGCAGCCTTTCTACATCACTCTATTTACACGGGTGATGATTTACGCGGTTGCGGCTTGTGCCCTGAATCTTCTGATCGGCTACACAGGCTTGGTCAGCTTCGGTCAATCGTTGTTTCTGGCCCTCGGAGCCTACGCGGTTGGCATTCCGAGTTTTCATGGCCTCACCAGTGGCTGGGCGCATCTGGTTTTTGCTCTATTAGGGTCCGCGGCAGTGGCTACAGTGATTGGTTTGGTCGTGCTGCGTACTCAGGGCATGGCCTTTATTATGATCACGCTGGCGTTCGCTCAAATGTTCTTCTACCTCGGCATCTCCCTGAAAAACTATGGCGGAGATGACGGTATTCGGCTGGAGGCACGATCCACTCTATTTCCACTCGACCTGAGTAATAACACCGCGCTCTACTACCTCTGCCTGCTCGTCTTGATGGCCGTTTTGTTTTTTTCCTGGCGTCTGATTCATTCAGGCTTTGGCATGACCCTGCGAGGTATCAAAAGCAATGAACGGCGTATGAAAGCGATGGGTTTTAACACCCTCAAGTTCAAACTGACGATCTATATCCTCGCTGCCATGGTGACCTCGGTGGCCGGCTTCCTACTCGCCAACCTGACCTCCTATACCTCACCCGCGTTCAGCGCCTGGACGGTCTCGGGCGAGTTGATTGTGATGGTGGTACTAGGTGGCAGGGGCACCATCTTTGGGCCAGTGATTGGAGCGATTGGATTTCTCATGCTTGAGGAGGGTCTCAAAGAACTGACCGAATTTTGGGGCATGCCGCTCGGAATCATCATTGTGGCCATTGTCTTGCTCGCCAAACGCGGCCTTTACGGTTCACTTAAAAAATCATGAGCTTCAGTCCCTTTACATCGTCGACCCAGGGTTCAACGACTCCTGCCTTGCAGACGCAGGGCTTGGTTAAACGCTTCGGTGGCCTATTAGCGACTGATAAAGTGTCCATAGAATTGCGGCCCGGGGAGCTTCACGCCTTGATCGGCCCCAATGGTGCCGGTAAAACCACCCTCATCAGCCAGCTCACCGGTGAACTCCGCCCTGACCAGGGAGACATTCTGATGGCGGGGCAAAAGGTGAATCATCTGAACGTCGAGAAGCGTGCCCAGCTCGGCCTAGCGAGGTCGTATCAGATCACGCAAATCTTGCCCGATTTCACAGCGCTTGAAAACGTCGCCATGGCGATACTGGCGAAGCGCAATCAGGCCGAGGCGAGGTCTGGACTGGGAGCCTGGAAAGTGTTGATTCGCGAGGCGGCTATTCAATCGCCAGCGCTTGCCGCACTTCAACAAGTCGGCCTTGAAAACCAAGCCGACGTTCCCGCCAGGGTCATGGCCCATGGTGAACATCGCCAACTTGAACTGGCCATGGCCTTGGCCCTGCAGCCTAAACTTCTGTTACTCGATGAGCCTTTAGCCGGCATGAGCGGCAGTGAATCTGAGACCATGATTGAGCTGCTTCTATCGCTCAAAGGTCGCTACCCGATTCTGTTGGTTGAGCATGACATGAACGCCGTCTTTAAGTTGGCAGATCGCATCAGCGTACTGGTCTACGGCAAGGTAATTGCCAGTGGCACGCCCGATCAAATTAAAAATGATGCCGAAGTCCGCCAGGCCTATCTCGGCGATGACGCCTTGGTCGCCTGATGGCGATGAGCTCTGTGCCACCCTTCAAGCGTCATCACCTAATCATGGCTCTTGACCGATGAAAACTTCACCACTGCTTCAAGTTCAAGGCCTACAGGCCGGTTACGCGGCCAGCCAGGTTTTGTTTGGCTTGAACTTCGAGCTGGCCCCTGGGCAAGTCATTACCTTGCTGGGCCGCAATGGCATGGGCAAGTCCACCACGGTGAAGTGTCTGAGTGGCTTGCTTAAACCAAGTGGCGGCACAATCATTTTGAATGGTCAAGATCTTGCGAAGCAGCCTGCTTACATGATCGGCCGGGCCGGAATAGGTTTGGTACCCGAAGGTCGTCAAGTATTTCCAACCCTCAGCGTCCAAGAAAACCTGGTGGCCACCGCCAATCGGCGCAACGTCCCAGTCGAGCATCGCAATAACGCCTGGACTTTGGAGCGAATCTACACGCTTTTCCCGAGACTTCAAGAACGAGCCAAGCAATTGGCAGGCCAACTGTCTGGGGGTGAGCAGCAAATGTTGGCCGTTGGACGAGCCCTCATGACCAACCCCAAGATATTGATTCTGGATGAGGCCACCGAAGGCCTGGCCCCTCTGATTCGCGCCGAGATTTGGAAATGCCTGAGTCTGCTCAAAGAGGAGCGCATGGCCATGATTGTGGTCGATAAAAACATTAAGCCGCTTTTGCCATTGGCGGATCGACACTATGTGATTGAGAAGGGACGCATTGCCTGGCAGGGCAACAGTGAGGAGCTGGTGAAGAGTAGCGCTGAAGTACAGCAGTTTCTGAGCGTTTAGGCTTTTTGCCCCTGTCACCACCCGATGCTGCCAACTCATGCAGCCAAGGCCCCGCTTGCGTCCGTACATATTGCATGACACCATCGCGTACAGATTAAAGGGTCGCTATGAAGCAAGCCGCGTTTACCGAGCTGCGCAACCATGCCAAGATGTTCTTCGACCTAGTTGAGGCCGGGGAAACCGTTCGGATACTGCGTAATGGTAAGCCAATTGCGGACATCGTTCCTATTTCACAAGCTTTGCCTTCATGGAAGCGAAGGACGGCGGCGCCCCTCGTCGTGAGTGGCGCAAGCCTGAGTCAGTTGATCTTGGAGGACCGTGGGCAAGCGACGCAGCGCACCGTGCTGGGCTTAAGACGACATTAGTTTTGTAACCCTAATCTTTACAAGATGCTCGAGCCTTTTTGAGCCCGGTATAAGCGATCCTTGACGGCCAACCACTCCGGCTCGTCAGGCAAGGCTTCAACCAGAATGCGATGGACACCGAGGCTATCCATCTCACGCAGCTTGGCATACAACTCCTGCGCAAAAACGTCTGGCTCTGCGGCCGCGACTTCAAAGTGCAAGTACTCTACCGGGACCTGATGACCGAAAACTCGCTCCAAAAATATCGCCAAATCTGCACTCACCCACACAGCGATTTTTTCGCCAAGATTCAAACACTGCGCGGCCTTCATCGGTAGCTCTTCGTCCTCAAGAATCTCCATTGGGGTGATGGGTGCGTAGTGCGCTTCTAAAGTACCAGAAACCTGCGGCCCCCCTTTTGACTGCAGAGCGACGTCACGCCCAAGAACAGAGAAAATGGCTTCGCTGGAAATGTGACCAGGCCGCAAAATCACTGGTGAAGGACGACTCAAATCAATAATGGTGGACTCAATGCCAATCTGCGCATTGCCCCCTTCCAGCACCCAGGCAATATCCTCACCCAGATCAGCGCGCACATGCTCCGCACATGTCGGACTAATACGACCAAAGCGATTAGCCGATGGCGCGGCAATCCCTTTACCGCCGAGCGCATGGAAATGCTTCATCACACCTTGAGCGACCGGATGAGAGGGAATTCTCAGACCGATGGTGGCTTGATCGGCACAGGCGAAGGCAGGAGCCTGAGGTTTGCGTTTCATAATCAGGGTCATCGGACCCGGCCAAAAAGCAATCGCAAGCTGCTTCGCGAAAGCATGCTGCTCCTCCGAAAAATCGGCCCAATACTGCGCTTGCTCAAGCTTGGCCACATGCACGATCAAGGGATGATCCGCTGGTCGCCCTTTGACCCGATAAACCTCTAGGACAGCCGACTCAATTGAAGCATCGGCCGCCAAACCATAGACGGTTTCGGTAGGCAAGCCGATCAGTTGACCGGCTCGCAGGAGCATGGCAGCCCGTTGCTGAGCCGAATCGTCCGACATCAAGGTCACAACAATCGTCCCAAGATTCGTCCGTGCATAAGCGCTCGACAATGGCCGCTCACTGCACGGATGCTCACCTCACGAACGTTCACGTCAAGAACGTTCGATCCCAAGCTCTCGCTCAATCCGCTTCACCACGCCCATGGCTTGATCTGAGGAATCCCCAAGCACGGTGACATGGCCCATTTTGCGACCTGGACGGGCTTCCGATTTACCGTACAAATGCAGCTTGGCTCTCGGGTGTTTGACAACATGCAGCCAATTAGGTTCGCTGGCTTGCATCGAAGCCAACTCTCCTTTGGCTGCAGTGAACCAAATGTCGCCTAAAAGGTTGAGCATCACGGAAGGCTCATGCAATTGAGTGCTGCCTAGTGGCCAACCGGCGAGTATCCGGGCTTGCTGCTCGAACTGACTGGTCACACAAGCGTCAATCGAGTAGTGCCCGGAATTGTGCGGACGAGGAGCCATTTCATTGACCACCAAACTGCCGTCATCCAATACAAAAAACTCAACGCACAACACACCCACATAGTCCAATCCGTGAACAATCTTGACGGCCGAATCGCAAGCCTTCAACGCCAGGCCGGCATCGATATGCGCTGGCACCGTGGAACGAGCCAAAATACCGGCTTGATGCCAATTTTCCGAGACTGGATAGACCGCCGTTTCAGCGTCGAAGGCGCGTGCGACCACCACCGACAATTCTTGTCTCAGCTCGCAACGCTTTTCTAAAACACAAGCCACACCACCCATCACATCGTAAGCTTCCAGGGCCTGCGACAAACTCTTGACCCGGGCCTGGCCTTTGCCGTCATAGCCCATGCGCGCTAATTTCAAAATACCGGGAAGTAGAGCACTCTGATCAGCTGCGCTCAGGGACTCAAGCGTGAGTCGAGACTCGATCACCAAATACGGAACGACATCCAATCCAATTTTCTCGACAAACCGCTTCTCGGCAATTCGATCTTGGGCCACCGCGACGCTTTCGGCGCGCGGACTCACAATCATCCTTTCAGAGAGCAATTCAAGGGCACTTGCGGGGACGTTCTCAAACTCGGTCGTCACGGCCTTACAAAGGGTCGCCAACTCGGTTAAAGCGGCGACATCCAAATAATCGGCGCGCACATGAAGATCGGCAACCGAACCCGCCGGAGAATCCATGCCAGGATCAAGAACACAGACCTTGAAGCCCATGCTTTGAGCCGCCATGCAAAACATGCGGCCCAGTTGGCCCCCGCCCAATACGCCTAGCCAGGAACCTGGCGGCAAGGTGGGGTCCGGTTTAAAGCGTGCACTGCTCATGAGCTACCCCAATAAAACATCAAATGTCATGCTCTACGATGGCTTTGCGGGAGGCAAACTCATCTGGCGCGCCACCTCAGTTTGCTCAAGTCTAAACCCTTGCAGCTTTTCACTCAAGGAAGAATCGTGCTGTGCCAGCATGGCTACCGCAAATAATGCGGCATTGGCAGCGCCGGCCTCACCAATGGCAAAGGTTGCGACCGGGATGCCCTTGGGCATCTGAACGATTGACAGGAGGGAATCTTCGCCGCGCAAATACTTCGAAGGGACGGGCACACCGAGCACCGGTACAATGGTTTTGGCAGCCAACATCCCTGGCAAGTGCGCGGCACCCCCCGCACCCGCAATGATTGCTTTCAAACCTCGGCCGACGGCAGCTTCCGCATAAGCGAACATTTCATCGGGCATCCGGTGCGCCGAAACCACCTTGGCCTCATGCTTCACGCCAAAGCGTTCGAGAATTGCAACCGCATGTTGCATCACCTCCCAATCGCTAGAGCTACCCATCACAATGCCAATCATGTGCTGGCTCCGCTCGAAGTCGACCCATCCAAGCCCCGGCCAGTAATACGCTTCAAGGCTTCTTTATATTTATCACTGGTTTTAGCGATCACGTCGACCGGCAACTTTGGAGCAGGAGCGGTTTTCTTCCAGCTCGTCACCGTTTCCAGATAATCGCGCACAAACTGTTTGTCGAATGATGGAGGTGAAATGCCTACGCGATACTCGCTAGCGGGCCAAAAACGAGAGGAATCGGCTGTAAGAACCTCATCCATCAAATGCAGGACGCCAGCCTCATCCAATCCAAACTCAAACTTGGTGTCGGCAATGATGATGCCTTTATCCGCCGCCAAAGCGCTCGCTTTCAGATATAACTTGATACTGATGGATCGAATCGTTTCGGCCAGATCCTTGCCAATTCGAGAGCTCATGTCCTCGAAGGAAATGTTCTCATCATGCTCGCCCATCTCGGCCTTCGCAGCAGGCGTGAAAATCGGCTCGGGCAGTTTCTGAGCCATCTGCAAACCAGACGGCAACTTGATGCCACACACCGCGCCGCTGTCCTGATAGTCCTTCCAGCCGGAACCGATCAGATAGCCACGCACCACGGCTTCAACCATGATCGGCTTCAAACGCTTCACCACCATCGAGCGACCCGCGACTTGCCCCAAGTCTTCGGCCGAAACCACCTCCTCAGGGGCAATGCCCGTTAAATGGTTGGGCACCAGATCGCCGAGAGCTTCAAACCAATACAAAGCCATTTGATTGAGCACTTTGCCCTTATCAGGAATGGGCTCTTGCATGATGACGTCGAATGCCGACAAACGATCCGTGGTCAGGATGAGCAGCTTATCCTCCCCCACGGCATAGTTGTCCCGAACCTTGCCTCGACCCAGCAAAGGGAGGCTTTTCAATTCAGATTGATAAACGGCCACGTCGCACTTCTGTCGCAAAAGCGCGATTATCTCATTGACTGGCAGGAGGGGTCCGTAGAGCCTTGTCGGCACGTATTCGCTCTCGAAGGAATTCGAGACGGTCCCCGCCCCAAAACAATTCACCTTGGTAAAGCATGCTGGGCACGCCAAAGACGCCAAGTTGCTCAGCCTTGGCCTGAATCGCAGCATGTTGCGTGCGGCCCTCCGTCTCAAGAAACGTCGAAAAGCCGCGAGCATCGGCCCCGGCTGACTGAATGACCGAGGCGATTTCATCGGCTGAATCGAGGTTCAAGTCACGTTTGAAAAAACGCTCGAATACTGTGTCGCGGTAAGCTTCGAAGACTGAATGTCTCTGAGCGTAAAGCATGCCCACCGCGCTTACCGTGCCGTCAAAAATTCGCTCAGGACCTTTGATTATCAAGCCCTGGGCATTGGCGAAGCGGCGCACGTCCATATACATGTAGCGAATCTTGCGAATCGGGTACATGACTTCAGGTGCACCGCCAGGACCGGGCCGATGGAGTACCAAAGTGTAGGGGAGCCAATCGAGCGCAACTTTCTCAGAATGGGAAAGTTCGAGCAGGGGTTGAACCGCCAGGTACGAATACGGGCTCTTAAAATCGATATAAACACTTATCATCTCCGTCACAATTTTCCCCGCGAGTGCTTGATAAAAGAATCCCAGACTTCCTAGGGAAGCACCCAAAAGATTCTAACGGCTTTAGATTCATCTCTCACAGGTTATCATGGCCATTCGGCATATCTGAGAGATGGATTTCTGGGTTGAATGGCATGAAGATTGGGTTGATTGGTTACGGAGAAGTAGGAAGAATCTTCGCCGAAGATCTGAGTAAGCAAGGCCTCACCTTGAACGCATTTGACCTTAGGCTCCCGAACAGCGAGGGAGATAGCCTGCGCGCCCATGCGGCATTGCACGGGGTTCACATGGCCGGAAGCGCCAGCGATGCCGTCCTGGGTGCCGATTTAGTCATTTGTGCGGTGACCGCCATTCAAACAGTGATCGCCGCGCGCAGTTGCGTCGACGGGATTGCTCGAAATACGAAACATGCCGACAAGTACAACCTGCACACGGATCGGCCTCCGGCTGAGCAAAATAGTTGTACCTACCTAGACTTCAATTCCGTGTCACCCAGTGTCAAGATGCAATGTAGCGAAATCGTTCGCCATGCCGGTGGCCGATATGTAGAAGCGGCGATCATGACCTCGGTGCCTCAGTATCGGAGTCAAGTCCCTATTTTGCTCGGGGGTCCTCATGCCGAGGGACTGATCCCTGAGTTGACACGTTTAGGTTTCAAAGCGAGTATGGCAAGCACCCAATTTGGCGTTTCCTCGGCCACAACCATGTGTCGCAGTGTCATCATCAAGGGCTTCGAAGCCATGGTGATCGAGAGCTTAACGACGGCGCGTGCT
>JAYUOT010000356.1:0-2509 GCA_043760705.1 Betaproteobacteria bacterium
ATTTTCAATACGAGGATAAAGTGTCATGAGAACAGATCGCCACCGCCATCATCATCATCGTTCTGATCTCGTCGGTCTCTCGGCAATTGCCATGACCGAACGTGGCCTGGAACCCGAGTTTTCTGCAAATGTGTTGCAGGAACTCGCCGGTATTACCAGTGCGGCAAAGGATGCTGGCTCCGAGATCCGTGATCTCACCGATTTGCCATGGTGCTCGATCGACAATGACGACTCACGCGACTTGGACCAATTAACCGTCTGCCAAGCACTTGATTCAGACAGAATTAAGGTGTTGGTGGCGATCGCCGATGTCGACGCCCTTGTCAAGAAGGGCTCGGCCATTGATGACCATGCGCGCTTCAATACCACTTCGGTCTATACCTCGGCCCGCATCTTCCCGATGTTGCCTGAACGCTTGTCCACCGATCTGACCTCTCTCAATCAAGATCAAGACCGCTTGGCCGTTGTGACTGAAATGCTTTTTGATGATCAAGGCTTGCTCACTGATTTCACAGTGTATCGAGCCAAAGTCCGTAACAAAGCCAAGTTGGCTTACGACGCGGTCTCGGTCTGGATCGAAAGCAAAACGCCCCTTCTGCCTCAAGGTGGAAACATACCGGGCATGGAGGATCAATTACACAGACAAGATCAATTGGCACAAAAATTACGGTCGCGACGCTATGCCGAAGGCTCCCTGGAGTTTGAGAGCTTCCAGCCTCGGGTCGTTTTTGACGGAGAAAAAGTCGTTAATATTTATCTTCAAGAGCAAAATCGCGCCCGACAACTCATCGAAGAGTTGATGATCGCCACCAACGGCTGTAACGCTAGGTTTCTGGCTGCCCATGGTGGCTCTTCCCTTCGTCGTGTGGTGCGATCTCCCGAGCGATGGATACGAATCATGGCAGTGGCGCAAGAGTATGGCGAAACCTTGCCGAGTGAACCCGACAGTAAGGCGCTCGCCAATTTCCTCGTCAAGCGTCGTCAAGCCGACCCGCTCCGCTTTCCTGACTTGTCGCTCATCATCGTGAAACTGATGGGCCGGGGTGAGTATGTGGTGGAGACCCATGGCGCCGCGGCTATCGGTCACTTTGGGCTGGCGGTGCGTGACTACACTCATTCGACGGCACCGAACCGGCGTTTTCCCGACTTGATCACCTCGCGAATGATTAAGGCGAACCTTCAACAAAAATCTTCACCCTATTCAGATTCGGAATTAGTCTCATTGGCCCTTCATTGCACCACTCAAGAGGATGCTGCACAAAAAGTCGAGCGTCAGATGCGCAAGTCCGAGGCTGCACTCTTACTTGAGTCGCGCATTGGTGCGCATTTCGATGCCATCGTTACCGGAAATTCGAACGTCGGGGTATGGGTACGTGTGCTTTCGCCACCCACCGAAGGCAAGCTCGTCTCCGACGGGACGACCCTAAAAATCGGTGAAAGGCTCAGAGTCAAGTTATTAAGCGTGAATGTTGAACGCGGTTTCATCGATTTTGGGATCGCATCAGGCCGTGGGATTTAGGGAGCTTTGCGGCTAAAATCTACCGGCAAACTTTGTTCCCGAGTTCTCTCGAATGCGTTGCAGCCTATCACTAGACAGGGGCGAGTCTAAGGAATAAACTAAATTCAGCAACCTCAGCGCGCACCCCGGTCCCCTGAGGCTTGCTTTTTGGCTACGGACCGGACTCTAGCAATGTAAGGGAACCCGTTATGACGAATCACAGAATGCGCTTCGGTATTTTCCTGGCGCCTTTCCATAAGCCCGGTATCAATCCGACGCTGGCGCTTGAGCAAGACTTAGAACTTATTACTTGGTTAGATCGTTGTGGTTACGACGAAGCTTGGTGTGGCGAGCATCACTCCGCGGGCACTGAGATCAGCGCCAGTCCAGAAATATTCATAGCTGTTGCTTCACAACGCTCCAAACATATCAAACTGGGTACCGGCGTGGTGAGTGTGAGTTACCACAACCCTTTGTGGGTCGCCGAGCGAATTGTGCAGCTCGATCACCTCACACGGGGTCGAGTCATGCTCGGCCTAGGACCGGGTTCATTGCCTAGCGACGGCATTATGGTGGGGCTATCCCAGGAGCACACTCGCCCCTTGCTAGAGCAGGGATTAGAAGTAATCATGAAATTGCTCACGACCACCGATCCAGTCACCTTCAAAAATGATCGCTGGGACTTGCGCGAAGCCAGGCTGCATTTGCGCCCCTTTTCTAACCCCTTGTTTGATATCACCGTACCCGCTGTCGCTTCACCCACTGGGCCGAAGCTTGCGGGCATGCACGGGATTGGTTTGCTCTCCATCGGAGCCACTACCGCGGCGGGCTTTGACGCCCTCGCCTTGCACTGGAATGTCATGGAGCAACAAGCGGCTCATTACAAGACCCAGGTTGATCGCAACAAATGGCGCCTAGTGGGCATGGTGCATTGTGCCGAAACCATGGACCAAGCCTATCGCGACGTCGAGTACGGCATGGCCCAATGGTTTGACTATTTTCAAGCCGTGG
>JAYUOT010000357.1:0-2508 GCA_043760705.1 Betaproteobacteria bacterium
CCGCCGCCTCCGGTCGCGCTTTCGTATGACGAGGCCATCCTGGCGGCCGCCACCGAGGTCTTAAAGGGTGCGGCGGCATCAGTGCCCAAGTCAAAGATCGTGATTGATCCCCTGATCGATGGTGTGACTGGTTTTCAGACGGTCGCCACTCAGGGTATCGGTCAGCGTCTTTCCGCGATGGCCAGGAAGGATTTTCCGCAATTTGAACTTCAGACGTTTAATGACAAGTCTGTAGCCGGCTTGCCCATGGTACTGATTGGTACCTTCACGCCCATCAATCTCCTTGGCAAGCCCGATGGCATCAAGGATATTTATCGGGTGTGCTTTGCCATGATCGATCTCAAGTCCGGGAAAATTGTGAGCAAGGGCTTTGCTCGATCCAAGATGGATGGGGTCAACCATACACCCGTGGCGTTCTTCAAAGAGAGTCCCGTTTGGGCGGCCGATCCTGAGGTGCTGGGATATGTCCGAACCTGCCAGGGCACCAAGGCCGGCGACCCGATCAATCCTGCCTATGTAGATTCCGTGTTGGCGGCGGCCTTGATTGAAGAGGCGCATCAAGCCTATGTTGGCGGAAATTATCGGGATGCTTTTGCGCTCTACTCCACGGCACTTAAGAGCCCCAAGGGCGCGCAGTCGCGTACACAAGCGGGCCTTTATCTGTCGCTGCTCAAGCTCAAGCGCAGTACCGAAGCGCAGAAGGCTTTTGGCGAACTGATTGATATGGGTATCAAGAATAAGCGGCTGGCCGCGCGCTTTGGGTTTGCACCTGCCGCCACCGCATTTTCCAAAGACAGCACGTCCTACGATTCCTGGGTTCGGGAAATCGGTGCGCGTCTTAGTAAGAGCGGGGATTGTTTTGAGGTCGGCGGACACGTCAGTCGCTCTCCAAACGATGCTCTCAATGACCGGCTCTCTGAGCAGCGTGCCGAATATGTGCGACAGCGCCTTCTGGCGCAACACAAGACGCTCGGGCCAAAACTGAAAGCGGTCGGCTATGGAGCCCGGCAAAACATGGTGGGAAGCGGTGCCAATGGCGACGCGGATGCTGTCGATCGTCGGATCGAGTTCAAGCCTATCGCTTGCACCTGAAGCTTGCGATGGGCATGCACCTGGGTCGCTCGGAACGCGCAAAGCTTGTCGGGTTTGCCGGTTTGCTGACCTGGGCACTTGTTTTACCTGACCTGTGTGGTGCTCAAAGCACCTCAGCGAACCCTGCCCCTCCGATTTTAAGGATCGAGCCCGGCTCACATTTTGCAAGTATCCGTGCGGCCGATACGGATCTTTCCGGGCGTTATCTCGTGACCGCCAGTGATGACAAAACCGCCCGGGTTTGGTCACTTGAGGACGCGAGACTGGAGATTGTGCTGCGGCCACCGATCAGTACCGGCAAAGTGGGCAGTCTTAGCGCCGTCGCGATGTCGCCGAGCGGAGAGGTCGTCGCCGTGTCGGGATGGAGCGAGGCCAATGACATCTTAATCTTTTCACGGACCTCAGGACAAGTGATTCAGCGCCTGACCGGATTGCCGAATCTCGTCACCAAGTTGAAGTTTTCTCCGAATGGCGAGTTTCTGGCCCTTGGGCTCTTCGGTGCCAATGGTCTGCGCCTGCTCAGGACGACAGACCGCTGGCAAACGGCGTCGCTCATGGCAAGTGATCAACAGTATGAAGGCAGTCTTCTGGGCCTGAGCTGGAATGCTGCGGGCACTAAAATTGCCACGTCGAGCTACGACGGTTTTATCCGGCTTTATGACCTTGGCCAAAACCAATTGCAAATCAAGAAGCAAGTCGCCAGCCCAGAGAGCAAGCGACCTTTCGCGCTGCAATATTCACCCGACGATAGTCTGCTGGCCATCGGCTTGGAGGATTTGTCGAAAATTGCTCTCCTCGGGGCGGATGACCTGTCGCTCAAGGCTTGGGCACAAGGTGATGCTGCGCTTCAAGGTCAATTTCCCCAGGTGGCCTGGCGACGTGACGGACAAGTGTTATACGGGGCTGGAACCTATCGGACCCGCCAGGGCGCAGCGTTGTTGCAGCAATGGCAAATTGAACGTTCATCGGGAACCGTTCGAGCCCGTACCCTGAGTCCGCACGAGATTGGCCGTGACAGCGTTACGGAGTTTGTGGCTCTGCCAAACCAAAAGACTGTGGCGACATTTGCTGACGGAACCTGGACTTTGCTTGCGCTCAACGGCAAGCCTGATCGATTCGGCGCAAGAGGTGGTATTGACTTCCGTCCGCCTGGGGTCGATTGGAAGGCTTCGGCTAATCTGTTTAAATTCAGTCTCGGTCAAGGTAAAGTGTTTGACCTGAATCTTGGCATTACTACGACGACCGATCCCGAACTACAAAGCGCGCGCTTGCAAAGTGGTGGTCTCCAAATTGTGAAGGGGGTAACTGCCACTGACACCCGAGTGGCAGGCCTGAATGTTTCCCTGGATGACGATGAAATCCCATTATCGGCCGCAGTCAGCCAGAAAGGAGACCAAGGCGCACTTGGCTCCCAAG
>JAYUOT010000358.1:0-4995 GCA_043760705.1 Betaproteobacteria bacterium
ATTCAGCAAGCTTTATCTTTGCGAGCAAACAATTCGATGAAGAGTTTCATCCGCTCGACGCGACCATTGCCGAGGCCGCGAAAGCAATACCAGGGTATCTGGGCGAGGAGAACTGGGAGAATAAATCTACTGGTCTGGTCTCGAATGTTTACTACTGGGAGTCGCTGGAGGCTTTGCAAGAGCTAATGAAACACCCTACCCATCTTGAAGCCAAGGCGAAGCAAGCCAAGTGGTTGAACGGCTATCAGGTGGTGGTCTCTCAGGTTTTGCGAAGCTATGGCGACGCGACGCTTAACCATCCGGCACGAGGGTTCAAGGCGACATCGACGCCTTGAGTGTCTGTCACAATGTTGTCTTCACGTTAAAACCTGCAAGAGCCCAATATGTTCCTACCTGCCCCACCGCTGCATGAGGTGATTCGCCGCCGCCTCGCCGCCGTCGTTGCTGCCAAGGCAATATTGACCGCAGTGGCGTCATTCTCATTAGGGGCAGTCGCGGCAGCGTTAATGTCAGTAGCGTCAATCGCAGTAGCAGCAATCGCAGTAGTAGCAAGCGCCGTAGCTTCAATCGCACTAGTCCCCAGCGTCGCCCTTGCACAAGATTACCCCAACAAGCCCGTTCGCCTCATCGTGCCCTTCCCGGTCGGCGGCAGCTCGGACGCGATTGGCCGCATGTTGGCGGATCGCCTCGGCCCGATTCTCAAGCAGCCGATTGTGGTCGAGAACAAGGCCGGTGCGGGTGGCATGATTGGTACCGATGCCGTAGCCAAGGCCGCACCCGATGGCTATTCGCTCGTGCTGGTCGATGTGTTTCATGCCAGTACACCGATCTACACTCGCAAGATGCCCTACGACGCGATCAAGGATTTCACACCGGTGTCCTTGATTGCGCGTTCGCCCGCCTTCCTGGTGGCGAGCCCCGCCTTTGAGCCGAAGACCGCCAAGGATGTGGTGGCCTACGCGAAGGCCAATCCGAATAAGTTGACCATGGCCATCGCGGGTACGGGCAGCGTGGTGGTGGATTTGTTTAAAGCCCGCTCAGGTCTGGACTTTGTCGCGGTGCCTTACAAGGGCTCTTCACCTGCCATTCAAGATCTGATGGGGGGTCAGGTGAATGTTTTTATTACCACCATGGCCAGTGCCGGTGCTCATGTGAAGGCCGGGCGCTTGCGGGTGTTGGCGGCGACGGGCAGCAAACGCAATGCAGATTTCCCGGAGGTGCCGACCTTTGCCGAGATTGGTATTGCGGGCATGGACTATGAACAATGGTTCGGTGTGCTTGCCCCCGCCAACTTACCTAGGCCGGTCGTGGAGCGTGTTTCCGCCGCCATCGCGCAAGTGTTGAAAATGCAGGAGGTGCGCGAGCGCCTGACGGTGATGGCTTTAGAGGTGGCCTCGCCGGAGCCAGAAGAAATGCGCCGTAAGCTTGAGGGCGATGTGGCGCGCTGGCAGCGTCTGGCCAAAGAGCTGGATATCAAGCCGCTGGACTGATCGACCAGGCCAGAATATTGGCATTTCGAATGTTGTCGCGCCCCAATGTTTGGCTCACTTGGTTGGCGCTCATGGCGATCGGCCTCTTGATGCTCAGCTCCTGGGTGCCGGGGATGCAAAAAGCCATCGGGCGGATGCTCTCCAGATACTTCATGACCTCAAGGGAGCTGATGCCTACGCGCTTCTCAACCGCCTGATGCGCCTCAAAGCAGACCAGTAGCTTGCGGGCACGGGCCAGGGTGCGCTTCGAGCCTTGAAGTGCGGCCAGCTCCGCGCCCTCGATATCGAGTTTAAGCAGGACGTTGTCACCGGCCAAATCGAAGTCGTCAACCTTGACCACGTTGATCTCACCGTCTTCGGCCGCTTCAATGAACCTCGCCTGAGGGGAGTCGTCATCGGCTGGAGCGCTCAGCCTGGCCTTGCCGGTGAAGTTTGAGACCGCGTGGTCATACACTCTTCCATAGGCCTCCAAATTATGTTTGCACCAGGGAAACGATTTCGGGTTCGGCTCGAAGGCGATGAGATCCGTGATTTTGCATCCCATGGACATGAGCTGTAAGGGAATCTGCCCAAAGTCAGCGCCGCAGTCGATGAGTGCATAGGAATCGGCGCCCATGATGCCTGCGATGGCGCAGGCATCGACCTGGCCATATCGAACCAGGCTTGGAAGATCCCATTGCTCAACTCGCGACACGGGGGCGACTATCGGAATTCCTCCCGGGAGTTGCCAGCGGACCGGGCGCAACAGCCCTGCGCCCAGAAGCAGGGACATCAAGCGATGGCCTCCGCGCAGTTCATGTCGTAGAAAGAAAAGCCCGAGCGAATGCAGTGGCGATGGCCGATCCACAATGTGTTCTCGCTGATATTGGGAGTACTCTTCCATTCTTGGTCGACTCAAAAGAAACTGAGCAGTTAGCCAGGGACAGGCCCAGGGCGGGCGGGCCTGTCGCGCAGCTTGAATTTAGCACGCGATGCCCGGTTCAGTCCCCTTGTTAAACTATAGAGCATAGGTCTCACCCTAGGTTTGTCACACAATGATCAAAAAAACGCTCCTGTCTCGACTGGCCAGGCACTTCCTGGGCCTGAGTGTGACTTTTGTTACCTGTGCAAGCTGGGCTGTGGCGGGTAACCTTGTGGTGACCTCCTGGAACCTGGAGCACATGATGTCGGAGAGCATTTTCGACGAATGGGCGGCTTTCTGTGGCAAGTACGGCTGGGACGAAGACAAAGTGAAAGCTGCGGGTGCCGTAAAACCGAAGCATCTCACCTACTGCAATGCGCATAACGGTTTTCTGTATCCCACGAATGTTTTGGAATCCAAGCCCTTGCAAAGCAAGGCGGCTTTCGCGGAAAAAGTCGAGGCTTTGGTCAAGCGCCGCAGCCAACTCAACTCGGATGTATTTGCACTTCAAGAAGTCAGCGATGAAGCCGCCGTGCGGCGCGTGTTCCCGGCGCTTGATTGGGAAGTGTTTACCACCAAGGCCGAAATCGCTCAGAACATCGCCTTTGCCGTGCGCAAGAGCGCTGGGCTCAAGATTATCAGTAGCCGTCCGCTTGATGAGCTCGCCCAAAAAGACGATGCCGGCCATCAAGTGCGGCCCGGCTTGGAGCTCACGGTGGCCCATGAAGGAAAACGGTTGACCTTACTCAATGTGCATTTGAAGGCAAGCTGTCGTGCCCAGCTTCTGAGCGAACCGAAGCGTCCTGACTATGCCGACGACAAGCGCTGGGGAGAGATTCAGCAGGGATGCAAGGTCATGCGCAAGCAAGCCCCGGTTCTGGAGGCCTGGGTCGAAGCGCAAACCCGTGCGCGCGCTCAGTACATGATTCTGGGCGACTGGAACCGCGACTTGAAGCGAGATTTGGGGCTGCCGGTGCGTTTGACCGAGGGCGAAAACGCCAAGAGCCCGATCACGGAGAGCACTCGCATCGGCAGCTTGCTCAAAGAGATTTCCGACAACGAACCCCCGGGTGCCTGGCTGGCGGTGGTGTTCCCAAGCATCATGGCGCGCGCCAAAACGATGAAGGCTCCCGATCAAAAAAAACCTGACCCGGTGTGCCATCAAGGCATCGACAATTTTGCTTTGTCAGACTCCCTCATGAAGTCAATGGGCGTCGATAAAATTACCTTGGTGGCCTCCGGCACTGACTACGGCGCGGAGGCCTACGGGGTTGATAAGGCCCGGCCTTCGGATCATTGTCCGGTCACCTTGAATCTTCCTTGGTAGTCTGGCCCTTCTACACACTTTTCTGATCAGTGAACACTATGCATTTTGTTGATACTTCTTTACTTCGTGTTGGTTATGAAGACTGGAACCCTCAGAGCACTCGCACCATCGTCTTGATGCACGGCTGGCCGGACAGTATTCGTTGTTGGGCCGGGGTTGCACCGGTGTTGACGGCGGCGGGATATCGCGTGATTGTTCCGGCCCTAAGAGGATTTAATCCGACCCGGTTTTTGCACGCGGATACCCCTCGAGCGGGACAACTCGCGGCGCTGGGGCGAGATTTGGTTGAGCTGGTGGCAGCTTTAAGGCTGAGCAAACCCGTCCTGGTAGGCCATGACTGGGGAGCGCGCGCCGTTGCCAATGCTTGTGGTCTTCAGCCCGGCATTGCCAGCCATCTGGTGATGATGTCGGTGGGCTATGGTACCAATGATCCGCAACAAAAAATTTCTCTGCAGCATGCCCAGAATTACTGGTATCACTGGTATATGAATACGCCGAGGGGCGTGCGGACGGTGCGCGAGGACCGACGTAACTTCACCAAGTTGATGTGGGAAAACTGGGCACCAAAGGGTTGGTATACCGATGCCGAGTTTGAAGCGACTGCAGCGGCCTTTGACAATGACGACTGGCCCGACGTGGTCCTGCATTCGTATTGCCACCGTTGGGGCCACGCCCCGGGTGTGGCGGCCTATGCGGCCGATGATGCCAAGCTTAATCCGGCACCGGTGTTGTCGGTACCCACCTTGGTGTTGCACGGCGGCGCCGACAGTTGCAATCCGCCTTCAAGTTCTGAAGGGAAGGAGCCTTTTTTCTCGGGCCCCTACCTGCGCCAAGTGATCGAAGGCGCCGGACACTTTCCACAGCGCGAGGCGCCACAGCAAGTGGCCCAAGCCATCCTGAGTTTTGTGAAGGCTCATGAGCAATGATCAGATGAGCCAAAGCCCAGCGAAACAAGGTCGGGTGAGACCGCTCCAATTAGATCGCATCAAAGCTGTCATCTTCGATATGGACGGCCTCTTGCTCGATTCCGAGCGCATCGCTTTCGCGGCCTTCAAATTTGCCTGCGCGCGTTTCAACCTGGGTGATCAGTCCAAAGTGTTTATGCAATGCGTGGGGATCAATCAGTTGGCGGGCGAGCGAATCTTGTATCAGGAGTTTCGGGCCATCGCCAATGTGTCGGAGTTTCTCAAGGTCTGGGACGAGCGCTATGCGGCTGAAACGAGTCGCGAGCCGATCCCTTTGAAACCGGGGGTTGAGGCACTGCTGAAGCGCTTGGC
>JAYUOT010000359.1:0-11416 GCA_043760705.1 Betaproteobacteria bacterium
TCCAAGCCTGATCCCATGACATTCAGGGCCAATTGCCGGGCCGCGTTGTCTGCTTCTGCGAGAAGTTCGTCCGCACGTGCTGCAATCAGCATGGCGGACTGCTGCTTTTCGATCAAAGTCGAGGCATGTTCGGCGGTATCTAGCAACTGGTTATTTTGGCGCTTTAGCATGGTGGCGGCCAGCAAGGCCAGGTCGGACAGCGACGCCTGCTGGTCGTTTCGAAGGCTGGTTGAGTCCAATAAACTCTTGGAAAGGTGATTCTGCGTGTCCTGATTTCTTTCGATCTCGCGAATACTATTGGCTAGCTCAAGCGCCGAGTGGGTGGAAATGTTGATGACTGAGCGAATCTCGATCTGAGCGCTATTAGTACTCGCGAGAGCCTTCCAAGCATAGTTGGACCACTCTTTGCTTTGCATTGCATGTGCGCCAAATCTGCTGGGTAGAAATTCTGTCTCTATTCCGAGCTCTGGTTCTGCACGGCCAATGGCTTTTCGTCCTGGGCCTGTCGCCGCTTGGGATGATAGGAGGGTATGGACAATTTCTTCTGAAGCGCTCGCGGGCTTTGGCACGGACGCAGACTGTTTTTTGCGCTGACTCTTTGTATTTTTTTGTACAAATTTGGGCGATAGAACTTCAGCGTAGATAAATGCGGCGGCTCCGAGAGCGGTGATCAAACTACAGGCGATGGCCCAGAGCGGTGCAAACAATACCGTGACCGAGGCGGGCGCACACACTGCCAGCAGAACTCGCGTCAAACGAGGGCTGCGCCACATTCTTTTTAGGAGTTTGTTTATCACGACACCCTTCGTACTGACGCGAGTAGCGCGCGAAGGCCGTAACGCTCCAAGGCGAGCTCCAGATGATCAAGATCACAAAACTCCACCTTGTTTCTAAGGGGGAGCATGGCCTGAAGCGTTGGATATTCCAGACGTGTTAAGGCCCGGCAGCTCACGCTGATGCGCGCAGTCGACGAAGGCATAGCCTGAGGCTCGCTGATCAGCGAGCACAGGATCGGCATGGCATTGCCGTCATCTATCGAAAGACGATGTTCAGTCACTCAATTCCCCAAGCGAGTACTGTGGGCCGGGCGTCTAAGTGCGCCTAGGGCTCCGATCGTACTATTTTGAGTCGAACGCGCTTGGCCTTCAATGGCAAGCTGGTGAGTGTGCGATCAACGTCGAGTTAGTGCAGACGAACGGACTGAGGGGGTGCTGCGTGCAGGCTAAAACTGTGGTTTTACGTACTGAATTGAGTCGATTTCTCGTTTGCTCTTGCCTTTGGAACGACCTACATCACCCAGCCTCCTAGGCTGCAATTTGAGCTAGGTCCCGGAGGCGAGCAGGGGTCGTGGTCGGAAGGCCAAAAAACTCAAGATAAGCGGGGATTTGCTCAAAAAGCATGTCCTCGCCCGACTGAACTGTACAGCCACGCGCACTGGCGGCTTGCAGAAAAGCAGTACGCTCAGCGCTGAGCACGACTTCGGCTACGAAGGAGGCGCTCGACAGTTTGCTGACGTTGATCGGCAGTGGGTCTGCTTGACGCATGCCTAGGGGTGTTGCGTTGACCACGAGATCAGTGCCACTGGGGTCGTTGCTGCCGGTCACGACTTTGAGCTTGGGGTAGTGCATTAGGAGGCGTTGACCGAGAGCTTGGCTGGCTTCGAGGTTGACATCGAATAAACATAAGGTGTCCATCCCGGCCTTAGCGAGTGAAGCTGCAATCGCGGAGCCCACGCCACCGCTCCCGACGACGAGGGCTGAGCGACCTACGGGTTCAAACCCTTTGCGCTCGAGGCCGCGTACGAAGCCCTCACCGTCAAACATATCGCCCTCCAGTTCCCCGGCTGCGTTGACGCGCACTGCATTGCAAGCGCCAGCGATCTGTACCGCCGGACTGAGGTGATCTAAAATCGCGAGTGTTGCTACTTTATGGGGCATGGTGATGAGCGCACCCTTGATGTTCTTCACCTTGAAGACCGATTTGACGAAGTCTGGATAGTCTTGTGCTTCGCAGGCAAATGGCACCACGACTGTGTCCACCCCAATCGCTTCGAAATAGGGGTTGTAGATCATCGGCGACTTGAACGTGAAGGTCGGAAACCCGATGTGGGCGATGAAGGACGTATTACCGGTGATCACTTAAGTCTTGACCTGATTGACCGCAGAAACCGCTGCGCGCAAGGCCAGTGAATAGCTGTCGACGCCGAAACCGCAGATTTGCCCCTTCACTATTTCGGCAAATACCGAGGCATGACGGAACGCTTCGCGCGCGTGAATATTGGACATGTGCAGCTCAACGATCGGGCAAGTCAAAATCGCCAAAGCATCACGAATGCCGTAGCTGTAGTGAGTCCAGGCACCCGCATTGATCAGTACCGCATCCACCTTGTCTGTGAAACCTTGGTGTATACGATCACACATCGCGCCTTCTGAATTGGTTTGGAAGTGTTCAACACTAGCCCCCAGCTCACGGCCCAGGGAGGCGAGGCTTGTATTGATCTCGTCAAGGGTGACGGTTCCGTACTGAGCCGGATCACGTTTGCCGAACATGTTGTGATTAATGCCGTGAAGCATAAGAATTTTCATTGGACACCTTTCCTGTATTTAGCGTAATTTAGCCAGTTCTAACTGCATCGCCTTGGTGATGCCGGGCCCCACCAATTCCGCATATTTGTCGATCACTGGTTTCATTTTGTCTCGTAATTTCTTGTTTTCTGCGGCATCAAACTCAGTGACTTGCATCCCCGCTTTCTTGAGTTGATCAATCGCTTCGGCCGTTTGCTTGCGTGAGGCGGCGCGTTGCACCTTGATGGCTTCCAGCGTTGCTTCTTCGAAAATCTTTTTCTCGTCGCTTGACAAAGCGTCCCACGTTTTTTTACTGATGATCACCGACTGTGGGTTGTAAACATGGCGCGTGAGGGCCAAATGTTTCTGCACCTCGTAAAGCTTATTTGCAGTAATCACGGTCAAGGGGTTTTCCTGACCGTCAATCGCTTTTTGCTCGAGCGCGGCATAGACCTCAGGGAAGGCCAGGGGTGTCGGATTGGCGCCTAAGGCCTTGACCCAATCCAAGTTGATCGGGTTTGGGATGACGCGAATTTTTAAACCTGCAATGTCTTCTACCCTAACGAGGGGACGCTTACTGTTGGTCATGTTCCGAAAGCCAAGTTCGAAGTAGCCAAGACCCACGAGGCCCTTCTCGGGAAGCCGGTTGTGCATCATCTTTCCGAACTGACCGTCGACGACGGCATCGGCTTCTTTTTCATTGGCGAACATGAAGGGAAAATCGTAAATCGCAAACTCTTTCACCTGACTCGCCAAAATGCCTGAATTCATGGTAGCCATGTCAATCGTGCCACCTTGCATAGCAGAAACGGTCGGTGCATCACCTCCAAGCACGCCTCCCGGGAACAGATTAACCTTGATCTTGCCGCCGGATTTGGCCGCAACCACTTCCGCGAACTTCTCCATGCCGATCACTAGTGGATGGCCCTTGGGGTTTTGCGTGGCGAATTTAATCGTACGTTCTTTAATGTCGGCCGCTTGCGCTCGGCCGAAACTAGCCAGGACCAGCGTCGCGACGCTTGCCTTAATCATTAATCGTTTCATAAAAAGACTCCTTAAAGTTTCTTTCTTCGGAAATACAAAATTAAACTGGAACACCCCATTTGGCACTCAAACCACCCGCGCTCCTAGTAGAACCAACGCGCGGGCACCATGACAAGATCCGGGAACAAGACCATCAAAAACATCACGAGGAACTGCGCCATCATGAAAGGCATCACGCCCCGGGTGACTTCATCCATGGACACTTTTCCGACACCCGCCACGGTGTTGAGCACGGTGCCCACGGGTGGTGTGATCAGGCCAATGGCGTTATTAATGATAAACAACACTCCGAAATAGACGGGGTCGATGCCAGCCGCCCTCACCACAGGCATCAGTACGGGTGTGAGTAGCAAAATGGTTGGAGTCATGTCCAGCGCCGTACCTACGACCATCACTAAGATCATGATCGCCACCAGTAGCAACTTGGGACTGTCGAGGAGCGGTTGCAAGAGGGTGACGACTTGTTGCGGAAGTTGTGCAACCGTGATCAACCAAGCGGAGACCATGGCCGCAGCCACGAGAAACATCACGACGGCACTCGTACGCGCAGCCGCAACAAAAAGTGGCACGAGTTCTTTAAAGTTGAGTGTTCGGTAAACAAGCGTTGATACGACAAGCGCATAAACGGCGGCGACCACAGCCGCTTCGGTCGGTGTAAAGACTCCGAACTTGAGACCGAAAATCACGATCAACGGCAGCACGAGGGCCCAGGTGGCTTCGCGCAACGCCAGCATCACTTCGGCCTTGGACTTTCTGGGCGGCGTGGTAGTGACTTCCTTGCGTGCCAAGTACCACCACGTGACCCAGAGCGAAAGCCCCAACAAGAGTCCAGGAACGATTCCCGCCAAGAAAAGTTTGGAAATTGAAACGTTGGCAGCGACCCCAAAGATCACAAACCCAATCGACGGGGGAATCACTGGCGCAATAATGCCGGCCGAGGCAATTAAGCCCGCTGAGCGCCCCTTGTCGTGACCTGCAGCAACCATCATCGGTAATAGCAAAGAGGCGAGCGCGGCCGCGTCGGCAACAGCCGAGCCCGACAAGGCTGCCATGATGCAGGCCGCGATAATGGTCACGTAGCCCAGGCCACCCTTAATGTGCCCGACCAAGGCCATGGCGAAACTAACAATCCGTTTTGATAAGCCACCGGCATTCATCAGCTCGCCGGCCAACATGAAAAAAGGTACCGCTAGAAGTGGAAAACTGTCCGCGCCATTGACTACGTTTTGAGCTAGAATTTGGGCGTCGAACATGTCGAGATGCCACATCAAGGCAGCGCCGCACAGCAAGAGAGAAAATGCAATTGGAATGCCCAGAGCCATGGCACCCAGGAGGGAACCGAGAAAGACTGCGATGGTCATAGGTGGCTCGCCTCAGCCGCTTCTTCGGATTCCTGGGTCATTTGAAGGTCTTCATTTCGCACCTGCCCGCTCAGGAGTTTCCATAGCTCACGCAAAATAATGAGCCCACCCAGTAGGGCGAAAGCCATGCCTGGCGCGTAGAACCAGGCCATGGAGACTTCCATGGCGGCGCTTGTGCTCGTCCAGTTGATCTTGACTTGATCAAACGACCCTTTGTACAAAAGGACGCAGCAAAAAAGCATGAGTACGTAAGCCGCCGCGAGACAAACGCGCTTTCCGAAGGGGCCGAGTCGCCCGACCAGCATATCAGTGCCGAGGTGAGCGCGATCTTTCAGGGCGGCCACTGCACCCAGGAAGGTTACCCAAACAAATAGCCAGCGCGATAGTTCTTCGGAGACGCTCAGACCAGAGTTAAAGCCATAGCGCAACACAACGTTGCCAAACACCAAAACGACCATCACCGCCAAGGCGATCGCGGCAAAATAGTCCAGCCATTTACAGTAGCGCGTGATAAAGGTGTCGAGCATGACCGATTCCTTGTGACGCCCGATGGTGGGCGAACCCTGGTGGCGAGGTATCCAACGGCAAGAGTTCACAGGCACAAGAATGAAATCAGGGAGAACCCCAGTAAACAGATCCAAGGTTTGCCCATCAATGTACCAAATGGTTACTTTTATTATATCGCGGAAATGAATGGAGCTGCGCGTGGGTTTGCACAAAAAGTTTTGAGCCAGTTCCAACCGATGGATCTCGCCAAAGGAAGTTTGAGCCGGGTGATCACTTGCCGAGTGGAGGACTCACGTCTCACCACACTGATCAAGGTGTTGTGGCCGCTCGTACCGGGGCGCCATTCCATAGATACTCTTACGTACCTAGCCCAGCCGGTGTCATGGTAAGCTGGTTTTTGGATCCTTCTAATGAATCGCACACCACCTATGTTGCTGAGCCCCAATCATTTCGAACCTCGTCTCGATCTCACTTTTGAGCCGGATTCGCTAGTCCATTTATTCCACCAAGATCAGTATATCAACCTGAGCGAATTGCCCGAGGTTTTCCCTTGGAGTCGCTATCGAGATGCCGGCTTTCACGCGGAGCGTGTGCACTCCTTGGGTACCTTGGAGGGTCGCCCCCATTTTGCAGTGGGACTTGCGGACGATTTTGCGCCGACGGCGTTGACGAATCCCTGGCGAGTGGGCGGCTTACGCTCTTGGTTTGGTGTCTTGGATGACTTGTCGCTAGCGCTAGCCATGCGGGCGGTTCAGGTGCTGGAGTGGGACCGCACTCATCGATTTTGCGGCACCTGTGGCACGCCGACGACCATCGCTCCCGGTGAGCGCGCCAAGCGCTGCCCGGCCTGCAAGCTGACGGTTTACCCACGAATTTCTCCTGCCATGATGGTCTTGGTGTGCAAGGGGCGCGAGTTGCTACTGGCTCGAGGAGTGAATTTCCCGCCAGGTCGGTTTAGTGCTTTGGCGGGATTTCTGGAGGCGGGCGAGTCCATCGAACAGGCTGTCGTGCGTGAAGTTCGTGAAGAGGTCGGTGTCGAGGTTGATCGTCTTGAATATTTCGCAAGCCAAAGCTGGCCCTTCCCGAATTCCTTGATGATTGCCTTTCGAGCGCATTGGGTATCTGGTGAGCTGAGTCCGGATCTCAACGAAATTGCTGAGGCGCATTGGTATTTGCCAGAAAATTTGCCCCAACTTCCACCCCGTCTCAGCATTGCCCGTGCACTCATCGACTCTACGATTCAAGTCTTGTAAGGTTCACCTTCGAGCGCTGACCGACTTGCTGTAAACCTCAGTTTGCACAGGGGTACTCTTGAGCGAGAAGGACATGAGCACATTAAGGCCGAGGCACCTGGTCTCGATTCGATTTGCGCTGAGTTTGGCGGTTTTTTTTGCCGCCGTACCGGTCGTCGTAAACGCTCAGGTCATGAGCTGTAAGGCGGTGAGCCCGACGCAGACTCAAGCGCTGGTGGAGGTTTTTACTTCGGAGGGCTGTAGCTCCTGTCCCCCCGCTGATCGATGGCTCAGTGCCTTGGTGCAAGTGCCCAGCCAAAAGTTATTGGCGGTAGGCTTATCCCTGCATGTTGATTACTGGGATTACATTGGTTGGAAAGATCCTTTTGCCAAAGCCGCACATACCCAGCGGCAATATGCCTACGCTCGCCAGCGCGGTGTTTCAGGTGTGTATACGCCCCAAGTCGTGCTGGCCGGCCGAGATTTTCGGAACTGGGACTCGTCGAGCGCGTTTTTACAGGCGGTGAAGCAAATCAATGACAAGCCTGCGCGAGCCCAAATCGAGATTGATGCCAAAGCGGGCAAGCTGGACGGTGAGCTGCACCTTTTCTACAATTCCGCAAGCGATCAGAGTGCGCAATTGCATCTCGTGCTTTTTGAGAATGCACTAAAGACCAAGGTGAGTGCAGGAGAAAATCGCGGTGAACTATTGGGCCATGACCGAGTGGCTCGTGAGTTCTTAAAGCTGGACGGCAAGTCCGGTCAAATGAAGGTTGCGCTCGCCAAGGGGCAAAGACTGGAGCTTTCTGGATTGGCTGCATTTATGCAGACGACGGGTGGGGAAGTCTTACAGGCCGTCGCTTGTGAGTTCAAGCCTTAATATGGCCTGATCGGACCGTGGACTGCTGGTTGAGCTCGACCTAGTCTCCGGCTCGCACTCCGTAGCGACGGTGGACGATGTGGCGTTTTGCATCGCACCTTTGAGCAGGGGGAGCACGAGATGGTACACATTGATATCGAAGCCAGTGTCTGGATGAGTGCCCCAGTCGTCGCCCGCTTCAACTTTTGTGGTAGAGCCGTCAGCTTCCTCGGCGCTGCTGCCTAGCCATTGCCAGTCCTTAAAGCGATGGACTCTCGGGCAGTGGTAGTCGGTTGCCGCTTCAATAATTTTCACCTCGTCCCAGATCCATGCTGGGCGGCGTTTGGGCTCTAAGGCTAGCTTGAGTCTCGCCGCGAGTAGGGGTAAAGCTTCTTTCCCGCAACAGGCACCCAGGCACTTTTGAATTTGAAAATTAAAGCAAGGGCGGGGTGGGTCGGCCAGATGATCTGCTTTAGAGATTTTTTCAAAGCCAAGTGTCTTCAAACAAAATTGTTCTTTGCGTGCGAGTTCAGTCATGTGATGCTTGACACTCGCCTTGGACGAAAAGGGACCAAAGTAGGTCTCGGGTTCAGTGTTCTCCTCAGCTTGTGGCAAAGCTTGATTGCAAGGGTAGAACATCACGCGCGCGCAGTGTGCATCAACGCTGATCCACATCGTTTGCGTGCGTTTGCGAAGCGCAACGTTGTGGGCGGGCATTTCGGTTCTGATCAATTCAATTTCACGCAGACGTGCCCCGAAATCTCCTGCCGTTTGCTCCCATTCAATGCGGCGAATTTCACTGGCCAATCGCATGCCCCGTTCGGAGCGATGATCCACACAAAAATGCTCGCTCACGCGATCTCGCAAATGAATACTTTTTCCGATGTAGAGCGGGTGTTGATTAAGCCCGAAGAATTTATAGACCCCTGGTGTTTTCGGGATGCGCTCAAGCTGATCGGTCGGTAAATGGGCGGGCAGACTGGGGTGGCGCATAATTTTCTTCATGGCCATGCTGAGCTCGTCGTGAGACTCCTCTCGCATCAGCACCTTGAGAAACTCCCACAGCACTTCAGCGTCGCCCAGGGCTCGGTGGCGCTGGGTACATATCAACTTGTGGCGGCTGATCACGGCATCCAAGGAGTGCGGGCTGCGATCCGGAAACATCGCTTGCGAGAGGCGCACGGTACATAGTGTCTTGGCATGAAAAGCTCGCTCGCTGCGTTCCATCTCAGCTTTGATAAACCCGTAATCAAAGCGTGCTGAGTGGGCGACGAAAATTGCGTCGGCGCAAAGCCTCGCGATTTTCTCACTGACCTCTGAAAACACCGGTGCGTCCCGCACCATACTGGGAGTAATACCGGTGAGTGCCTGAATCTCCATTGGAATGCTTTGCTCTGGATTGATCAGGCTAGACCAGCGTGTGAACTTGGGATTGTCCGTCGCCCAATGTTCGACGCGAATTATTCCGACCTCGGTGACTCGGCCTTTTTGCGCGGATGAACCTGTGGTTTCAACATCCAAAAAGCAAAGCGTGGGGGGAAGAAGCGCAAGGGGTGATGGTTTCAAGGGTTCCAAACGGCGCCTGACTTTAGGACTGTAAAAGCACTGATTGTATATCCAGTACTTCAATCGTGCAGAGCGCAAGGAATTGGGTCCGCCGAAAAAGATAAGTGACATTTTCGAGCAGAATATTGTGGTTTTGACCTTAAATACAGGTCAAACTCCAATAAATTCGTAGAAATTGCCTGTAAAAGCAAAGAAAGCTTCGGCCGTTTTACCTCAAGACGGCGAAAAGACCCTAAAATCCGCCCTTGAATTGATTTTTAAAGATTTCTTTGACCACGACATTCCAAGATTTTGGCCTGAGTGATTCGATCCTCAGAGCCATCACCGAGATGGGTTACCAAATACCCACTCCCATTCAAGCCGAAGCCATCCCAGTGGTTTTGCAAGGCCGCGACGTTATGGGTGCCGCCCAAACCGGTACCGGTAAGACCGCTGGTTTTGGTTTGCCGCTCTTGCAGCGACTCATGCCCCATGCCAGTACGAGCACCTCGCCTGCTCGCCATCCAGTGCGCGCACTGATTTTGGCGCCCACCCGCGAGCTTGCGGACCAAATCTTTGAAAACATGCGCGACTACTCGAAGCACACACCATTAAAGTGTGCAGTCGTTTTTGGCGGTGTTGATATCAAGCCGCAAATGGCGGCGCTGCGGATGGGGTGCGAAGTGCTGGTGGCAACGCCTGGCCGTTTGCTCGACCATATGGAGCAGAAGACGGTCAGTCTGAATCAGGTTGAAGTGCTGGTACTCGATGAAGCCGACCGCATGCTGGATATGGGCTTCTTGCCTGATCTTCAACGCATCGTTCGCGCCTTGCCGGTGAAGCGGCAAAGCCTATTGTTCTCGGCCACTTTCTCAAATGAAATCCGTCGGCTGGCCGGCACCTTTCTCACTGATCCGATCACAATCGAAGTGGCGCGTCGTAACGCCACTGCTGAAAACGTACAGCAAATTGTTTACAAAGTTGCCACGGCGGATGCCAAGCGCAATGCGGTGGCCGTCTTGATTGAAAAGCATGCCTTGAGCCAAGTGATCGTTTTCTCGAACACTAAGATTGGCTGTGGGCGCTTGGCGCGGCATTTGCAAATGTTAGGGATGAATGCCGAAGCTATTCACGGCGACAAATCCCAACAAGATCGCCTCGTTACCCTGGATAATTTCAAGAGCGGCAAGATTCGCGTGCTGGTGGCCACCGATGTAGCGGCCCGAGGTCTGGATATTGCTGAGTTGCCCGCAGTCATCAATTACGATTTGCCCTATTCACCGGAAGATTACGTTCACCGTATAGGCCGCACCGGCCGAGCCGGGGCGAGCGGCATGGCTTTGTCGATCATGTCCTCCGAAGATGGGCGTCTATTGGCCGATATCGAGAAGCTGACCAAGAGCAAGTTGTTGATTGAATCTCTGGAAGTTGCGCCACCGCCCAAGGCGCCACCCGCCGAACGCGCGCTCAGAGAACCAAGAGTCCGTGAACGTGAAGTGCGCGAGCCTCGTCAATCTCATGCGCGACAAACCAATGCGAGTGGCTTTTCGAACGATCCATTTTTCTATAAACCTTACGACAGTGAACAGGCTGGCAACCAGCCCAATGCTGAAGCTGCAGTCGCGGTGGCGGCAGTGGCGGCAAGACCCATTACGGGTGTTCGTCGCTCCAATGCTCCGGTCGCTGCCTTGTTGGGTGGCAAGCGCTAGTGTGAGTCACCACAGTGTGACTCACCTCGCTAGGGAAGCGCTGGTAAATTAGGCTTCTGCCAATCAGGTTGGCGCGGTGAGCCTCTGTTCGCGCCACAAGCCAAACGCAGACTCCCAAAACTGCGTTAGGCTCATCTTAGCCAATCGGCGACTTGAGAACCCTGTTAACCCAAGGTCTATTAAGGCCTGATTCAGCGTCGGCAGGGCCCTCTCCGCATTGATCGCTTGAGCTCCGTTTTGCTTGGATAATTTTTGCCCATGGGGCGCCAGCACCAAAGGGCAATGCCAGTACTGTAATGGTCGATAGCCGAGTAGAGTTTGCAAGTAAATTTGGCGACTCGTCGACTCCAAGAGGTCCATGCCGCGTACAACATGGGTCACACCCGACTCTTCGTCATCCACAACAACACTGAGTTGATAGGTCCACTCCAAGCTTGCCTGATCACCGATGAAGCCCGGCCTGGCGATCACAAAATCCCCAACGCGGGTGGAGATCTCCTCGCGCTGATTCGTCACCTGTGCCGAACCCCGGCACGACGAGCGATGGTCACGATCCCCAAGGTTTAGCCAGGCTCCTTCCTGCCATTCGATTAGG
>JAYUOT010000360.1:0-4971 GCA_043760705.1 Betaproteobacteria bacterium
GGGCCGAGTACGCCATACCAATTCGTGACGTCAAAGCCTTTGATACCCGCTTCGGCAAAGGTTGGAACATTGGGCAACTGGGGCATGCGCTTCTCTGTGGAGATGGCCAGGGGGCGCAGCTTGCCGGATTTGATATGAGGCAGCACGGGAGGCATGGTGTCGAAGTTCATGGTCACCTGACCGGCGAGCAGATCAATCACTGCCTGACCACTGCCTTTGTAGGGGATATGGTTCATTTTCACGTCGGTAATCTGGCTAAAAAGTGCGCCCGCCAAATGCTGCGAGCTGCCAATCCCAGAGGACGCGAAGGTCAGAACACCCGGCTGCTTTTTGGCCAGAGCAATGAGCTCCGCGACAGTTTGTGCAGGCACCGAGGGGTGAACCACTAAAACATTTGGCACGAAACCAATATAAGTAATTGCAGTGAAATCGGTGGCGGCGTTATAGCCGATTTTCGTGAGCACGTTGGGAGCAATGGCATTGGGAATAGCATGGCCCATCACCAGCGTATAGCCGTCTGGCGCCGACTTGGCCACCAGTTCGGCACCAATCGCGCCCGATGCACCTGCCTTGTTTTCGATGACCACTTGAGCGCCTAAAATTTCGGACAGCTTTGGGGCCATTTCGCGGGCAATAATGTCGGTGCCGCCGCCAGGCGGAAAGCCCACGATGAGTCGGATGGGCTTACTAGGCCAAGCTTGCGCTTGAGCCTGTGCTGTACTGAGACTCAGACCCAGCCCGCTTGCAAGCATTAGGTTAAGCGCAAGCAAAGAAAGTGAGCGGTATGGGGTAGGCATCTAAAGTCTCCGAGAGTTTTTAATTGTTGGGTGGAATGGAGTGGTCATTATGCGGCTTTTGCAAGGTGACCAGGTGTTACGCTACTCAAACTATCCATGGCCGCATTGACGCCGCCTTTTTGATAGGGGATCGCGGCCAGTTTCAGGCCCATCTCCACGCCAGCTACTGTCCCCATCAAGGTTAAATCATTAAAGTCGCCCAAGTGGCCAATACGGAAAATTTTGTCGGTCACTTTCCCTAAACCCTGTCCGAGTGACATGTTGAAGTTTTCGAGAATAATTTTGCGCAGGGCATTTGCACTATGCCCGGCCGGAGTCATGATGGCGGTCAGCGCAGGACTATATTCGGCAGGATTTTCACAAAGGATTTCAAGGCCCCATCCCTTGGCTGCCGCGCGGGTTGCTGCGGCGTGACGCTGGTGACGTGCAAATACCTTGTCAAGGCCTTCTTCCATCAGCATCGCAATGGCCTCGTGCAGGCCGTAAAGCAAATTGGTGGCGGGGGTGTAGGGGAAATAGCCTGTCGCGTTACTGGCGATCATCTCTTCCCAAGCCCAATAAGCGCGTGGCAGGCGAGCCGTCTTACTAGCCTCCAAGGCCTTCGCGCTAATGGCGTTAAAAGACAGACCTGGCGGAAGCATCAGACCCTTTTGAGAGCCCGCGATGGTCACGTCGACACCCCATTCATCATGTCGATAATCGACCGAGCCTAAAGACGAGATGGTGTCGACCAAGAGCAGTGCTGGATGTTTGGCGGCATCGATGGCTTGACGGACATCGGCGATGCGGCTGGTCACACCCGTCGAGGTCTCGTTATGTACAACACAGACTGCTTTAATTTGATGCTGGGAATCCGCACGAAGTTTGGCTTCAATGGCGACAGGATCGGTGCCATGACGCCAATTACTTTCGATGAAGTCTGTCTTTAGGCCAAGACGGTTCGCGAGCTTTTGCCAAAGGCTTGCGAATTGACCCGTCTCGTACATCAGTACGGTGTCGCCAGGCGATAGCGTGTTGACTAAGGCCGCCTCCCAAGCACCCGTACCCGAGGCCGGATAAATCACGACGTGACTCTGGGTTTGGTAGATTTTTTTCATGCCGCTGAGTACTGATTTTCCGAGAGCTGCAAACTCGGGGCCGCGATGATCAATCGTCGCATAGTCCATGGCGCGCAGCACGCGATCTGGCACATTGGTGGGGCCGGGGATCTGCAAAAAATGGCGGCCTGATGGGTGTGAATTTAGGCTGAGGTTGCCTGAAAGTTTCATACGGTGTCCCGGGAATTAAAGTAGATTTGGAAAGCCGTTCGGGCTTTGGGTCGAAAACCCAAGTTTAAGAGTGTTATTGATATTTTGTATTTTGTATGCAAAAATGACTCAAGTCAACCCGTTTTCGATGAGTATTTTGTATGCAAAACAATTTTATTGAACGAAAGCCTCTCCATGAGGAAGTGGCTGATCGCCTACGCAGAATGATTACCGAGGGTCAATTGCAGGCTGGATCGAAGCTCAATGAGCGCGTGCTTTGCGGACAGCTCCAGGTTTCGCGCACACCCCTGCGTGAGGCCATCAAGATGCTTGCCACCGAAAAACTTGTGGATCTGGTGCCCAACCGCGGCGCTGTTGTTGCGGCTCTCAATGCGGATACTGTTTTGCATTTGTTCGAGCTGATGAGTGGCTTGGAAGGTCTGTCGGGTGAACTGGCCGCACAACGTTGTGACGCCGTAACCCTCAACGAAATCAAGGCCTTGCACTTCGAGATGCTTGCTGCTCACGCGCGTACCGATCTGCCGCTCTACTACCAATGTAACAAGGCCATTCACGAAGCGATGAATCGGGCCGCGGGAAATCCTGTGCTTGCCGAGACCTATGACGCTATCAATCTTAGAATTCAAGCGCTTCGTTTTCGCTCCAATTTTAATCGTGACAAGTGGGATAAGGCCATGGTTGAACATCAGCAAATGATGGACGCACTCAGCGCACGAGATGGTGCGGGCTTGCGTCGTCTGCTCGAACAGCACTTGCGCAATAAGCGGGACGCGGTGATGGACTTGCTGCGTGCCGATGCCGCATTAAAAGCGGCATAAAAAATAAACTGATCGTATCCCGAGACTCAATGCTCGGCTACTAACCGCAAAATTCGAATGCCCCGTCATGAACTCCTGGTCATGAGTGACCCCTTATCAATGGCCCGTAATAAATACCTCACTATGAATGCCTCACTATGAATGCCTCACTAGCTTCCCATCTACTGAACGCCCAGTCTTCCCCGTCGCTGGAGCGCAGCCGCATTGCGACTCGCCTGCGTCGGGTTCTGAAAGGCGACGTTTTGTTTGATGCAGCCTCGCGCGGACGTTATTCTACGGATGCTTCGATCTATCAAATTGAGCCCATCGGTGTCGTGGTGCCTCGCGATGAAACCGATGTACTGGCTACCTTAGATCTCGCTAATGAGATGGGTGTACCAGTCTTGCCCAGAGGCGGTGGGACGAGTCAATGCGGGCAAACGGTGGGTGAAGCCTTGGTCATTGACCAGAGCAAGTACCTCAATAAGATTATTCATTTCGACCCGCACCTTCAAACCGTCGAGGTACAGCCCGGCGTGGTTTTAGATCAGCTCAATGCCTACCTAAAGCCTCACGGTCTTTGGTATCCGGTGGATGTCTCCACCTCCGCTCAAGCTACACTCGGCGGCATGGCCGGTAATAATTCTTGCGGCTCGCGCTCGCTCGCCTATGGCAACATGGTGCACAATGTTCTGGGCATCGACGCGGTGCTTGCCGATGGTACCCAAGAGTATTTTGGCGCCTTTGGTGCCCATGTGGTTCGCCCGATGGCGAGCACGAGAACGGCAGAATTAGTATCGCGCCTGTTTGAAATCGGTGAGCGCGAAAAAGACGAGATTGAACGGGTCTGGCCGCGTGTCTTGCGCCGGGTCGGGGGCTACAACCTGGATGTGTTTCACCCAATGTCTGAGCGGCCCTATACGGCTGACAACTCTGTGAATTTGTCGCACCTTTTGGTGGGTTCAGAAGGTACCCTGGCACTTTTTCGACGCTTGCATTTAAAGCTCGCGCCTTTGCCCACGAAGAAGCTACTCGCCGTTGTAAACTTTGAGAGCTTTTATCGAGCCATGGATAGTGCTCAGCACATCGTCAAGTTAGGCCCGGTGGCGGTTGAGTTGGTGGACCGCATCATGATTGATTTGGCTCGTCAAAACCCGGCCTTCCTGTGCACGATGGAGCGCGCGCTGGTGAACCCCCTCCTGCCAACGCCAGAAGCCATTCTTTTGGTGGAGTTTGCGGGGGACGATCTGGTCGTATTGCAACAAAAAATGAAGGCCCTGGGCGAGCTGATGGGCGATCTCGGTCTGCCAGGTACGGTTGTGGAAATGATCGACGCCTCGCGTCAAAAGGAGCTTTGGGAGGTTCGCAAGGCGGGCCTGAACATCATGATGTCCCTGCGCGGTGATGGCAAGCCCGTGAGTTTTATTGAAGACTGCGCGGTACCGCTTGAACATCTTGCCGAGTACACCCAGTCGCTCACCGAAGTTTTTGAAAAGCATGGTACGCGCGGCACCTGGTATGCGCATGCCTCGGTCGGTACCCTGCATGTGCGGCCTATTTTGGATATGCGTCAATCCGGTGCGCAAGGCGGTGCGACCAAGATGCGTGCGATTGCCGAAGAGGCCTCCGCCTTGGTACGTAAACACAAGGGCGCTTACTCGGGCGAGCACGGTGACGGTCTGGCCCGCAGTGAATGGGTGCGCTGGCAATTTGGTGAGCGCCTGAATCACGCTTTTGAAGAGGTCAAGGATTTATTTGATCCTAAGGGCATGATGAATCCAGGCAAGATTGTGCGAGCGCCGCGCATGGATGAAGCGGCTCTATTTCGTTTTAAGCCAGGCTATCAGGCGAGTGCGATGACGACAGGCTTGGATTGGTCCACTTGGAATGTGCAGGCCGATGCCGTGACCGGGGCGGTGGGTAAGGCGGGCAGTGGCGGGGACCCCTCGCAAGGTTTCGCAAAAGCTCTTGAGATGTGCAATAACAATGGCCATTGCCGCAAGTTTGACGCAGGCACGATGTGTCCAAGTTATCGTGTCACGCGCGACGAGCAGCACCTTACTCGAGGCCGCGCCAATACACTGCGCCTCGCGCTATCGGGACAAATTC
>JAYUOT010000361.1:0-28115 GCA_043760705.1 Betaproteobacteria bacterium
CAATGCGCTGACAACGCCGACAACTTCTCACTCACCAACACCAATCAGGGCGACTTGCCCGTCTAGTCACCGTAAGGTCATCACTAAACCGCACCCTAATCGCCATATTTGTGCTCTTCCTCGTAGCCGTTAACACATAGTATGCACAACAATCGTAATGATCGTTGAAATCTTTGTCGACCAAGCCTGAAGTTCAAGAGATACGCCGAGGTGCTGTGGCCGAATTTGACCACCTGCTATTTAGCAGGTGGGGGGTTACCGGGCAGCCCCTTGGATGCTGAGGCCAATTATTGCAAATTCGAGGCGGGCACCGAGAAAGCATAACCGCTCAGTTGCCATCCGCTCGCAGGAGTGCTTGATACACCGTAAGTAAAATGCCAACCGTCTGGCAAGGTTCTGTAGTGCTCGTACACGGCAACCGTTCCATATAGCTGGCTCGAATAGGCATGAAATGCGGCACCTTCACTGATCCAGCCACCGCCGAGCTTGGGGTCCGTCGAAAATACATAGCGCTTCTTGCCGTCCGCTTGGACATAAGAATAGCGGAGCACCGGTGAGGAGCCCGTGCGCGCCACGGTGAGCCCGTAAAAGGCATTGCCGATCTTGATCCATTCACCGCTCAGCGTGGCATCCAGACTAAAAAGGTAGCGCAGGCCGCCCAATGAGTTCACTGCCGAATAGGTCTGCACACTGACAATTTCTGCATCAACTCCAGGCTGAGGTGTCGGTGTCGGTGTCGGTGTCGGTGTTGGAGCTGGCACCGGAGTCGTCCCACCCAAGGTATCGATGACGTTCTTGGTCATTTTGCAAATCGGTGCCGTATTGCCGGAGGCGATGCAGGGCTCCAAGCCTCGAGCCCAGTCCGTCGTGCCGCCATTAAAAACCCAGCCATTGGGCTTGGACAGAGTCATGGCCCCCCAAGCACCAGAAACACCGCTTAGTTGCACCGCGCTTGAAGGGCGCAAGGCGCTACTGTTTCCGGTCCAGCCGGTCAAGGCAACAAGGCCCAGGATATTTGCATTGGCATTGACGGTATCGCCCGTGGTGGGGCGCGGAATATTTTGTGCGTCGTACTTGAAGTCCACGCCATCCACTTCGTAGCGCAGGACTCGTTGCTCGTGACCAAAGCTCGCACCTTGTGCAAGCCCCGTGCCGGCATACACCCAATGGCTGGCATCGATCACCTTGTAACCGGTATTGGTGGCGCCAGGATTAGCGATCTCGTCTACATAACCGCCACGTAAAAAGCTCGCCCCGATACTCTTGCCTTCGGGATTGCTTTCATACCAGTTTCCGGTGCTTGAGCCTTGCAGCTTTGTCGCGACCATCAAGCCACCACTTCGGCCAACGCTGTCCACGATGTTATCGGTCTTCCACCACATGGTGTTGCCGGAGAATATCGCTGCATTTCCGCCGCGAGCGATGAACGCATCGTAATTGCTTCGCATGCTGGCAGACCAATACTCGTCATGACCTACTGTGACAAAAAGACGGTAGGCGGACAAAGGCGAGGCACCTTGATCCATGTCGGTACTGGCGATGTACTCCAGCGCAATATTGGACTTTTCCGCCCATTGGATAAAGGGCCAAATCCATCGATACACTTCACCATCCATCGCCCTATCGGGTCGATACATTGAAACTCGATCCGCTTTCACGCTGCCACTGGAATTAAATTCGTAGAGGCTTTTATCTCCCCAGTTGTTGTACGCCTGGGAGGTATGGAAAGGTATCTGGAATACGCTTTTGGAGAGTGTTCCGGGAGTGGCGCTCTTGACGACGAAGTACACACTCGACAAAGAGGTTCCAACGGCAAAATCGGCGCGATACAAGCCACTTTTCCAGGTGGCTGCAACGGGTAACTGCCAGCTTACCGGCCAATTGCAACAGGCCTTCCAGGCATTGGCTGGAACCGATTGTTTTTTGGTGGAAACTGTGGCTGAGGCAACGAGTTCCTCTGACAATCCAATGCGATAGACGCTAGCCGCAGCGTTGCGAGCCTTGCTCGCACTACCGGAGGCATCTGAAATATGAAACTTTGCGCTGGCTCCCTGAGCGACTGAAATGGTGCTGGTATAAGCTTGTAAACCGCTCAACACTTGCTTCCGTGCGGGATAATTCTGGCCTTTATAAAGCACCAACTCGGTGCCCTTAAGATCAGCAGCAACAACCACTGGATCGTTTGTGGCCGTACCGCAAGCGCTGAGCAGCCCAGCCGCAAATAAGCTTGTCATCGAGAGTCGCAGGACTCTCTTTATCAGGGTCGAATGGGTCATGGTCAAACCACCAGGCGAAAATAGCAACACCTCTTGGCGACAATGGCCTGAGGAAAAGCGAGATGCTAGTGCCTATCGCGCCCAATTTCGGTGCTGATCATCACTCCTCGCGGATCCGGCAGTGACAAAGTTCACATCGGTCAGGAGAAACTTTCTAAAGTTTTGTGAATCGAGGTATTAAAACTCCGTCGATCATCAGATGCTCGTTGAACATTTCGGAGGGCCTCACCCACAGGCCTTTCTCCCCGTATAAGGCACGGTAAAGTGTCATCGCCAGCAAAGTCTCGCTATGTCGCACGGTGCCGACCACCTCGTATAAGCCTCCCTTGTAATGGCGATACTTTCCAGGAGGCGTTTCAATCAGTTTGGGTAAGTCGTGATCAGTCATCGGGACGGTCAATGGTTCGTAATGTTTGTTGAGTTTCAACTTTATAATGGCCCAAAAATCGTCGCAGATTGACATTCAGATCAATAATCATGAATACATGTTTCGCACCGGCCCCCTTGCTTCAGGAATTGTCATGAATGTAAAGACACCGCAAATCATTATCTATCACAACCCCGAATGTGGCACCTCTCGAAACACGCTTGCTTTGATTCGGCACGCCGGCGTTGAGCCCGAGGTGATCGAGTACTTGGTCACGCCTCCGTCGCGAGAGGTTCTGACCGGACTCATCGCAGCCATGGGAATATCTCCGCGCGCGTTGCTTCGCGAGAAAGGCACTCCCTATGACGAGCTAAACTTGGTGAGTCCGCACTGGACCGATGAGCAACTCATCGAACAAATGCTGGCGCACCCCATCCTGATCAATCGACCCATTGTGATCACGCCCCTGGGAACCCTGCTGTGTCGACCTTCCGAGCGGGTGCTGAAACTTTTACCGACGGAAGGACTAGGCCTGTTCAGGAAAGAAGACGGCGAAACAGTGATCGATGAGCGAGGGCGGCCGACAAGATAGCCTTGACCAGGTGGTTCAAGCTAAACAACGGTATTCGCAGCGCAATGAAGATTTAACATGATCCAAGAGACCATCCAGCAAACGCTCCATGTGCGTCGTCTAAACCCAATTGTCAATGACTCAGAAATCCGCGGCCTCGTGGAGGTTTTGAAAGATTGCGTTGAAGGCGGCGCCTCGGTGAGCTTCATGCAACCACTTTCTGCCCAGAAAGCCGAGGCGTTTTGGCGCCATGTCGCCGATGGAGTGGCCAAGGGTGAACGTGCCCTCTTGGTCGCCGAAGATGCCTCGGGTATCGTAGGCACGGTGCAACTCATCTTGGCGCAACCCGAGAATCAAGCCCACCGCGCCGACCTCTCCAAAATGCTGGTCCATCGCCGTGCGCGTCGCATGGGCACGGGAGCACTACTCCTCCAATCGGCCCAGTGCGAGGCCCGCAACTGCGGTAAAACGCTTCTCGTGTTGGATACCGCTAGCGCCGAAGCGGAACGACTTTACGAGCGTAACGGCTGGCAGCGCTGCGGCGTGATTCCTGGTTATGCTTTGCTGCCAGAGGGTGGCTTGTGCGATACCACCTTTTACTACCTTCAAATTCCACCTGGCCCCGGAGAAGTCAATCATGGCATTTAAATTGAATTCAAGACTAATTTTCTCTTCATTGTTCACTTCCACGATCCTGGCCCTTAACGCCTGCTCGAGTTTGACGCCGGGCTTGTCAAGCGAGACGATTCGAGGCATCGTCGCAGCGCCCGACCGTACACCGGCGGATCGCACCAATGATCAAAGACGTATGCCCGAGAAGATGCTGGCGTTCATTGGTGTGAAACCCGGCATGACTGCGCTCGACCTTAGCGCCGGCGGCGGTTATACCACGGAGTTGTTAGCGCGCGCCATTGGCCCCAGCGGCAAAGTGTTTGGACAGAGTCAGCCTCCGAACCCCAACGCGACGCCACCCGCTGCTGCCGAGGGCAACAGCAATCCTACTAGCGCCACGGCGCCCGTAGCACAAGCGGCCGCACCTCCGATAAGAGTCCCTTCAAGTGCGGCTCTGGCCCTGCGCCATCAAAGACTGCAAACCAGCGGCACTTCCGCCGCACCCATTGTGGCGATCGTGCAAAAGTTTGAGGCGCCCATCCCTGAAGGTATGGCCGAGAAGCTGGATTTCGCTAGCCTGATGTTTAACTATCACGACCTGGGTCATATGGGGATTGATCGGACGGCAATGAATCGCGCGATCTTTCAGGCGCTCAAACCGGGAGGAATCTATGTCGTGTCAGATCATGCCGGGCGCGCTGGCACGGGAATTTCCGAAGCCGGAACCCTGCATCGCATTGAAGAGGCGTTCTTGCGCAAAGAAATCGAATCGGTCGGATTCAAATTGGTGGCCGAAGGCGGTTTTTTACGCAACCCCAATGATCCACGCGACAAAAACACTCCGAACCCACCCCAACCCAAGGACGATTTTGTTTTGAAGTTTGTGAAGCCCTAACCTCTTTTAAGTTTGGATTTATGCGCTGTTCCCCTGAACGCCGACATCACATACAGATCACCTTGGGAAGCCTGGTGATTGGAATGAACTCGAATCTTTCCCCTGCGCAGGCGCAAGCCCCCGGGCCGACTCGCACCATTCGGCTGGTGAACCCCTTTGTGCCGGGGGGCACCTCCGATATTGTGAGCCGCGCTGTCGCGAGCGAACTCAGCAAACAACTGGGCGTTCAGGTGATCGTGGATAACAAAGGAGGCGGTGGCGGTGTTCCGGCCATGCAAGACGTCGCAAAATCAGCACCTGATGGCTACACCATCATCATTGCCCATGTGGCTAACTTAGCCGTTAATCCCTACCTCTTCGAGAAGACGGGCTACGACGCGAGGTGCGCATTAGCGCTTGGCTTTGCTCACGAGGCGCGAAGGTCTGCTGCTGATTTGCCAGGATGCATTGTTCTTGAATTCACCGATGAGAAAATCCAAAAGTAATCGCACCCGGCCGGGCAGGTTGCGTCGGCTTGGATAGACAGCGTAGACATCTAATCCGGTCGGCCGGTGCTTCGGTAGCACAACTTTAAGGCGTTTGGCCGCGATGTCGTGATCGACCATGTAGTTTGGGTGCATGGAAATACCGTGTCCTAAAAGTGCTGCATGTCGCAAGGACTCGCCAAAATTGCTTCGCATCCGACCAAAAACGCGAACCGGTTTCTCTCCGTCAAAGCTCCAAAAATTGGTCGGCGCCTTCAAGGCATTAATGAGGCAGTCGTGTTTCGACAACTCATCCAGGTTCTTGGGCTCTCCTCGCGCTGCGAGATAGGCATGGGAGGCGACCAGTAACTGTGGCACGCTCCCCAGTCGCTGCGCAATCAAGCTGGTATCTTTCAGGGCAGGTGCAATACGAAGCGACATGTCCAGGCCCTCGCCCGCAATATCGAGGCGACCATCATCCAATTGCAACTCGAACTGAATTTCCGGATATTGATTCGAAAACCGGGTGATCAGGGGCACGAGATGCACCGCCCCAAACGAAGGGGGCGTGCCAATGCGGATGGATCCTTTGGGCGCCTTGACGGCACCGCGCACGGCTTCACCCACGGCATCAAAGCGCTCTAGCAACTCCTTGCCGCCTTCCAGAAGTTGCTGACCGGCTTCGGTAAGGCTCACGCTTTTAGTCGACCGGGTAAGTAACTGCGCCCCGAGTAAGGCCTCCAGCCAGGCCACATGTTTTGTCACATTGCCCTTGGCCATTCCAAGTCGCACGGCCGCCCCGGTAAAACTCCGGCCGCGAGCCACTTCAGCGAAAATTTCAATAGCCCGCAAGCGATCCATAGTCCTCCCTATTTGTTTCCATAATGAGAACAGTATATTCATGTTTCTAGACTATTTTAAGAACAATTCCTCTTTTAAAATGGAACCCTGAAGATGCGCGGCTGACGCGCAAGAGTCTTGTTCACATCATCGGGAAAATTAAATGAATATCATTGAGAGCGGAAAAATCCTCGGTGCCAGAGTTGAAGGGCTAGATCTCTCCGTGCCCATTACAGCGACGCAGTTCAAGACGCTGGAACAGGCTCTTGGACGCTACGGCGTCTTGAGCTACCCCAAGCAATCCCTGAGCGCTCTACAGCTAAAAAGCTTCGCCGAAAATTTCGGCAAGCTTGAAATCAATGTCGCCAATGCCTTTCAAGAGCCTGGTTTACCCGAGGTCATGATTCTTTCCAATAAGCGCGACGCCGAAGGTAATGCGATGGGCTTAAGCGATGCGGGTCAAGACTGGCATACCGACATGTCCTACAGCCGAACCATTGCCTTCACCAATATTTTGTATGGCATCGAGATTCCGCATCGCAATGGTGAGCCGCTCGGCAATACCGAGTTTTGCAACATGCACGGGGCCTATGAGGCTCTTCCCGATGCACTCAAATCGCAACTCTCAGGGCTCACCATCACCCATGATTTCGCCAAATTCTGGGACATGATGCGCGCCAAACCCGGCAGCGGCCGCGGCCCTTTAACCGAGGCTCAACGCGCCAGCAAACCTCCGGTCAGTCATCCTGTGTTTCTAAAACATCCCATTACGGGAAAGAACGTGTTGTATGCCAACCCGGGCTATGCCATGTGTATCAACGAACTACCCAAGGATGAAAGCACGCGTATTCTCAACTTCTTGTTTCAACACCAGCTTCAGCCCCAATTTCAATACAAACATCGCTGGAGTGTGGGCGACGTGCTGATGTGGGACAACATGGGAACGCTCCACAATGCCATTCCCGACTATGGACCGGATGAACACCGCTATATCAAACGATGCCAAGTGATGGCCAACCGCTATTTTGATACAGCATCGGCATGAAGCTGATTTCCTACTGTGTCGATCTTAAAACGGCGGCTGGTCACCCCGAGGCCCCGCGTCCAGCAGGATCACGAAGCAAGCCGGACTCTGGTGTTCGCACCGGCGTTGTGCTCAGTGAGCCAAACCGAGACGATCGTGTTCTCGACCTGACCGACTGGATGCGCAGCCTCCCTGTTTCCCACGAGGCCTCCCGGCGCAATGCTCTCGCGGGTATCGAAGCACCGAGGGGTGGCATCATGCGTTGGTTGCAATCCGGACCCGTCGCACTCGGTACGCAGCAAAGCCTCCTCGCCGAGGCTGGTTTGGGCCAGCCACCTACTTTTTACGAACTTGATGACATCAAGTTATATGCGCCCGTGCCCCGCCCTGGAAAAATTATTGGGGTGGGCAGAAATTATGCTGACCATGCCAAAGAAACCGGTGTAGACCCCTTTGAGAAACCGCGCATTATTTTCAAGGTACCTTCTTCAGTCGCCGCCCCGGGCACACCGATTCCACTGCCCCCGGAGGTGAGCAAGCTCGATTTTGAAGCCGAGCTGGCGGTCGTGATCGGTGCCTATGCCAAGAACGTCTGCAAAGAAGATGCGCTTCAGTACGTAGCGGGCTATACCGTCCTGAATGATGCCAGTGCGCGTGAATTTCAGTTCGATATCAGTCCACCGCAAACGACCTTTGCCAAAAGCATGGACTGCTTTGCGCCGATGGGGCCTTGGCTCGTCACCGCCGATGAAATCCCCGATCCACAAAACCTTGAGGTGTTTTGCTGGCTCAATGGCTCACAGATGCAGCACGGTCATACTCGGGATATGCTCTTTCCTGTGGCCACGTTGATCGCTTATCTGTCCCAGTTCATGACGCTCGAGCCTGGCGATGTCATTGCGACGGGCACCCCTGCGGGCATCGGCGCGTTCAGAAAGCCACCACTTTATCTCAAACCTGGCGATCAGTTGCGCTTTGAGGTCAGCCGGGTTGGGCGCCTTGAACACATGATTGTCTAACCACAAGAACTTTTGAAAAACCATGGAGATTTAGATGCTTACGGCCTTTCGCAAATCCTTAGTCCTCGCAAGCGCCCTCGCGTTGACGAACCTTACCTACGCCGCTGACGCCTACCCCACCAAGCCCATTCGTCTCTTGGTCGGATTCGCAGCGGGCGGCCCCACCGATGTGATCGCCCGGGTGCTCGCCAAAGAAATGAGCGCATCGCTTGGACAAGCCGTTGTGGTGGAAAACAAGGCCGGGGCGAGCTCGATGATTGCCACTCGTGAAGTCCGCAATGCGTCCCCTGACGGCTACACCTTGCTATTCTCATCACTGGGCATGAACGTCAATCCGATTTTGCTGGGAGACGGCGCTGGCTATAACCCCACGACGGATTTCGCACCGATCTCAAACGCGGCCAACTTGCCGCTAGTGGCGGTCAATGCCTACACCTCACCTTTGAAAACCATTGACGAGTTGTTCAAAAAAGCGCGCTCGAAACCCGCCGCCGTCAGCTTCGCCTCTTCGGGCAATGGCGGCTCAGGACATCTTGCCGGTGAGTTGCTCGGTACCTTGCTCAAAAGCAAAATGCTGCACATTGCTTACAAGGGGAATGGGCCCGCCTTGCTTGATGTGATCGGCGCTCAGGTGGATTTCATGTTCTATCCTGTCATCGGGATTGCCGATCAGGTCAGCGCGAAGCGACTCAATGTGCTGGCGGTCGGAACGCCCAAGCGTCTGCCCGCGTTTCCTGACACACCCACCATGGCCGAGGCGGGCTTCCCAGGTTTTGAAGAGACTGCGCCCTGGGTAGGGATGCTGGCTCCGACAAAAACACCCGTTGCCATCATTAATACCTTGCATGAGGCGATGAGCAAGGCTTTGGCCAAGCCAGAGGTGCGGGCGCAGCTGGAAAGACTAGGGGCGGTCGTGATCGGCGACACTCCCGCGCAATTTGCGGCGTTTCTCAAGCGTGATTATGAGCGCTGGGATGGGGTGATTAAAGCCGCTGCCATCAAAGCAGATCCGAATTGAAGCGAATGGAGCGGGCTGCCCGTCGCGCTTTCTCTATTGAAGATTTACGAAGAGCAGCGCAGTCCCGCTTGCCACAAGCCATTTTCGATTTTTTCGATGGCGGGGCTGAGGACGAAATCACTCTTCGAGAAAATTGCGCGGCTTTGCAGAAAGCGAGACTGGTGCCCAGGGTTCTTCGAGATGTTTCCATAGTAGACACTCAGGCGCACTTGCTGGGCAAAAGTTCTGCTTTGCCGCTTGCTATTGCGCCCACAGGTGCGCTTGGTTACGGGCGCCCGGGGGCCGATCTCGCGATTGCCAAGGCGGCCAGCGCCGCGGGAATTCCTTACTCGCTGTCCAGCTCAGCGACGGTGTCCATCGAAACCATCGCAAACCAGGCACCCGGCCGACACTGGTTTCAAGCCTACATCCTGAGCAATAAATCTTTTCTTGCGGGATTGATCAGCCGCGCCCAAGCCGCCGACTACGAAGCCCTTATGATTACCGTCGACCTTCCGGTAGGCGGCAAGCGTGAGCGTGATTTTCGCAATGACTTCAAAGTGCCTTTTAGCTTTACCGCCAAAAACGTGTGGGACTTTGCTCAGCACCCCGCCTGGGCGCTTCAGATGCTCAAAAATGGCGTGCCCGTCATGGAGAACTTAAGAGGGTTAGAGATCTCATCATCAGCACCAAGCAGTGCTGCAAATCGCCCATCCCCTGCCCAGGCATCCGCTATTGCCTCTTCGGTTGGACGCAACTATGACGCGAGTTTCGATTGGGACGCTTTGCAAAAAATCAGGGACCATTGGCCGCGTCAATTGATCGTTAAAGGCGTGGTCCACCCCGCAGACGCTTTGCGACTTGCCGCAATGGGTGTCGATGCGGTAGTTGTTTCCAACCACGGGGGTCGTCAGCTCGACGCTGGCATCGCCACTTTCGATGCACTGCCCGCGCTTAGCCACGCGCTGCAAGGAAAAATTCCTGTCTGGATGGACGGCGGCATTCGTCGCGGTAGCGATATCGTCAAAGCACTTGCCGCTGGTGCGCAAGCCGTACTCATCGGCCGTGCCACTCTATTTGGTGCCGTCGCTTTCGGTGAGGCTGGTGCACACCGAGCGATTCAAATTCTGCACGATGAGTTGCGACGGACGATGCAGCTTTGTGGGGCTAAAAACCTTGCTGAAATTAATCAGGAGCTTTTAAAACAAGAGCCCTAATCGCGGTCTTCTTCTGCCGCCCAGACTCCTATCGATCATAGTCGACTCTGCATAACATCCAAAGTGCCAACGGAGGCGGCCCTATTCCCCCAGGACTGCCGGATATAGGTCAGCACCTGGGCGATCTCCGAGTCGCTCAAGATGTGGCTAAAAGGAGGCATCCCGAAAGGTTTAGGGTGACCGGGAGTCGACGGTGAAAAGCCGCCTTGCACGACGATACGAACCAAGTTTAGGGTTGAGGACAAAGTGACAGCGCGATTGCCGGCCAAACGGGGATAGGCCGGTACGCCATCAGCTTCTGCTCCCTGTCCCTGATTTCCATGACAGTCTGCACAATGGGTCTCGTAAAGCTTCTTGCCATGCTCATCGCCGGAGGCTTCAAGACCTTGAGTTTTATCCCTCTTGGAATCTCGCGTGCTGACATCAGAGGGCTGACCGGGAAGGTCTTGCAGGTAACTCGTCATCGCAGTGAGATCCGCCTCGCTCAAATATTGTGTGCTACGAAACACCACTTCAGCCATTGGACCGATCATCGAGGCCTGCGCATTGACCCCATGTTTTAGAAGCGCGACCGACTGTGTCGTGGTCATGCCCTGCAGTCCAGCTTCACTGGCTTCGCGTAACGAAGGGGCATACCAATTTTGCACCCGCATCACACCGCCGGCAAGCGTGCCCGCATGCTCGGGATCGGACGGAACGCCGCCCCAAGCCGAACGTGTTGAGTGACAATCACCGCAGTGCCCTAAGCCTTGAACCAGATAGGCACCACGATTCCAGTTCGCAGTTTTTTCGGATCGAGCCGTAAACTTATGCGCTTTAAAGTACAGCGCTCGCCATACCCTCAAGGCCGCCTGTGTGTTGTACGGAAAGCGCAGTTGGTGAGCACGATTTTGCTGAACAATCGCGGGAATCGAGCGCAAGAATGCATAGAGTGCATTGACGTCTTGACGTTCAATCAAGGTGTAGCTGCTATACGGAAACACGGGATTTAAGAGCCGCCCGTCTTTCGATTGGCCATGATGCATGGCACGCCAAAAGTCCTCCGCGCTCCAAGCGCCTAAGCCGGTTTTTTCATCGGGTGTGAGATTGCTCGCAAAGCTTGTTCCAAACGGTGTCTCCAAACCGCGTCCCCCGGCCAATTCGCCTTGGCCTGGGGCGCTATGACATCCGGCGCAATTTCCGGCCTTTGCTAGATACGCGCCACGCTCGATCAGTCTTGGATCGGCTAGCTCCATAGTGGAGATCAACTTTGAAGATCTCCTTGGTGATTCATCGTCACCTCGATGACTGGCCCAATAAACCCAGCCGCTGACGAGTAAAACCAGTGTCAAAAGAGTCATCAAACCAATCCCCTTCCAACCCAATCCCGAACTCCTCATTTGAAACCACTTCCGCAAGGCAATGCAAGGGCTGAAATCTGCGCCGAGTTGAGCATGCGCCCCGGTTTCGTGTCGTTCGGCAGGTTTTGAGAAGACAACCAGGTGGTCAAGGCTCCCACATCGTCGGGGCTTAAGCGACTCGCAATTTTCTCCATGCAGTCCGGTACCCCGGCATGGCGTTGCCCGGTCTGCCAACTTCCTAATTGAGCAATGAGATAGTCCTTGGACAAACCTAACAGTCCAGGCACGCCCGGAAGCACACCGGTGAGACTCGTTCCATGGCATTGATCGCAGGCAGGAATTTTTTTGGCCGCATCACCGCGGCGAATCAAGGTTTCACCGCGCTCCAGTTCGGCGCGGGAAGCCCCCGTGGTTTGAGCCGCGGGATATGGCAGGTCGAGCGCGGCAAAATATTCGGCCATGTCGCGTAAATAAGCGTCCGACAGGTTTTCAATCAAACTCGCCATGGCCGGGTTATGACGTCGATTCTCGCGAAAATTCAGTAGCTGCTGGTAAAGATAACCCGCGGGTTTTCCGGCGATGCGCGGGAAGTAGCCCACTTGGGTCGCCCGCCCTTCCTTGCCGTGGCAACCTGTGCAGGCCTGAACTCTTTGGGCAATGGTGTTCGCAACTTGAATGGGCCGGGAGTCCGCTTGCGCCCAAGCAGGCAAACAGCTCAATGCAAGGGCGAGAGCAACACTTGCAAAGTGGCCTCTATCGAAGCGACGACTTAAAGTGAAAACATCCAAAATCAAACCCTAAAATCGTATTTCTGCAGGAATGCACGGATAATAACCGCTATGAAATCACTTCAAGACATCAAACTGTCCATGCTCGACTTGGTCGCCGTGCGTGAGGGCGGCACCGTGGCCGATGCGCTAGCCATTGCGCTCAAAACAGCTCAGCATGCCGAGACGCTAGGCTTTACCCGCTATTGGCTGGCCGAGCATCACAATATGCCCGGTATCGCATGCTCTGCCACCGCAGTACTGGTCGGGCATGTAGCGGGTGGCACCAAGACGATTCGCGTGGGCTCGGGTGGCATCATGCTGCCCAACCATGCCCCCTTGGTGGTCGCGGAGGCCTTCGGTACCTTGGCCGAACTATATCCCGGACGCATTGATCTAGGCTTAGGGCGAGCGCCTGGTACTGATCAGCTGACGATGCGGGCCTTACGCCGTGATCGCAGCGAGAGTGAAGACGATTTTCCGAATGATGTGGCCGAGTTGCAATTCCTTTTGGGCCCAGCCCAGGCGGGTCAAAGAATTATCGCCATGCCAGGCATCGGAACCAAGGTGCCCATTTGGCTATTAGGATCCAGCTTATTCTCGGCGCAATTGGCGGCCAAACGAGGCCTGCCCTTTGCGTTTGCCTCGCACTTCGCACCACGGCTATTGCTACAAGCGATCAGCTTGTATCGCAAGATGTTCCAGCCCTCTGAGGTTTTGAAAGAACCCTATGTGGTCATTGGTGTACCTTTGATAGGCGCTGATACCGATGAGCAAGCCGAGTTTCTAGCAAGTAGTACTTATCAGCGTATTCTCGGCATCTTGACCGGCAATCGTCGCCTGCTTCAGCCACCCATGGCAGACTTTATGGCGCATCGTCATCCTCAGGAGCGTGATGCCATTGCGGACTTTCTGGCGGCGGCCGTGATCGGCGGACCAGAGACCGTCAAGCACGGTCTGCAACAACTCGCGGCCGCCACCGATGCCGATGAATTCATGATTGTCTCGGATGTCTTTGATCCAGCGCTACGCCTCAAGTCCTTGGAGGTTGCGGCCGCGGCAATGAAGTCCGAGGCTTCTGCAACGGTTTAGGGCCATTTTGAGGTGCAGAGAGCCTTTTCGTCAGGTCGACTTCATCATCCAGACTCCGAGCATCATGCATCCCCTGAAGGCCCAATCTTGGTGGCACTGACTTTTATGCTGAGCTATCTCGGCTATTGGGCCGTACGCCGATTTACTTTGCTGCGACCTTGGTTTGGACTGCGACCGCTTCCAAATCATATTCACGTGCATCGGTAATCTCGGCGTCCACCCAGTCGCCCACCTTTAAGGCCTTGGCTTCTTTCTTGGTCTGAGGATAAAGGTAAATCAAACCATCAATCTCGGGCGCTTCGCCTGAGGAGCGGCATTCGGCGCGAACCGCACCGTCGTCATCCGCTCCGATCGCATCAATCAAGACACGGGTCTGGGTTCCAACACGGGCATCGAGGCGGGCCTGAGAAATTTCTTGCTGGACTTCCATAAAGCGAGCACGCCGTTCTTCTCGAAGTTCAGCAGGCACCGGGTTCGCCAAACCATTCGCGGTGGCCCCGTCAACCGGTGAGTAAGCAAAGCAACCCACGCGATCCAACCGAGCTTCTCGCAAGAAATCGAGCATATGATCGAACTCCGCTTCTGTCTCGCCGGGGAATCCTGCAATGAAGGTGCTGCGAATCGTGAGGTCCGGGCAAATATTGCGCCAAGCCTGAATGCGCTCAATATTCTTTTCGCCCGAGGCCGGACGTTTCATGCGCTTGAGTACTGCCGGGTGGCTATGCTGAAACGGCACGTCGAGGTAGGGCAACACTTTGCCCTCAGCCATCAGCGGCAAAATCTCATCGACATGGGGATAGGGATAAACATAATGCAGACGTACCCATACATCAAGCTGGGCCAATTCTTGAACCAATTCGGTCATCCGGGTGCGCACCGGACGGCCATTCACGAAGCCGGTGCGGTACTTCACATCGACACCGTAGGCGCTGGTGTCCTGGGAGATCACCAACAACTCTTTCACGCCATCTTTCACTAGCGCTTCAGCTTCGCGGAGCACCTCTCCGATGGGCCGACTCACCAAATCGCCTCGCATGGAGGGAATAATGCAGAAACTGCACCGATGGTTACAGCCTTCAGAAATTTTGAGATAGGCGTAATGCCTGGGTGTGAGCTTGAGCCCCCCGGCAGGTACCAAGTCGATATAAGGATCATGCGGTTTAGGCAGATGGGCATGGACATGGCCCATCACCTCATCCAGGGCATGCGGACCCGTCACGGCCAGCACCGAAGGATGCATCTCACGAATCAGGCCGCCCTCGGCAACATCGCCGCTCTGACCTTTTTTGGCGCCCAGACAGCCAGTGACGATCACCTTACCGTTTTCGTTGAGGGCCTCGCCAATGGCATCCAAAGACTCTTTGACCGCGTCGTCAATGAAGCCACAAGTATTGACGATGACAAGATCGGAGCCTTTGTAGTTGGGCGCGATGTCATAGCCCTCAGCGCGTAGCTGGGTGACAATACGCTCAGAATCGACCAAGGCCTTGGGACACCCCAAGGAAACGAAGCCCACCGACGCCATTAGCGACGATCTGAAGTTGGGGGCGTGAAAGGGAACTTCTGGAAGATCGAACGCGAGTTCTCTTGCATCTTTTCTTGCATCTGAACAAACATCGACTTGCTTTGCTCGATGTAGTTCGACATCATGCCCTGCACCATCGGAGCTTGCATGGACATGAACTGGGTCCACATTTCAGGATTCGGAACTCCCTTGGCATCGTACAAGCTCTTGGAGGCATCCTGCATTTTGGCCTGAATATCCACAAAGGCCTGTAGGCTCTTTTCGAGATAGGTGCCCATCATGCCTTGCGTCGCCTGTCCGTAAAAGCGAATCATTTGGGACAGCATTGGGGCAGTGAATAAAGGTGAGCCTCCCGCTTCAGCTTCCAAAATGATTTGCAGGAGAATTTGACGAGTCAGGTCCTCACTGCTCTTGGCGTCGACCACGGTAAAGGCCTCATTGGCCAGAACCAACTGGCGCACATCATTTAGCGTGATGTAGGAGCTGCTCTGGGTGTCGTAGAGTCGACGATTGGGATACTTTTTGATCGTTCGCATATAGCGCGGATTTTAGCCTAAGTATTCTGAGCATCCTAGGCGCAATTCGAGCCTTCAGCCAAAAAAACGCAAAAACTCGAACAATCCACCTAAAATATGACGGAATTCACTTAGTGTGGTGAGTCACACTAATGAGCCTCCTCCGCCCGGACTTTCACGTAGCGTCCAGGTGCAGACTCCAAAGCTTGGTACTGTGCGTTACCGAGCTTTTTGGCCGCAGAGACTTCGCCACCCTTGAAGCCTCCAAGCCACTGTGACCAGACCGGCCACCAGCTCCCTGGCCGCTCTTCAGCCAGTAAAAACCATGTTTCATGATTCACAGGGAAGGCTGGACCCGGGTCAGAGCCACTGGCTTTAGCGCTCGGCTTTTTCGAGGCGGCTGGCGAAACCCAATGACTACGCTTGTTCTTCGAGGCTGGATTAATCACCCCCGCGATATGACCGCTTGCCCCGAGCACGAAGGTTTTTTCGCCCTCGATCAATTGGGTAGACATGTAAGCGGACTCCCAGGGCACGATATGGTCTTCGCGCGAGGCATAGATAAACACCGGACACTTAATTTTTCTGAGATCCACCTTCTCGCCAAGGCAGCTCAGTGCGCCCGATTGACACAATTCGTTTTGTAGGTACAGATGACGCAGGTACCAAGTGAACATCGGTCCAGGAAGGTTGGTGCTATCGCTATTCCAGAACAGCAAATCAAAAGCTGCAGGCTTTTCGCCCATCAAGTAATTGTTGACGACATAGTTCCATACCAGGTCATTGGGACGCAAGGCCGAAAAAGTACTCGCCAGCTCTTTACCTTCCAAAATGCCGCCGTGACCGATTTTCTTTTCACGCTCTTGCACTTGCTGTTCATCGATGAAGATGCCCAGGACGCCAGGCACCGAGAAATCGAGCAAGGTGGTTAGCAAAGTCATTGAAGCGGCAGGATGCTCACCACGGGCCGCCAGGACGGCCAAGGCCGTGGAGAGAATCGTCCCTCCGACACAAAATCCTAAGGTGTTAATCTGTTTTTCACCCGTGATGGCGCGCACGACCTTGATCGCCTCTATCGGACCCTTTTCAAGGTAATCATCCCAGGTGAGATGCCCTTGCGAGGCACCGACATTGCGCCAGGACAGCATAAACACCGTATGCCCCTGGGACACTGTGTACGCGACCACGGAATTTTCAGGCTGCAGGTCAAGAATATAGAATTTATTGATGCACGGCGGAACCATCAACAAAGGCCGACTACCCACTTTCGCGGTACTTGGGCTATATTGAATCAACTGAAAAAGATCGTTCTCGAACACCACTGCGCCAGGGCTCACGGCAAGATTTTTTCCGACCTCAAAGGCAGATTCATCGGTTTGCGAAATGCGTCCCTTGGTCATATCACTCACGAGGTTTTCAAGACCTTTTTTCAGGCTTTCTCCCTGCGTATCCATCATTCTTTGCTGCGCATCGGGATTGGTCAGCAATGAGTTCGTGGGCGAAACCGCGTCGACCCACTGCTGGGTTGCAAACTTCAAACGCGCCTTAGCCTGCGGATCAATCTCAATGGCATCGGCCATGCCCAGCATGAGCGCGGCGTTCGCTTCGTACAAGCCCTTGGTGAGACTCAAGAGTGGCATGCTCTGCCAGAGTGGATTGGAAAAGCGCTTATCGGCGGCAGGGGCGGTGGCCGGGACGTAGGCATCCTGGGCGATCAAGCCTTGAAGTTGAGAAAAATAGCGTGCCTGAAGCGCCTGAAGTGTTTCGGGGGCAATCACCGGCAGGCTCGGCATTGCAGGTAAATCGGGCGTGCTTGGCGTCGAATGAATGTGGCTATCTTCGGCCGCTTTGCTCGCGCCCCTCTTGGTAGGGCTGGCTTTGGATTTTGCCGCCACCTTCCCCGCCATCAACTTCTTTGTCGCCATGTTATTTCCTTCAAAATATAACCGAATTTTCTCATGAAATCCAAATGACTGAGGCCTGCCTCCCAGTTTGTCCATCGCGCCGATACGAAAAAAAAGCTTCCGGCTCGGAGACGGTGCAATGGCGGCAGACTCCCGCGACACTGACCTCGACCAAGCCCAAGCGCAAACTAGCCAAGCCGTAGAGATTCGCCAGGAATTTGCCGGGTGCAGGCCCAGCCTTAAAGAAAAGTTCGGCGAGACTACTTTTTCTGTCCAGAAAAGCGGCTCTGACCTCGGCCCCTACCTCGAATTTTTCAGGACCGATGGCCGGCCCGAAGGCTGCCACAATCGATTCGCTGCGACCTCGCTGACGCGCCTCCTGACGCATCAAGTGGACCGTATTTTCAAGCACTCCTGACGCGAGTCCACGCCAGCCGGCATGAGCGATTCCTATCACGGCACCGTCCGTACTCGAAAAAAACACGGGAAGACAATCGGCGGTTTGGATCACCAGCCCTAGCCCTTTCTGACTCGTCACCATGGCATCCGCTGCGAGCACCGCCGCAGGCATAAGACACGGCTCTTCAGTCGGGAGTGACGCGCCGCGCGGCAGGTCATCTGCCAGCACGGCCCGGCTGCCGTGAACCTGATCGACAAAGCACAGGCGCTCCACACCCCTTAGTTGGGTGAGCAAGCGGCGGCGATTTTCAAGAACATTTAATTTTTCATCGCCCACATGAGCCCCGAGGTTCAGGGACTCAAACGGGCCGGTCGAGACGCCTCCCGGGCGCATCGTTGCGATGGCCTGCACACCGTTGGGTTTTTGCCAATCAGGCTGGTACATCGCAAGGGGCAGTAATTTTTCAGTGGGTGGGCTGGGCATCGCGAAAGACCATTTGAAAAGGAGTCAAAGGGTGGAGGATCAGGGCGATCCGCCGGGGAGCTCAGTGTAGGGTCCGTCGCGAGCCAGGAGAAGTGGGCCGATCTCCCCGCCTCCGGCAAGGATCAAGGCGCTCAAGTCATCGGGCAAGGGAGCCGAAAAATCTAGTCCTTGTGGCTTTACTTTGAGCGCCAAAGGGTAGTCAAACGCGAGGCGCCAAGCGTGCAAGGCCTGGCGCTCCAAGCCCGGCCAACGCGGGCCGCCATAAAGTGGATCGCCCAGGAGTGGGTGCCCTCGATGGGCCGCATGCACTCTGATTTGATGGGTCCGGCCGCTGTGCAGCCGACCTTCCATCACGCTGGCCGGTCCGTTGTTCTGACCTCCGGCAATCAAACTCAGCCGACGAAAATCGGTCTTGGCAGGCTTGGCATGGGCCGACTCCGGTGCAAACGCAGCCATTCTTTGGCGATGCTGAGGATCGCGCCCAATGGACGCATCAACACTAAACAAGCTTGGCGCACTTTTATGGAGAATCGTGAGATAGCGTCGCGATACGGCACGCTTTGCGATCATGGCAATCAAAGCCTGACGACAGCTTTCTGTCTTGGCGACGACCATCAAGCCAGAGGTGTCTTTGTCCAAACGATGCACAATCCCGGCGCGAGGCAACTCAAAGTAACCGGCACCGCGGTGGAGTAAGCCATTCATGAGGGTTCCCGACCAGTGACCAGGAGCAGGATGCACCACCAGTCCGGCCGGCTTGTTCAGCACCAGCAGGATATCGTCCTCAAAAATGACGTCCAGTGGGACATCTTCTGCCACAAAGGATTGCTGAGCCTCAAAAGCCTGGGGTCGCACTACAATCCGTTCTTGCCCGCGCAACTTATACTTTTGCGAGACCGCCATATCATCGGTCCCCACCGCACCCAGAGCGATCCAGGTTTGCAAGCGACTGCGAGAAAACTGCGGCAATTGTGTTGCCAGCCATTTATCGAGTCTTTGCCCCTCGGCCCCTTGTGCCGACAGCACAATCGCATCGTCGATATAATCTAGCGCGTCGCTGACGATGATCTGATTCAAAGGCTGGGTCATGGTCAGGCTACTGTTCCCGCGAAATGACAGATTCGCTGGGTCACGGATACACCATTGGGTTTACAGAATGAAGACAATGCAATCACACAATTCTTGGTTTTCTTGGGCAGGCTTACGCACGACGGCCGGTTTGATCTTGACAGCCTGCATGCTACAGGCTTGCTCCGGCAACAAGCTTAGCGACGACAAGACGATCAACTGGACGCCTGAAAAATTATATGCTGAGGCCAAAGATGAGACGAACTCCGGTCGTTGGGCGGAAGCGCTTAAGTTGCTGGAACGTCTCGAGTCTCGCTATCCTTTTGGCCGCTTTGCCCAGCAAGCCCAGATTGATCGCGCCTATATCCATTATCGGGAAAACGAAGCCGGTCTAGCCTTAGGGGCGATTGATCGATTCATGCGTTTGCACCCCAACCATTCGCAAATGGACTACATGCTTTATTTGCAGGGTCTCATTAACTTTAACGAGAATCAGGGATTTCTGGCCAACCTCGGTGGTCAAGATCTTTCCGAGCGCGATCTCAAAGCGGCACGGGAATCTTTCGAATCTTTCAAACAACTCTTTACCCGCTATCCAAATAGTAAATACGCTTCCGAGGCCGAGACCCGCATGCGCTATTTGCGCAATTCAATGGCGGCCGGGGAGGTACATATTGCACGCTACTACTATCGTAGAGGCGCTTATGTGGCCTCGGCGAATCGCTCTCAGATCGCCGTGCAAGCCTATCAAGAAACACCGGCCATTGAAGAAGCTCTTTTTATCATGATGTCGTCCTACGAGCGTCTCGGTCTGACTGAACAAAAGGACGCCAGCAAGCGCGTGCTCGAGCGTACGTTCCCCAAGAGCCGATATTTGACTGAAGGCCTGCAAATTGCCGAAAAATCATGGTGGCAGGTCTGGAAGTAGAGGTTCCGAAAGCAAGAATCACGGCATCCTCCCGGTTCAGGAAGTGACCCGCTTGAGGTATTCGAGTGCCTCATCAATGCCATGCAAGCGAGCAAAGGGAGGCAGGCTACGCAGCAAGGTGCGGCCATAGGACTTGCTACTGACCCTCGCATCGCCGATCACGATCAAACCATAATCCTCTTCGGTCCTTACTAAGCGTCCAACCCCTTGCTTCAAAGCAAGAGCGGCGAGTGGAAGTTGATAGGTTCCAAAGGCATCCCCGCCTTCCTTTTTAATGGCCAAGCTACGCGCCTTGACGACCGGATCATCAGGCGGTGCAAAGGGCAGTTTCGCGATCACCACCATGGAGAGCTGTTGGCCCGGCACGTCCACACCCTCCCAAAAGCTGGCACTGCCCACGAGGATAGGTGCCCTGGCCTTCTTAAAACGATCCAGCAATTCGTGGCGAGGCATTGAGCCTTGCACAAGCAAATCGAAAGCGGGAGTTTCATCGCCCCAAGCGCTGGGTTCGCGTTGGACGTTTTCTTGCTCGGTTTTGCTGCGAAACCGTTCGGCAATGTCGTCCACCTGGCGCAAACTCGTACAGAGCACAAAGCAACGCCCTTGATTCTCTTGAACCAAGGGCCAGATCTCATCGACCAGCCGATGGGCAAACTGGGGTTGATTAGGATCGCCGAGCTCATTCAGAACCAGGAGCCGACCTTGTTTTTCAAAGTCGAACGGACTCGGGGCTTGCAGACAGTCGACCTCCTCGAGGCCCAAAGCCTTCTGGAAATGATCAAACTTATTGGCCATGCTCAAGGTCGCCGACAAAAATATCCATGAGCGCGGTTTCGCCTCTCGATGCTTGCGAAAAGGCTCGGCGATGGACAGAGGCGTGGCATGCAAGGTCAGCCCATTGTGGCGCACATCGGCCCACAGAATGCGCTCGGCCTGATTCGCATCCTTTAAATCTCCTAGCCAGCGTTCTAACCAAACCTTGATTTCGTGCGCGCGCAAGGCTAACTTTCCCAAGTCTTTTGAAAGTTCAGTCATGGTCAGCAACTGCGCATGACACACCGCCAAGCAAGCCAGCCAGGCTTGAATCGCGTCCGCTAGTCCCGTGTTCAGGCGCAGTCGATCACCGTCTGGCTTGCCCGGCCCACCAGCCTCCAGGCGGATTTCCCTCAAACCTAATTCCATCGGGGCCAATAACTCAAGCCAATCAGCCAGGCCGCGTGCCTCCGCCATTCCCAGTCTCCGCACTTCGCGGCAAAACTCCAATAGCTGTCGCAAAGAAAGGGAGGCACCAAAGAATTGACTGGCCACCTCTGGTAATTGATGGGCCTCGTCAAATACAAGCACCTGGGTTTGCGGCAAAAATTCCGCAATGCCTTCGTCGCGCAAGGCTAAATCTGCACAAAACAAATGATGATTGACCACGACCACATCGGCTTGCTGAGCCCTTTGGCGTGCCCGGAATACAAAGCAACGGCTGAAATCCGGACAATCTTGGCTCAGACAGTTCTCACGGGTCGACACGGCCTTTGCCCAGGCAGGCGCTTCCTCGGAAATACCCAAAGCCTGACTTCTCTCGCCATCTTGACTAATTTCAGCAAAGCGCTCAATACGTTTGAGCTGGGTAATTTCGGTTTTAGTTTCAAACTCCCCCTGAGCAAGATTTAAGCGCAGGTGGTAACGACACACATAATTACTACGCCCCTTCAAGTTGGCAATACTTTGCCCGGTCCCCAAGGCTTTCAAGATCGCTGGCAAGTCTTTATGAAAGAGCTGATCCTGTAGATTCTTGGTGCCCGTACTGATCAGGACTTTATGCTCCTGCAAAAGAGCAGGCACAAGATAGGCAAATGTTTTCCCCACGCCAGTACCAGCCTCGGCCACCAGTGAGGTCTGAGTTTCTATGCCTTTGGCAATGGCCCGAGCCAGTTGCTGTTGACCTTCTCTTTCCCTAAATCCAGCAACGTTCTGTCCGACCCGACCCTGCTCGCTCAAGGCACGGGCACAAGCTTCGATATAGGGGCTCAAGCCGGAATATCCGGGATCAATTGCATTTGAAGTACAAGAATCATGTCCTTGATTTGCAGCTTGCGCTTTTTCAAGCGCCGCAGTTGTAATTCATCGAACTGTCCAGGGTCACCGATAGCATCGATGACGCTATCCAAACCACGGTGTTCTAGTTGCAACTCAACGATGCGTTTTTGAATCGTTTCAGCGCGCGTTTCTTCAGGGATTGGGGTCAAATCGGACATTAGACAGACAGAAGCTCTTACCAAACGGATCAACGGGCGGCCCACACAGAGTAATTGCGTGGGAGAAGTGAAATAATAAGACCAACATGTCCTCAACACAAACCAAAGCGCTTCCAACTCCGAGAATTACTCCCGCGAAAACGGCATTGAGTAAAGTGAAAGCAGTCAAAACCAGGCCCGAACTCGTTGTTTCAGCCTGCACGGCCCAGCACAAAGGTGACCGCAAAGAGCAGCAAGACAGGGTACTCCTCGTCAGCTCGGCCCCCCCAACGGCTTCGAACACGGCACAAGATCAAACTCCGCAGACTCCGCGCCGCCATGCCTTGGCGGTGCTCGCCGACGGCTTGGGCGGGATGTCGGGAGGATCCTTAGCCTCCGAGAACGTCATGTTGATTGCTCAGAGTCGCTTCGGGGAATTTGTGCCCGGGGTTCAATCCGAACGACGATTCTTCAAGGAATTGGTCGACGAGGCCCATACCGTCATCAGTATCGCAGCCATGACCTCTGAACTGGAGCCGCATACCACCTTTTCCGGTCTGCTCGTACAACAGCATCGTGTCGATTGGTGCCATGTCGGCGACAGCAGAATATATCATTTCCGGGAGGGGCACTTGATGTCCGTCACCGAGGATCACACGCTAGCCTGGCAACTGGTTCAAGAAGGCAAGCCCCTCGAAAAAGCAGCCTTGCACCCTCAGGCCCATAAATTAGTCAACACCCTGGGCGGAAGAATTGCGCCGGTTCCTGCCTACGGACATATTGAAAACCCAGTCGGAGGTGATGCGTTTCTTCTCTGCTCTGACGGTCTCTGGGGTTATTTCGATCCGATGGAGCTCGGCACCCTGATTGTCAGCCTACCGGCAGGGCAAGCGGCCAGCCGATTGATCGCACTTGCTCGAGAGCGTGCACAGGGCAAGGGCGATAATGTGTCACTCGCGCTCGTCAAATATGATCTGCCAGAAGGTTCGGCGGAAGCCGACGAACCGGACGATCTCACCGTTAATTCGCGCTGGCTGTAGAGGCCGACTTTCTCACTGGATCCAGCGCAATGCCCGGGGTCACGAGCGCTGGTCCGCCCGCCTTGGGCTGCACCCCGGAATCCTTAAATCGCGCCCGGATTTCAGCCTGCTTTTCTTCTGAGCGCTGCACCTTTTCACGGTAAATCCGTCGGTTATCTTCTTCTTGGTTCTTTTTTTGCTGATGAGTGTCGAGTCGCTCCTGAACATCGGCCAGTTTCTTAGCGCGCTGGGCAAGCACAGCCTCGCGCTGTTCTGCATCTCGATACGCTTCTAACGAGCGCGCTTGGGCACTCGCCAAGTCTTCGTTCTTGGCCTTGGCCGCCATGGCCCGCAATTGTTCCTTTGCGCTGATTTGTCCGTCTCTTAAGACAGCGTCGCGACTACGCCGCCTCACAAGAGCCTCGGAGGTACAGCGACTCACCAGAATCACCGTAGCGCAAGCCTTCTTGTCTGCACGGAATTGTATCGAAGAGGCTTCACGATCAAGCTCGATTGTTTGAATCCGGACTTGCAGTACTGATGGGGAGGAGATTTGCGAGTCTTGCGCGAACACCCACGTTGGGGCGCTTACTCCGAGCACGAGCGCCAGGGCCGCCAGTAAGGCTCTTGGCCTAGCGTTTTCAACCCTAAGACTCCTCAGCATAGCGCTTCACAACAATGTAAATAAACGTAGCGTAGCTTACACTAACGAGGTCATCACCACACGCCGTGGTGCCTCAAGATATTCTTTAGACTGAATCTCTACAATCCGGCTCACCGTGCGCTGAAACTCATGCGCCATCGCTCCGCTGGTGTAAAGCTCTTCAGCGGGACAAGCGGCGCTCATCAAGACCTTTGCTTTTTGGTCATACATCACATCAATAAACCAAACAAACCGTCGAGCCTCCGAGGCCATGCTTGAGGCCATGTGTGGAATGTCAGAAAGAATGACCGTGTGAAATTGAGAGGCTATTTCGAGATAGTCATTCTGCGAGCGGGGTCCACCACATAGGGTTGCAAAATTGAACCACACCACGCCACCGGCACGGCGCAAGGCCTGTATTTCTCGATTCTCGATCTTCATGACGGGGTTTTCATCCGGGATCTCGGCCAGTGTTTCGAAGGCCTTTTCCAAGCGCTTGTTCGCTTCTGCATCATTCGGAAAGATATAGGCTTGTACCTGTTCCAGGGAACGACGCCGGTAGTCAATGCCGGCATCGACACTCAAAACATCCAGGCCGTCATTCAAAAGGCCAATCGCTGGTAATACCCGATCACGGTGTAAGCCATCCGGGTATAAATCATCAGGCTTGTAATTCGAGGTCGCCACCAAGACCACCCCATGCTTAAACAGGCCACGCAAGAGGCGCTCCAAAATCATCGCATCGGCGATATCCGAAATATGAAATTCATCGAAACAAAGTAGGCGGTACTTGGCTGCCACTTTTCGTGCCACTTCATCGAGTGGATCACTGGTACCCCGCAGGCTCTCCAATTCGCGGTGGACGCCGCGCATAAATTCATGAAAATGCACGCGAAGCTTGCGGCGAACATTGACCACCGAATAAAAGCTGTCCATCAAAAAGCTTTTACCTCGGCCGACCCCTCCATAGAGCCAAACGCCCTTGGGCACCGCAGGTCGCTTGAACATACGATTCAAGGTACCGGAGCGTTGTCCCTTGAACACCTGCAGCTCGTCATGCAAGCGCTGTAAGCGTGCAACGGCCGCCTGTTGAGCAGCATCCGCCACATAATCACGCGCACGGAGCTGCTGCTGAAAGTAATCGGAAACACTCACGACAGAAAGTTCAACGTAGAATACTGATGAAGCACGTTAAGCATTGAATGGGCTTGGTCGTGTTTAACGGTCACATATTTAAAGTACGGTTGTCGGTCGCTAGGGCGGCCTCGCGCATGACCTCAGACAGAGAAGGATGGGCATGGCAAATACGAGCAATGTCTTCAGCCGAGGCCTTGAACTCCATGGCTAGCGTTGCCTCCGCGATCAGGTCCGAAGCCGCTGAGGCCACAATATGAACACCTAAGACTTCATCGCTGGCAGCATCGACAATCATCTTCACAAATCCATCGCTGCTGCCCATGCCAAGTGCACGCCCATTGGCCGCGAACGGAAACTGCCCAGTCTTTATCGAACGACCTTCCGCTTTGAGTTGCTGTTCGGTCTTGCCCACCCAGGCAATCTCGGGCGAGGTGTAGATGACCCAGGGGATACAGTTGTAATCCAGGTTCGGTTTTTGTCCGGCCAGAATCTCGGCCACCAGAACACCCTCATCTTCGGCCTTGTGCGCCAGCATTGGCCCGCGCACCACATCACCAATCGCAAAGATCCCGGGCTTGGCCGTGGCGCAATGCTCGTTCACCGGAATGAAGCCACGTTCATCGACCTTCAAACCGATCGTATCGAGGCTGAGATGATCGGTATTGGGCACCCGCCCTACCGAGACGATCAAGCGATCCACGTTCAAGGTCTGAGCCAGACCCTTGACGTCGGTATAGGCGATACTGATTTCTTTGGCTGAAGTCTTGACCTCGCCAATTTTGACGCCAAGCTCGATTTTCAAACCCTGTTTGGCAAACAACTTCCAAGCCTCTTTCGAAACCGCATCGTCGCAAGCCGCTAGAAAAGTTGGCATGGCTTCGAGAATCGTGACATCTGCCCCCAGGCGACGCCACACGGACCCCAGCTCCAGGCCAATGACTCCTGAACCGATTACGCCCAAGCGCTTGGGCACTGAGCTTAAGGCGAGACCCCCTTCGTTATCGCAAATGCGTTCATTATCCACTGCAACTCCAGGCAGGTGACGCGCCTTCGAGCCGGTCGCAATAATAACCTTGCTTGCTTCGACCAGGCTCGGCATTTTATCGCCACTTACCTCAAGCTGATATAGACCGCCCGCCTCAGCGACAAATTTTCCGTGTCCTTTCAGCCAAGTAATCTTGTTCTTGCGAAACAAGAATTCAATACCCTTGGTCATCTTGCTCACGATGCTCTCTTTGCGAGCCAGCATTTTTGTAAGGTCAAGTTTGACGTTGCCCACGCTGATGCCGTGATCCTCCACATGATGAAGAATATTCTCGAATTCCTCTGAGCTTGCCAACAGAGCTTTCGAAGGAATACAGCCGACATTCAGGCAGGTGCCACCCAGGGCGAGTTCGCCCTTCGGGTTTTTCCACTTTTCAATCACGGCGACTTTAAAACCCAACTGCGCCGCTCGAATTGCTGCGATGTAGCCGCCAGGGCCCGCACCGATCACTAGGACGTCAAAACGATCTACCATGTTTTCACTCTTACTCAATGAGTCTTCGAAGGCATCGGAGGCATTAAAGATCCAGAAGCAAACGAGCAGGATCCTCTAATGCGTCTTTGATCGCGACCAGGAAAAGTACGGCTTCTCGACCGTCAATGATGCGATGATCATAGGACACCGCCAGATAGTTCATGGGACGAATCACAATCTGGCCGTTTTCAACCACCGCGCGATCTTTGGTCGCATGGACGCCTAGAATGGCCGACTGAGGGGGGTTGATAATGGGAGTAGACAGCATTGAGCCGAAAGTTCCACCGTTACTAATCGAGAAAGTTCCACCGGTGAGCTCTTCGATACCGAGCTTGCCGTCTTGTGCACGCTTGCCGAAATCAGAAATGGTTTTTTCAATCTGGGCAAAGCTTAATTGATCCGCATTGCGAATGATCGGCACCACCAAGCCTCGAGGCGAGCCCACCGCCACGCCAATATCGAAAAACCCGTGATACAGGATATCGGTCCCATCCACCGAAGCATTGACAACAGGGAATTTTTTCAGCGCATGTACGGCGGCCTTCACGAAGAACGACATGAAGCCGAGCTTGGTGCCATTTTCTTTCTCGAAGCGCTCCTGATATTTTTTACGCATCTCCATCACAGGCTGCATATTGACTTCGTTGAAGGTCGTCAAAATCGCATTAGTGGCTTGCGACTGCAGTAGTCGCTCGGCCACACGCTGACGCAAGCGTGACATGGGTACGCGCTGTTCTGAACGCCCTTCCAGCAACTTGCTGGTATCCAGAGGAGCACTGACCTGCGGCAAAGCGGCCTTGACAGGAACACTCGGAATGGCTTGGCCGACGACGCTCGCTAGCTTGGACGACGCCGCCGAAGCCACCGCCGTGAGCGCATCGCCCTTGGTGATGCGTCCATCCCGGCCCGAGCCTCCTACCTGAGCGACACTGAGATGATTCTCGGCCATGATCTTGGCGGCAGCGGGCATCGCAACCGAGCTCGCCGAGGCCGTGCTAACACTCGTCGCGCTAGCAATACTAGGTGCCACAACAGCCACTGTGGCAGAGGCAGGCGCACTCGCTGCGGCGCCTGTGACCGACCCCGGTTTCGCATCGGTATCAATCACGGCAATCACTTGACCCGAGGCCACCGTGCTGCCATCGGGCTGAACAATTTGCGAAATCACAGCGGATGAGTCGGTGAACCCAGACCCAGAATGTACAGCAGCAGCGCCTCGTCGTAGCCTTCCCACCGGAAGCTGAGGAAGCCGCTTTCAGGCTTCC
>JAYUOT010000362.1:0-11305 GCA_043760705.1 Betaproteobacteria bacterium
GGATGAAGAAGGCGCCGAAGATCGCTCCTGAAATGGACGCTAGACCGCCGATGACGATGCCAACCAACAAGGTAATCGAGAGAAACACCGAAAAACTATCGGGAGCCACAAACTGAATCGCAATGGCCCCCATGGCTCCGGCGACGCCGGTGAACATCGCCGAAATCCCGAAGGTCAGCGACTTGTACATGGCATTGTCGATGCCCATGGCAGCGGCGGCAATGGGGTGGTCACGAATGGCCAGCATGGCGCGTCCAATTCGGCCACGTAAAATATTCCAGCCGAGCCAGAACATGAAAAGCAAGACCACCAGGGAAAAGAAATAAAGCCATTGGTCTTGATTCAATGGCAAGCCGAAGGGAGCGTCAGGTTTTGTTATGACAATGCCCTGCACGCCGCCTGTCCATTGCTCTAAATGTTTGTATTTCAACAACTGCGGGAGCGCGACCGCTAGGGCAAAAGTTGCCAAGGCCAGGTAGTGCCCTTCCAAACGCAAGGCTGGCAAGCCGAACAAAAATCCTGCCACCAAGCAAACGGCACCCGCAACGGGTAGGGTTATCCAGTAGGGAGCGCCCATTTTGTCCATCATGATGGCGGCCGTGTAGGCGCCGATGGCGTAAAAGGCTCCATGGCCAAGGGAGATCTGACCGTTGTAGCCGGTGAGCATATTCAGGCCCAGCAAGGCAATGGCGTAGACCATCACCAAAGTGAGCTGAAAGATTTGGTAATTCGGCAGAACGAAAGGCACGGCCAACACCACGATCGCCAGAATGAACCACAGGACTAGAGAGTTTTTGTTCATTGTGACTACACCCGGGTGACGTGGACTTTGCCCATCAAGCCCGAAGGCCTGACCGTGAGCACACCAATAATAAGAACCAGAGCCACCGTCAACTTGAGTTCGTTGCCAATGACAAAGGCACCAAGAACGTTTTCAAGTACGCCTACGATGAACCCTCCGATGACTGCTCCTAGAGGGTTGTCGATACCGCCAACGAGAGCCCCGGCAAAGGCGTAAAGCAAGATGCCGGACATCATGTTGGGGTCGAGAAACACAATCGGTGCGACCATCATGCCGGCAATTGAGCCGACAGCTCCTGCTAAGCCCCAGCCCAGGGCGAGCATCCAGCCCACTCGAATACCGACCAAGCGGCTTGAGACGGGATTCTGTGCGGCTGCCCGCATGGCCAGTCCCAGTGAAGTGAACCTAAAAAATATAAATAGAATCAAAAGAACAACCAGGGTGACACCGGTCGCCCCCAAATCATGCGAGGAGATCCATGTGTTTCCGAACAAGGCCTCCTTGGGAAAGGGGCTTGGAAAGCTCTTGATGGTGTGGGAAAAAATCCAACCCGCCATACTATTGATGATGACCAGGAGACCAATAAATACGACGACTACCGACAGAATCGAGTTGCTATCCACATGTCGGACAATGAAACGCTCAATGGCGGCTCCGATAATAAATGCAAAAAGCACGGTCAAAAAGAAGGCCACCCAGTAGGGAAATCCTGCCTCAATCATTGCCCATGCCAGGTAAGTGGAGAACATCGCCATTTCGCCTTGCGCGAAATTGATGTGGTGGGTGGCTTGATAAATCATGACCAAAGCCAAAGCGACGCTGGCGTAAATACCGCCAGTCGCTAAGCCCGCCAAAACTTGATGCAAAAATGCGTCCATGGTTGCTGTTCCGAAAGATGTTTATAAGATCCGATTTTTAAGTGGCCGAAATTTCAGAGGCCAAAACCTTAGTGCCCCAAGTAAGAGCGACGCACGGCATCGTTCTGTTTGATCTCGGCTGCGGGCCCGCTGATGACCACACTTCCGGTCTCGATGAGGTAGGCCGAGTCCGCCAGCTCAAGTGCCATCGCCGCGTTCTGTTCGACCAGTAAAATGGATACTTTCTCCTTTTGATTGATCGTTTTCATGATGCCGAATATCTCGCGAACAATCAGCGGGGCCAAACCAAATGAGGGTTCGTCGAGCAAGAGGAGCTTGGGGCGAAGCATCAAGGCTCGAGACACCGCGAGCATCTGTTGCTCGCCGCCAGAGAGCGTCCCGGCTTGTTGGAGGCGACGCTCCTTGAGGCGAGGAAAATAGGTGTAAATGCGCTCAAAATCGAGATTCACCTCGGCTTTGTTTTTGCGTGTGTAGGCACCCAGGCGTAAGTTTTCCTCTGTGCTTAAGTTCACAAAGGTACCGCGTCCATCCGGCACATGGGCTACACCAAGCCGCACGATATCCTCGGTGGCTTGGGTGTGAATGGGCTTTCCTTCGAAAAAAACTTCGCCCTGCGTTTTGACCATCATCTGGCAAACAGCGCGAAGCGTGGTCGTCTTTCCGGCGCCATTCGCGCCAAGCAAGGTAGTGATGGACCCTTCTGCAATGCTGAAATTCAAGCCATGCAAGACCTTGGTCTGACCGTAGGCTGCGGAGAGGTTTTTGGCTTCCAATAAAATACTCATGCCGTCGCCTCAGTGCCTAGATACGCTTGGATCACGTCGCGATTGGTCTGTACTTCAGCAGGTGATCCATCGGCAATTTTTCGGCCGAAATTCAAGGCCACCACTTTGTCAGAAATGCTCATGACCATACTCATATGGTGCTCAACCAGTAAGACGGTAATGTTGAGGTGATCACGGATGCGGCGCACCAGACCACCCAACTCTGAAACCTCCTGATGATTGAGGCCTGCAGCGGGTTCATCCAATAAGAGAAGGGTCGGTTCGGCGGCTAGTGCGCGCGCGAACTCGACTCGCTTCTGAGTACCAAAGGGAAGGTCAGACACGCGCAGATGAGCTACTGAACGCAAGTCGAGAAGGTCGACCATCTCTTCGGCCTTGGCCATTGAGCTTTTCTCCTCGATCGCCACCGAACTAAAGCGCAGGGCATTCGCAAGGAAGCCGCTCTTGGTGCGGCAGTGACGCCCGACCGCAACATTGTCGAGGACCGACATGGTTTTAAAGAGCGCCAGATTTTGAAAGGTTCGGCCAATGCCAAGGCCGGCAATGGCGCCGCGCGACAATGCTGTGAGCTCGATGCCTTGATAGCGGATTTTGCCCGGATTGCAATCGTAGAGTCGCGAAAGACAATTAAACAGAGTAGTTTTGCCCGCGCCATTAGGGCCAATAAGACCGCAAATTTGACCGGTCATGATCTCGAAGGAGACATCATCAAGGGCGAGAATGCCGCCAAATCTTACGGTGACACCCTCCACGGATAAGAGCGGCGCACCGGCTCGCGGCGGGTTTTGTGTCGGGCCTGCGCCCGCTGTTACTTCATTGGGTATTGTCATCCTCACCCCACAGTATGTTTTTTAGTTTGAAAAATCAGTGTACACCGAGAATAACACTTGCGGGTCGCCGCTTTAAAAACTGTGGAATCCCCGCCTCCAGCCGTTTGGCTCCCAGTCAACGGTCGGAATAGCGTCCTAAAGGGTGAAGCGCCGAGACCTTTGTCACAAAAGCCTTTCAGCTTCTCCGCTAGGATGGCGTCATCCCCTAAACCCATTCCAATATTCGTGACGTAAACATGGCCAATCAACCACCAAGCAGTCTGATTCACCAAGTCGAAGATCGGCTGGTGCAAGAGCTCAGCCGCGTCACACGATTGCGCATCCCCGAGGTCTGCGACCAATTAGAAGCGATGGGTGATCGCCAGAGTCGTCCCATGGATCGACAAGCGCTTTTTTCGGCGGCGGCCATGTTGCGAGTGCGTCTCGCGTCAACGGGTGCCATGCCCGATCTGATGGCCTCTCGCAAGGCACGCAGCACACGCGCAAGCCTAATTGCCGATTCGGAGCGTCGCGCCATCGTCTTGCTCGATGAGGATGATTTAGAAACTCAGATCTTGGCGCATGACCTATCGAGCGCGATTGTGTCTGAGTCCGGCGAAGATTATCCGGCCTATTTGCATATGTTGGGCGACATTGCACCGAGTAGTTGGAAAGACGAGGAAATCAATCCCCTCGCTGTCAAATCGATTGCATCGATCGTGATTCAAACCTTGAATACGCCATCGGACTCAAGTATCGTCAAGTCGGCTTTGCGCGGTCTCACTGTCAAGGCGTTCGCCCCTGATATTGCGAAAGTCATTCGGATGCTGATCGATCAAATGATCGAGGGCGACGTCCCGGCGGCCCCAGGCTTGACGATCCAAAAGTCCCAAGGCAGGTCCTCTGTCAGCCCGCCTGAAGCAGTTCCAGCGAAAGCTCATGCGGCTTTCCCTTCTGCAACTCCCGCTGCTGTTGCTCCCGCTTCTGCGGCACCTGCTTCGGCTGAAAAAGCGCTCACGGCGGATGTTGCAGAAGGATCGTCTGATCCAGGCTCAGAGCGAAGATCGGGCGATGCGAGTCGCGCGGTATATTCGGCCGACTGGCTTGGTAAAAGCCCCTTGGCCAAGGTTTCGGATCGTCCAAAGTTGACGATGCCGCCGATCCTGCAGCCGGTCGTGGAAATTGAACGCGATGCGGTCGCGTTCGCGCATTCGCTCGGCTTTATGCCTTATAGCCGTCAAGCCAGATCAAGCTTTTTTGGAAATAATCGCAAGCGTTTAAAGAGTGGCGGCGCCACGGCCGGTCAACTTGCTACTTTGGATCTTGTGGCCGCCATGTTTGATTACGTGGTCGACGAGACACGACTCCCGGAGCCTGTGAAGCCCTTGTTCTGGCGGCTGCAGCAGCCCGCGCTTGCGCTGAGTTTGCTGGACCCCTCCTATTTGTCCGAGGACAGTCGCTCTTTACGCAATTTGATTGAGAACTTTGGCGCCATCTCGACGGCCTTCGCCGGTGAAATTACTCGTGGCAGTGAACTTCATCGTCGCTTGGAAACGGTTGTACGTGCGGTGGAGATTGTGACGAGTTCGCTGCAGTCCCGCTCCTCGGTCATGGCTGCTCAGGTCGACAAGGAGTATCAGAAAGCGGCGAAGAGTGTCACTCAGTTGGTTGAAAAAGTGGCTAGAGAGCGAAGTGCTTTGGAGTCGACTCCGCAGCGCTCGAATCGCCGCGACTATGCGGGACGTCCCAGCAAAGAGCGTGAACGTAATGTGACCGACAATATTGCTCGTTCATTGGATGAACGCTTCAGTCAATTTGAAGTGCCTGAGTCTGTGAAAGATTTTCTGACGACGGTTTGGGTTCGCCAGCTCAGAACGGCCGCATTAAGAGATGGCGAGGACAGCGCCGAGTATAAAGTGGCCATGCAAGTGGTCGATGACTTGCTGTGGTCTTTGAACAATGATCGCCGTACACAAAGTCGCAAAGAGTTGGCCGAACGAATTCCACCTTTGATTCGCCTTCTGACCGATGGCGTGAAGCGGGTCGGAGCCAAGGAAGAGGAGCAGAAGGCTTTCTTTGATGAACTTTTCCTCGTGCATTTACGTAAAATGTCCAAACGCACCAAGTCAAAGACGATGGTCAGGCCGGAGGACGTCGTGATCCCGCCGGAGCTGGTCAATCAGCTTGAGGCCCGTCATTTAAGTCGACGCAGTGAACCGAGGATCGCAAAATTGGAAGGCTTGGAAACCACATTACAGAGTGTCCCCAAGTTAAACGAGCGACTGGACACCTTAAAGGGGCCAAAGACTGATTTTCGAACGCCAGGGACCTTAAGGGAAATAGAAGCGTTGGCCCGAGGGAAATCGCTGGGTGAGAGTCTTAGCCCGATTTCGATTCCACGTTTCGCAAGCCACACCGCGGTCTTCCCGAAAACGAAAACCAAGGCTAAGAGCGCAGACGCGCGCCTTGAACCTGCTTCTCGAAGCCTGGATAGCCGAATGGATCTCGAGCGCGAGTTAGTCGCCCCGACTCATTTGAGGGTGGTGAGCCGCCAAAATTCGACGCCGAATGAAAATGGTGTTTCGGCACCGAAGCGAGAATCTTTAGACCGCCCTATTTTCGCGGAGCTGAAACGTACCGATCCAAGTACGCAACTGCCGCAGATGCTGGTTGAGGTCGCACCTGCACCTGCACCTTCTCCTTCACCAGTGACTAGTCCGGCGCATGAGCCGGTGATTGAGCCGCACGCAGGAACCGTCGACAAAGTTCTGACGGACGACGATAGCGCGCAGTTATTCGAGGTGATGAATGCGGTTGATTTGAGCGACTGTCCGCCAGAGCAAGCCAGCCTTGATCTTGCACCCCAGGCTGCACTGGATGCGATCAACAAGGATAGCTGGATTCGATTGACTAGCCGTGACGGTGAGGTCAGCATGTTCAAGGTTGCCTGGCTAAACCAGCAACGCTCCTTGGCCTTGCTGGTCCGCTTTCCAGACCGCCGAGCGCTGTCTTTGCGTTTTATTGACTTGCGAGCACGGCTTGAGGAAGGGCACGCAGCCCTAATGAGTCTACCGGAGGCTTGACAAGGCACCTGGCGCGATTAAAAAAAATCGTCCCAGGTTCAGGCAAGTGGGAAAGTCACGATATGGTCAGCAATGATGCGGATGCCGATCAGCTCGCCAATCGCATGATTATGGTGGCTGGGCACAAGCGCCAGAAGCTCCGCTCCGCTTTTTAATTTAAGGGTGTACAAAAACTCGGCGCCCCGGAATGCCTTGCGTTCAACCCTAGCCTGTACCGGGCTGGCATCGTCGTGTACCACGTCGTCGGGGCGTAGCAGGATCATCACCTCTTGATTGGCATTGGCATTGGCTCGCGCCGCAACCGCGTCTTCAGCACTGTCAATCGCAAGCTTGCCGAGTTCCAATTCAATCGATGGTCGACTTTCAAGGTCCAAGACTCGGCCCTTCAAAAAGCAACCGAGTCCGACAAAATCTGCAACCTTGGGTGTTTTAGGGCGATGATAGAGATTGTAGGCATTGTCCCACTGAGCAATCAAGCCATTTTCAAGCACGCCCACCTGATCGGCCAAGGCAAAGGCTTCATATTGATCGTGGGTCACCAAGAGTGCGGTGGTGTTGCGACGCTTGAGCAAGACTCGTAGCTCTTGAGCCAGGCGCTCACGAAGATCCGGATCAAGATTGGAGAAAGGCTCGTCCAGTAACAGCAGGGCGGGCGAAGGCGCCAAGGCCCGCGCCAAAGCAACCCTTTGTTGCTGGCCGCCAGAAAGTTCGTGCGGATAGCGCTCAGCGTAGCCAGCCAAGCCCACCAACTCGATCATTTCGACGGCCATGCTCTGGCGGTCAGCAGGGTTGTGAGCATGCTTGAGGCCAAAAGCAACATTCTTGAGCACATTCAGGTGCGGAAATAACCCGTAATCCTGAAAGACAATCCCAATGCCACGCTTTTCGGGTGGCAGAAACCGGTCCGGGGCTGCCAGAACTCTACCTGCCAGGCTGATGCTGCCCGCAGAAGGCTTCGCAAACCCCGCCAACACTCTTAGCGCCGTCGTTTTGCCGCTTCCAGACGCGCCGAGTAAACATCCGATCTGCCCCTGGGCCAATTCGAAGCTCAGGTCGCGCAAGACCTCCGCCCCCTTTTCTAAAGGTCGGTGGCTCTGAAAGGTTACGGCAATGGATTTAACTTCAAGCATCGCAGGGCAGAGGAAAAGTGATAGTCTCAAATGGTTACAATTCTCATTTAGATTACCACGGCCCTGAATGTCCCTAAAGCTGGAAAAGCAAGTCATTGACTCACGTAGCATCGAAAGCCCAAGCCGTGGCCTAAGAGTTCCTGGCAAGTTCTTTGTGCTCCTGTCCGCCGCCTTGGTCGCCTTGCCGATCATGATGGTGGTGGCGGTTGCACTTGGGTGGGGCAATGACCATGGCTTGGGCGGAGCCACTCTCGAGCACCTCGTCACGACCGTGCTGGGTCGTTACCTTCTCAATACTCTTGGGCTGGCGTTGATGAGTGTGAGCGTCGCTGGCGTGCTGGGTGTGGGCCTGGGCTGGCTGATGGCGGGCTACCGATTCCGCTTCCATGGCACCTTCGATTGGTTGCTGGTGCTTCCGCTTGCGATGCCCGCGTATGTCATGGCCTACGCCTACACCGATGCGCTCGAGTCGTTCGGCTTACTTCAAGTCGCGCTGCGTGATCTCACGGGCTGGTCTCTCGGCGACTACCGATTTCCGAACTTTCGCTCGCTTTGGGGGGCAGGGCTCTTTATTGGATTGGCGCTCTATCCCTATGTATTCTTGTTGGCGAGACGCGCCTTTGCCGAACGCAGCGCCTCGCTTGAAGACTCAGCGCGGGCCCTCGGACTGTCTCCTTACCGGGTTTGGTGGCGCGTCGTTTGGCCGATGGCGCGCCCCGCCGTCGCGGCCGGTTTGGTTTTAGTTCTGATGGAAACCTTGGCCGATTTTGGAGTCAGCTCGTATTTCGGAGTTGACACCATGACGGTGGCGATCTACAAAGCCTGGCAAAGCATGGGTGATCGCCTCACGGGCGCCCGTCTTGCCCTACTTCTGCTCTCGGCCTCGGGATTGCTCATCGCGCTGGAGCGCAAGCTGCGCGGGCGAATGCAGTTCTTTACGCGCAGTCCCAAACCGGCCAGTCCTCGATGGTTGGGGGGCCCGCAAGCCTTAATGGCGTTGGTGGTTTGCGCGGCAGTCCCTTTTTTTGCTTTCGGATTGCCCGTCTTGCTCTTGCTCATCAAATGGTTTCAAGAAGGTGGGGCTTTCGATTTCCGCCTGCTGCACTGGCTGTGGAATAGCTTTTATTTGTCTCTGTTAGCCGCCTTTGCCACAGTAGCATTAGCCCTCGTCGCGGTTTACGCCTTGCGTCTGGGTGCGCGGCGATCAATGGTGGTGGCGATCAGCTTCGCCAATGCCGGCTACGCTTTGCCCGGGTTGGTGATTGCGGTGGGCCTTCTCATTGCTCTAGCCTATATTGACGCTGGAATCGCCACGGTCCTGGGGGTGTCTGGTGTGCTGCTTGGATCTTCGGTCGGCGTGATATATGCCTATATGGTGCGCTTTTACGCAGTCGCTTTTCAAACCCTTGATGCGGGCTTGAAGCAGGTGAGTCCCGTGCTGGATCAGGCGGCCAGAAGTCTGGGTCGTCGTCCATGGGAAGTCCTCAAGGAGGTTCACTTCCCATTAATGCGGCGCAGTTTGCTTACGGCACTACTATTAGTGATGGTTGATAGCTTGAAAGAGCTGCCTGCAAGCTTAATTCTTCGCCCCTTCAATACCGATACTCTGGCCGTCGTGGTGTATCAATTTGCGAGCGACGAAAGGCTCGCCGATGCGACCTTGCCCTCACTGGCGATTGTTGCTGTGGGACTCTTGCCCGTATTGCTGATGACTCGACTCAGCCGGGTCTAGCCATTCGAAAATCAGTCGGTTCAAACGCTGTTTTTCGATACGAAAAGTGACGTCCGTCTTGCTGTATAACCAGTCCGAAAAAGCCATGAATCGTTCGAAGGGCTTGGCGTTCGAGGTCGCTCCTAATAACCTCGTCAAGAGGTCCGACTTGGTATCATCAAACCCCTCACTGGCCTCGCGGTTCGCGATTAAATCCCAGTAGCGCGCGAAGCGTTCCATGCGTCGCATGTCCTCGAAAGTGATGGTGGAAGTGGTCAGCACATTGTAGGGCGGATTGGGGTTGAACTTCAGTCGATACTCGTCCGTATGACGAATGATCGGTGTGCCCCGCAAGCGCTTCAGAATACCGAGCTGAATCTCGTGATGCTGAGCTCTGTTCAGACCCAACCAGTCGACTAATTGGTCAAAACCCCCGGCGAAGCTCTTCAAATCCTCGCCGGGCAGACCCGCGATCAAGTCGAGATGGAGGTGCACTTGAGTATGGGCGACTAACCAACGTACATTGGCCTCGGCTCGCACATTGTCTTGACGGCGACTGATCAACTTCTGAACGAGTGGGTTTAAGGTCTGAATACCGATTTCGAACTGCAAGGCGCCGCGCGGAAACTGCACAATCAGTTCCCTGAGCGCCTCTGGCAAATGATCCGGTATGACCTCGAAATGTGCGAACACCGGATCTTCTGCGATCTGGCGCGCGAGGAAAAAGCGCAGGATGGCTGCACTCGTATCGACTTTCAGATTGAAGGTGCGATCAATGAATTTGAAAGTGCGAGCGCCCCGTCTGTACAGCTGATCCAGGTCTGCGAGGGTTTGATCGAGCGAGAATGGCCAGGCTGTTTTGTCGAGTGAAGACAGGCAAAACTCACACTTGAAAGGGCAGCCCCGAGACGCCTCGAAATAGGTGAGGCGATGGGCGATATCCGGATCGGTATAAAGATGATAAGGTGTTTGCAACCCCTCCAATTGATCGCTGGAAGCCAGGTCACCGGAGATGATTTTCATGAGAGGTTTTGGCCCCACAAGTATTTGCTCGCAAAGACGAGCGAATGCACCTTCACCCGGGCCGGTGATGATGTGATCGGCGAGCTGACAAATGATTTGATTTTGCGTCTCGTGGCTGACCTCCGGTCCGCCGAGCACAATTTTTATTTCAGGCGCCAACACTTTAAGGAGTTGCACGATTCGAGTGGTTTCTTCAACGTTCCAGATATAAACGGAAAAACCGATCACACGGGGCCTTAGAGCCAGGATTTTTTCGACGGCGACTTCGGGCCTGATCCCGATCACCATCTCAAGAATTTGCGCCTGCACCTGTAGCGCGCCAAGATTGGCCATCAGCCAGCGCAAAGCAAGATTGGTGTGCGAATAGCGCGCGTTAAGACTGGTCAGAATGATGTTGGAAGAACTCACAGGCGAATCATAGCGGTTGGGCGCTTGAAACAAAGTGAAACAAAGCGAGACCTCGACGAGAGGATCTTTCGGCCGACTTGACCGATGATGGGTGCTCGCTGTTCAATATCCCCCACCAAGTGAAGGAAAATCATGAAACGAAGTCTATTTAAGTTTTGGAGTAAGAGAGCCGTCGTTGGTCTTTTTAGTGGCGTCGCCTTGTTGGGTGGACTCTCCGCCTGCGCACACTACACCCCTTGGCGCGGGTGCACAACATAGTGCAGCCGACGGTGCCAAGTTTCGCGAAAAAATGATCGAACGAGTGACTGCTCAACTGGAGGTGAATGCCGATCAGAAACTGAAGCTCAGTGGTTTGGCCGACAAGTTGCAGGAGCAGCGCCTGGCGCTCAAAGGTCAAAGCAGCGACCCCAGGTCTGAGATGCAGTCACTGACGAGTAGCGACAAATTTGATCGTAGTCGAGCGCAGGCCATCGTCGGCGAAAAAACTGCAGCGATCAGTTTGAAAAGTCCCGAAGTGGTCGCGGCCCTGGGAGACTTTTATGACGGATTGAGCACCGTTCAACAGCGAAAAGTGCGTGACTTTTTGCAACGCGGTTCCAGAACGCGCGCTTCTGGTGGCGTCGGCTTGGGCCTTTATCTGTCCCGTTTGGTCGCCCAGGTACATGGCGCGAGCTGG
>JAYUOT010000363.1:0-4933 GCA_043760705.1 Betaproteobacteria bacterium
TCGGGTGGATGGAGAGTCGACGAGAGATCTCGGCCATCCTGCTGGCTCACGGCCCAGCACAAACGATACCCAGGATGCGTGCATGATGCGGGCTAGCGACTGGGGAGCGTCTGGACCCGTCAGCTCTATAGCTTGCTCAGAGGCGAGATTATCGAAAGCAAACGGCAGTTCCATTCGGTGCGCCGCCCCCATGCGCCCTTGGGCTTGGGTCGAGCGCCAAGCGAAGTTGTAATGCCAGGCACTGGCGCCATGACGCGCCGCCAACAAGGCGATTTCGCGGGCAGGTCCATGAAAATAATAGGCGGACTGGATGGCCGCGAGCAAGGCGCCCGCCGTGGCAATCGGCATGCGTTGGCGCCACTCCTTAAAGGGTACGCCTTTCAAATTCGCCGCGCGTACGAAAGCCTCCAGCCTCACATCATCAACCCGGTCAATTTCACCGCCAGGCACAAGATAAAAATTCATTTCTTCGGCATTGGCGCCAACTAGAAGATCGGGCACCGGCCAAGCGGGGAGTGACCAGGATCGCTCAAGTTGTTCCAGCGGCGGAGCCTTGACGAGATCGCCATCAACCACCAAACCGACCGGGCAAAAACTACGGGCACTGATACCCATCTCGCTCCTCAAACCGGCCTCTCTTTGCAAGCGAGCCAGCAAGTGCGCCATTTGGGCGAGCGGCACTTCCCGCAAAGCTTCGAGACTAGGCGCAAGGTCAAGCAAGCTTGCCACCGCCAGGCGGGTGAGCACGGCTTCTTGAACGGTTTGACTGGTCACATTGGGGCTATGTAAGAGGGCACGTTTGAGCTTGCCTTTCAGTGTTTCAAGACCCAATAAATGACAGATCGAAGCCGATCCCGCCGAGTCGCCGCCCACCGTAATTTGATCGGGATCCCCGCCAAACAAGCCGATGTTTTCTCGCACCCATTCAATGGCCATGATCTGATCGAGCAGGCCGCGATTATTGAGCACATCCGGGAACTGCATGTAGCCATCCATGCCCATCCGGGCATTGAAACAAACAAACACAATGCCATGCCGAACAAACTGAGCGCCATTGGAGATTTCATCACCGCAACCTCCCCCCATGAAGCCGTTGCCAGGAATCCACAGCAGTACCGGCAATTTGTCGCCGACGTTCGCCTGCGTCAAAACGTTGACAGTCAAGCAGTCTTCAGCGCCCACAAGCGACTTACCGCCGTCAAGCTCTCGAGGAGCCTGCGGCGGCACCGGTCCAAATTGATTCGCATCCCTCACACCGCTCCAGACCGAAGGAGGCTGAGGTGCCTGAAAGCGGTGTTCGCCAAAGGGCGCAGCCGCATAGGGCATGCCACCATAGAAGCGCATGGTCCCATGATCGCGGCCTTGCACACGACCTTGGGGGAGAACTATTTCTAAAGGAATCATTTAACGTACTCTTCCAGCAAGGCAGGCTTCACAGTACCGTACATTGCCAGCAAGCACCCACCTAAGTCCCACGCAAAAGTGATGATATGGGCTGAAAGCGCGATTCTAGGCGGCTGGACGGCAGAAAGCATGCAAGCGAGACCGGCAAACCTTGAAGACAGTTTGGTAGCACAAAATCACTGGGGGTTCAAAGCGTCAGGCGCAAAGACTTCACTAGGGCCGCTGGTGCGTAGGTCGCGCCGAAGGCGCGCTGATCATAGGTGGAGACATTGGGAATGGCATGGGACACATGACCTAAGGACTCTAGCTGCTCGCCAAAAATCTGGTACAAACTATCGTCAATGCGCATCGCTGAAAGGGGTGCAACCGGCACGCCATCTTCCACCCAAAGCGACGCAAAGCGGGTCATGCCGGTGACGGCGCCATTGAACCGATCAGAAAAGTTCAAATACCAAAGATTACTGATGTACAGTCCCGTGCCAAGCGCCAGCATGGCCTGGGCCTCATCCTGGTCTCCTGGGTGAAGCTTAATGGCGCGCGGTGACTCGGAGGTATCGTAACCATTGTGTGGCACCGAAAACTCACGCGCACTGCGTGGTGACACGAGCAACTGATTGGCAACACCTTGATCGATCAATAAAACGGTGTCAGGCCCCACGAATCCCTCGCCCTGAAAGCGCGGAACACCGGCTTCGCTCGGACAATCGCTCAGAGTAATCAGGGACGAGAATTTAGGGCGAACCTTGACTTCCAAGGCGCCATCCATGCCGCCGTGGGCGCGTTCTAAAGGGCTGTTGCCACGGCGCAAACTGTTCAGAGAAAATCCTCCCCAGGACATCATCTCCAACAAATCGGCGACGGCCGCCGGTGCGAGCCAAGCCCGGTAGTGTCCGGGCGGTAAGCGCTTGGCGGGCTTCAGCAACACTTGCACTTGACGCGCCGCCTCGTGAATCAAGCTTGTAAGACGAGCAGGGTCCCAGTGTGTGTCCGAGAGGCTTTGCTTGACCGCCTTGTCGCGAATATCAGCAGGCTTAGGGAAGACCAGACCCCCGGCATAAATCGAGAAATCAAAGAAATAACTATGTCTGGACTGGTAATGGCTGTGGCCTAACGAGCTGAGTAGTCCGCGCGCACGTGGACCCAGGGCAAGAAAGCCCACCAGATCGACATTGCCAGCCGGGGCCGACGTGCGAATGGCCGCTTCGATGGTCTGCACCATCTCATCAATCGCGGGAAGATTCGCACTGAGTGTTTGTTCTGAAGTTGAAGGAATTTCATTAAAAAGAAGAAGGGGATCAGCGCTCGCCTGTGCAATCAATGCCTGCAAACGGATGAGTGCTTGGTGACAAAGTGCACGGTCGGCTTGAGGCTCAGCGCTCGCGGTGAGCTGAAACTGCACCTGGGCAGCGCTGGTGTCACTGCGCTGATCCACCAAGACCAGTTTTAGCTTTAAGGTCCGGATCCGCCCGGCCTGACGCACTTTGGCGTGATTAAAACGTACGTAGTCGGACTGATCGGCATCAAAATGGAGCATTAAAAACTGATGCTTCGGAAGCGCCAGAGCTTTGATCCATTCACGCAAGTCTGCGAACGAAGACTCGAACGAGTTCACGCCTGCCCACCAAAAACGTCAACGGCGGAAAATAAGCAGGCAGGCGAGGCATGACCCACCCGAATCACCTGTCCGGGCTCACCTTTGCCACAAAAAGGTGTCCCCATCACCTCATGGGTGGAAGCATTGCCCACTGCCTTAAGTGAGCGCCAAAACTGCGCCGAGATGCCGCGATACCCCGGGTTCTTGACGACCTCAGCAAGCTGCCCGTGGCGAATGACTTGGCCCCACTCGCAACCAAATTGAAACTTGTTGCGCGAATCATCAATTGACCAGGACACATTGGTTCTCATCACGAGGCCGGACTCTACTTGCGCGATCATGTCTTCGAGACTGCTCTCGCCGGGTTCGATATTGAGATTCGCCATGCGATCAATGGTGGGGCGATGCCAACCGATTGAGCGCGCATTCGATACGCCTTCGAGCTCAACACCATAAGCGGCTGCGCGCGCCACAGACAGGGCGCTTCCTAAGGGCCGCTTCAACAGCCCGTGTTCAATCAGTAAAGTTTTTCGGGAGGCAAAGCCTTCATCGTCTTTCGCGTAACTAGCCAACTGGTGCGGATAGGTTTCGGGATCGAAACTTACATTCAGTAAGGGCGAGCCATATTGGTAGTGGCCGAACATCTCGGGACCTACGAAACTCGTCCCGGCGAAATTGCGCTCGTCACCTAGAATGCGATCCAATTCAAGGGGATGCCCAATCGACTCATGTATTTGCAGCATCATTTGATCGGGCATCAGGAGCAGATCAAACTTGCCCGCGGGGCAATTCTCGGCCAAGGCTAATTGGGTGGCCTGCAAGGCCAGTCGCTCGCCACAACCCAACAAACCTGAACGCTCAATCACTTCGAACCCGCCTTGTTGGCAGTAGCCGTTATATCGGCCTGCCAAGCTTCGAGTCTGGGCGTCGCCGCCGAGCGCAACCGTGACTTGGGCATGAGGCTCTACAAAGTGACTTTCAAACTCGTTGATCAAAACTCCATCGAGCCAATGCCAATGGTGACTGTGTTCCAGTGAGATCTTGAATTCGCTGGCGACCACCGAGGCTTGAGCATGCGCCGCTTCGCTCTCTTGAATGAGTAGCTTTAACAAGGCGGCGCGAGGCAACATGGGCTGTACTAGATCGAGAAACTTGGAAGACTTGGGACGCTCTTGCGCGGGCAGAGGCAAGTGTGACTCACCTAGCAAGCCCGATGAAGCCACCAGCTTAGCCCGGGAGATCGCCAGACGCACAGCCTCCTCAAGCGCCCGGGTACCGAGCTCGGCTGTTGCACAATAACCCACGCCTCCCGCGACATAGGCCGTAAACATCAGGCCTTGATCCTGCCAAAGGGTCAGTGGCTCCTGCACCTTGGTGTTGAGTCCGAACGCCTCTCCTTCGGAGCGCACCCAGCGCACACTGAGCCGGGCACCCAGTGCCTCGGCAAGTTGCCAAGGAAACAGTGCTGCATTCAAATTAGTGCGAACTGTTGATCCAGGTCAGGATGGATGCCCAGGTTTGGCGGTCTTGATCGACGCGCGGGGACGGCACATCAAATACCGTCATGCCGTGAGCGGCGAGATGAACGTAGTTTTGCGTGTCGCGAACATAGCCGGCCACTGGAATTCCGATTTGATCGATGAAGCGAGCAAGCTGCTCGGCAGCCTTGGTGCGCACGTCAACACGCATGCCGACGATGGCGACCTTCTTGGACATATCTTTAGGCGTCTTGAAATGGCCTTTAAGTTCTTCCAAAAATTTTTGAGTGGCCATCACATCAAACATCGAAGGTGTCAGCGGCACAATGATTTTGTCGGCGGACTTGACGACGTCTGTCAAGGTACGACCCGTGATGGCGGCAGGCGTGTCGATCACGACGTGAGTCACCCCCTTGGGTGGCTTCGCAAGCGAGCCGTTCATTTCCCAGGTTTGAAT
>JAYUOT010000364.1:0-4922 GCA_043760705.1 Betaproteobacteria bacterium
GCGGTCTTCAACCTGGCGGGTGAGTTTCAGGTGGTCGACGATACCTGCACACACGGTGACGCCTCGCTTGCTGATGGCTGGGTGACGGGGCATGAGGTGGAGTGCCCGTTTCATTCGGGCAAGTTTTGCCTGAAGACAGGCAAGGCGACCGCCTATCCTGCGGAACAGGGTTTGAGGATCTATCGAACCCGGATCGAGGCTGGACGTGTTCAGTTTGATCCAGTCGCCCTCACCCCAGAAGCGTAGTGGTCATGACCATTTGCCGATGCGACATTACCGATATTCATACTCATGTGGTGCCTGAGCATTTCCCGGCTTATCTGGGTAAGCATTTGAAGGTTCCCTGGCCTTCTACAGTCGAGGCTCAGGCCTGTCATCGGCATGTCATGATTTCTGGCGCGGTGTATCGCACGGTGTCGAATCAATGTTGGAGTGCTCCGCAGCGCTTGGCCGATATGGACATGCGCGGCATTTCGCGGCAAGTACTTTCCCCGATGCCTGAGTTGTTATCGTATTGGCTCGAGCCCGAGGACGGTGCCCAGTTGTGCCGATTTTTAAACGAGACCATTGCGCAGATTTGCGTGGATCACCCCAGCCGATTTTCGGGCTTGGCGGCCGTGCCCATGCAAAGCCTCTCTCACGCCATCGCCGAAATGGACTATGCGATCAATACCCTGGGCATGGCGGGGGTCGAGATGGGTGGTAACGTCAATGACCGACCCATTGGAGACCCTTCCTTTGGCCCGTTTTTTGAAGCGGCCGAGCGTTGGAATGCAGCGGTGTTTGTGCATGCGCTGCGACCTAGTGGCATGGATCGATTGGTGGGGCCCGCCCACCTGCAACAGGTTTTGGCTTTTCCGGGTGAGGTGGGATTGGCGGCGGCTTCAATGATTACCGGCGGCCATCTAGCGCGCTTTCCGAAACTGCGTTTGGCCTTTAGCCATGGAGGTGGAACGCTGGCGATGCTTCTACCGAGGCTGCAGCATGCCTGGACTACGCTACCTGCCTTGCGCGAAAAGATTCCGGCCGAACCGCTCACAGCGGCGCGAACGATGTTTTATGACAATCTCGTCTACGATGCGCCGACCATTCACCATTTAATCCAGGTGTTTGGACTCCAGCAAATCATGGTGGGAAGCGATTATCCGTTTTCGATTATGGATGGCGATCCGAGAGCACGATTGGCGTCTTTGAATCTTTCCGATCACGATTTCGAGTTACTGGCTCAAGTGAATGCCGAGCGTTGGCTCCTTGGCACCGGCGCCCAGGCAAGCATCGATTCATCATCCGCTCCGGCGCAGACTTGAACAGTCCGTCCGAGGTGTAGTCTTCACCTGCCTGGCTAATTTCTGCTCTTGCGACGGGTGACCAGGGCCTGTGCCGCACGCTGCAAATCACCCGTGGTGCGAGCCAGTATTTGGGTGCGATTTTCCAGCTCAAGGGCTGCTTGCAGGCTGCCTGTTTCGACGTTAGCCCAGGTGCCACGCTTGGTCATCCACACCGCAAAGGCGCTATTGGCGGCAATCATGCGGGCCATCTCGATGGCTTTCGGGAGGAGCTCTACATCCTCGAATAGCGCGGATACCAGGCCAATGCGCTCGGCTTCCTCCGCCTTGACGGTGCGACCGGTCAGCATGATTTCGAAGGCCCGACTCAAACCCACGCAGCGCGGGAGAAGCCAGCTCACACCAATGTCGCAGCTTGACATTCCCACCCGCACAAAGGCCGCACAAAAATCTGCCGATCGCCCGGCCAGCCGAATTTCAGCAGCCAGCGCCAAGCCAAGACCTGCGCCATGGGCGGGTCCGTTCACGGCCGCAATGACGGGCTGGCGTAGCGCCCGCAACTTCGTCACCAAACCCGCGAAACTTTCCTGGCGGATGGTCCACGCAGTGGCTTCGCCCAGCGTGTCGCTGTCGGGTGCAGTGGCCGCAAGACTAAGATCAAATCCACCACAAAAGGCGCGGCCTTCACCCGTAATAATTAAAACCTTGGCTTTCGTATCGACGGCCAGTTGATCGAGGCGGCGACCCAAGGCGGCAACACCTGCATCGCTGAGCGAGTTCAAAACCTTGGGCGTGTCGAGAGTGAGCATGGCGACACCGTCGGCACCAAGCTGGAAGCGGAAGAACTCCTGAACCTCAGGCATAGAGACCTTCAATGACATCAGCATACTTTTGAGAAATGACGCTGCGGCGAACTTTCATCGTGGCCGTCACTTCACCGTCGTCATGGTCAAGCTCTTTGACCAGGAGATGAAACTTTCGAACCTGCTGCACCTGGGGCATCTTGGCATTGACCGTGTCAACCTCGCGCTCGATCAAGGCTCTCACGGGTTCCAGTTCGACCAAGCTGCGAAAATGTGTATAGATGAGCCCTTGCTGTTCGGCCCAAGTACTGACGCTTTCGAACTGAATTTGTATCAGCGCAGTGACGAACCGGCGCCGGTCCGCGATCACAATGGCTTCCTTGATGAAGGGTGAGAAGCGCAGCGTATTTTCGATCTCGGAGGGCGTAATGTTTTTGCCTCCGGCCGTAATCATCATGTCCTTTTTGCGATCAATGATACGGAGTTCTTGTGCGCCGACACGGCCTTCCCAACGGGCGATGTCGCCGGTGTGTAACCAGCCGTCGGTGTCGATGGCCTCACGGGTGGCCTCTGGATTATTGTAGTAGCCTTGAAACACCACATCGCCCTTGATCAAAATCTCGCCATCGTCGGCAAGCTTGATCTCAATGCCGGGATAGGGTACGCCTACGGTGCCCACCGGCGAGGCATCGCTGGTCTGCATGGTGGATGCGCCCGAGGCTTCAGTGAGTCCGTAAGCCTCGCGGATCGGCACCCCAAGCACCCGGAAAAACTTTAGAATTTCAGGGGCGATGGGTGCGGCGGAAGCAATGGCGACGCGGCACCTGCGCAAGCCTACAAAATTAAGCAGGGAGCGCAGAATAAGAACATGCCAAAACGTGTTTTTGACGCGCTGTCCTAACCCCCACTGAGCGCGCGGCACTTGCGCGCCCGCCTTTAGAGACGAGAGCGCATGTCGGTAGAGCCAAAGGCGTAAGCCTCCGGCCTCTTCGACCTTGGTTTGAATTGCCGAGTGAAATTTTTCCCAGATACGCGGAACCCCGAAAAATATTTGAGGTGAAAGCTCGCGCAAGTCGGCTTGGATGGTGCGCAGGCTCTCAGCGAAATTGACGACCGAGGCGTTGGCGACCGGAATGTGAATGGAAAACATTTGTTCACCAACATGGCAGAGAGGGAGGTACGACACCAAAGAGTCTTGATTCGTACACTGAAGCACGCTGTTGAGACCGCGCGCTGCCGTGCCTAGTCCCCGCCAACTCATCATGGCGGCTTTGGGTCGTCCCGTGGATCCCGAGGTAAACACAATTAAGCCAATGTCATCCAGCTTGGGGCCTAAGGTGGCCTGCGCCGCAGCGAACGCTTGCTCAGATTCAAAACGTTGGCCCATCGCGAGCACCGCATCAAAATCGTGCAGCCCGTCGCGGGCATAGTGACGCAGGCCGCGCGGGTCGATCATGACAATCGCCTTGAGCTGGGGCAGCCGGGCTCGAATCTCGATCACCTTGTCGAGTTGCTCTTGATCCTCGCACACAATGATGGGAGCTTCAACCAAGGACAGTAAATATTCCAGTTCAGCAGCAGGTGATGTCGGGTACACACCTGAGGTCTTGGCGCCGATCATGGCCGCACCCATTTGTGCGAACACCCATTCCTGACGATTCTCGCTCAGGATCGCCAAGCTTTGTCCGGGTTCGAGCCCAAGCTGCAATAGCCCCAGGCCAAACCATCGTGATTTTTGTTCGTACTGGCCCCAGGTCACGGTTTGCCAGATACCCAATTCCTTTTGGCGTAGTGCTACCGCATTGGGACTTACTTTGGCCCAATGTTGCAATTGCTGCGGCAAAGTCAAGGTAGATAGGTCGGTCATGAGAGCCAGCGCTTGCGGCGCTTGTAGTGTTTGACATCGCGAAAGCTGGCGTGACCCTCGCCCGACTCTCCGGTGCCAAGATAAAAGCGCTGTACGTCTGGATCTTGCAGAAGCTTTTCGGTCGGGCCATTGATCACAATACGGCCGTTTTCAAGAATGTAGGCATAGTGCGCGATGCGCAGGGCGAGATGGGCGTTTTGCTCCACCAGGAGCATGGCCACGCCTTGCTCGCGATTGAAGCGCTGAATGATGGCGAAGATGTCCTGGGTGACGATGGGTGCAAGACCCAACGACGGTTCGTCAAGCAAGATCAGTCGCGGCTTACCGACAATGGCGCGACCAATGGCCAGCATTTGCTGCTCTCCACACGATAAATAACCCGCGACTTGTTTGCGCCGTTCCTTGAGCCTCGGGAAGTACTCGAAAACGCTTTCGGTATTCGTCGAGCTGAGTTTCTGGCCTTTGAGCGCATTCGTCGCCGCGACCAGATTCTCCTCAACGGTCAAGTCACCAAAAATATGGCGACCTTCGCGTACATGGGCCAAGCCGGAGCGGGCCAATTGAAACGCCTCCCGTCCAGAGATACTCTCGCCGAAATACCGAATGGAGCCCGAGGCGACCCGACCTTTCTCGTAGGGCAAAATTCCCGATGCTGCCTTGAGCGTGGTGGTCTTGCCCGCACCATTGGAGCCTAGCAATGCGACAATCTGGCCCTGAGGAACCTCAATCGACAAGCCCCGCAGGGCCTGTACGCTGTGGTTGTAGACAACCTCGATGTTCTCGATGGTCAGGGCCGCATCGGTCATACCTTGATCCATCCACTGGCGGGTTCCATCTGCTTCTTGTCGGGATCATAGCTGTACATGCGACCGGCCGGAATCTGATGCCCGCTGCAGTCCGCGAGCAAACCAGTAAGACCTCCCGTGTCCCATTCCTTCATCGACTCCAATGCGGCCTTCATGTTCG
>JAYUOT010000365.1:0-11189 GCA_043760705.1 Betaproteobacteria bacterium
GCACCTCGTAAAGCGCTTCGAGTTTCGCCTGCGACGGTGCATGGATGGCGCCCACCGAAACGATCAGGGGCTTTGCTGCTGGGGATGAACTCATTCCAATTCTTTCTTTTAAACGATTCAGATTTAACGAGGTAAAACGGCGAGAGGTATTTTGAGATCACTTTAAAACCCGTTCATGTGAAATACGGGCCAATCATCGGGATGCCCAGCTTGCTCGCCCAGGCCTTGAGTTGCGGTGCAATCGAGGGATGCAAAGCCACCCCCTGCACCAGTTGTTCGGCCTTGCGCGCAAGACCGCGATGGCCCGGCAGACGCACTGGTTTTTGCGAATCGCGCGGCAGGTTATTTTGACAGGCCTCGACCAGCCAATCGGTCTGCCAGGTGAAAGCGCCCAGGCCGGCGAACGCGGCCGGGTCGAGAATTTGCAGATACACGGTCGCCCCCCAGCCGTCGGAGACATCGGCTCGACCATGACCCGATAGTCCGGCCGTTAGCGCCTCAATCATGAGCGCCAGACCATAGCCCTTATGTCCCGCTTCAAGCCCACCGAGCGGCAGTATCGTGCCCGGGGGTTGAGCCGCAATGACGGCAGGGTCATGGCTAGGCTGACCCAAGGCGTCCAGCCACCAGGCATGCTCGCCTTTTTGGCCCGCGGCCTTCATGCGATGACTCATGCCATTGGTGGTCACCGAGGCGGAGATATCAATCAAAATCGGCTCGGCGCTGGTGGGTATCCCAACCGCATAGGGGTTGGGTGTAAACACCGCTTGCGTGCCTCCGAAGGGGGCCACACTGGCACTCGAAGGATCGGAGCAAGAAAGAATCATCATCATGCCTGAACGCGCCACCGTTTCAAGATAGGCCGCCAGGCAAGCGATGTGATGACTACGCCGTATCGCCACACTCGCTTGGCCATGCATACGAGCTCGGGGCAAGGCCCAGGCAATCGCCCGACGCACCAGATACGGCCCGGGCAGGCGATGGCCATCCCAACTCGCCACGACCGTTTGCTCACTGAGCGTTGTAATTTCACCCGCTTTGAGCATCGTGCCGCGTTCTATCTCCGCGAGATAGGGGCCCAGTAGTTGCAGGCCATGGGTGTCATGCCCCAGTAAATCGCCCTCGACCAGCACTTCGGCGACATCGAGCGCCATTTTGTCCGGCAGCCCGGCGCACACCAAGAGTGAGTGTGCGAACTCCGTCAGATGTTCCGCGTCATAGCGTTCAGCGTTCATTGCAGCCCGTGCCTTTCAGCTTAGGGAAGCACTGATTAAGTATCGGCCTGCGCGGATCCTTAATCAGCGCTTCCCTAGCTTGCTTGTCCATTAATAGGTCGCCCGGCCACCCGAGAGATCAAACACCGCCCCGGTTGAGAACGAGCATTCCTCGGAAGCCAACCAGGCCACCATCGCCGCCATTTCTTCGACCTTACCAAAGCGGCCCATCGGAATTTTCGACAGCATGAAGTCAATATGCTGCTGGGTAATTTGGTCGAAAATGGCGGTTTTCACGGCGGCCGGTGTAATGCAATTGACTCGGATGCCGGTCTTGGCTGTTTCCTTGCCAATCGACTTCGTGAAGCCGATCACGGCGGCCTTCGAAGCGCTATAGGCACCCGCATTGGGGTTGCCTTCCTTGCCTGCAATCGAAGCGATGTTGATGATGCGACCATAGTCCTTCTTCATCATTTCTTTGACGGCAGCGTTATTGCACAGGAAAATGCCATTGACGTTGATGGACATCACCTGTTGAAACTCTTCCAGGCTGTATTCCCAACTAGGCTTCGCAGGCCCCGCGATGCCTGCACTACACACCATGATGTCGACCTGGCCGGTTTGAGCCATCGTGGCCATCATCGCGGCGGCCACCGATTCTGTATTCGAGACATCAACTTGAAACGACAATTGGGCTTGGCCTGAAGCGGATGGGCCCAGTGCAACCGCCGAGGCCGCGGCGACCTTCGCATCCAAATCCCAAAGTACAACTCTTGCACCGCTTTGAACAAAGCGCTGGGCGATGGCCAAACCAATTCCCGCCGCACCGCCTGTGACCACCGCACAGCGGCCCTTCAAATCTATGTTATTCATGAAATGCACTTTCGAGATGGTGAAGTCTCTATTGTAAGAAAAATGAGAAACTTGCGGCCTAGCGCACTTCAATTTCAAGCTAATTTCCGGCGACTTTTCAAATGAATTCAACGATTTCTAGTAATTCCGGCCAAATTAGTCCGAGCGTCGCGACCATCCAGCGTAGCGGCGGCCAAGTGCTGGTCGATCAGCTTCTGGTACATGGCGTGAAGCATGCGTTCTGTTTACCCGGTGAGTCCTACCTCGAAGTACTTGATGCCTTGTACGGCGTCCGCGACCGAATTGAACTCATTGTGGCCCGTCAAGATGGTGGCGCTGCCTTCATGGCTGCCGCCTACGGCAAGCTCACCGGCAAGCCCGGCATTGGCTTGGTCACCCGCGGGCCGGGGGCAACCAATGCCAGTATCGCGGTGCACACGGCGTTTCAAGACAGTGACCCGATGATTTTGCTGGTGGGACAGGTCGCCAGCGATCAAGTCGAGCGTGAGGCCTTTCAAGAGGTCGACTATCGCCGCATGTTTGGCCCGCTTTGCAAATGGGTCGCCCAAATTGATCGGGCGGATCGCATCCCTGAATACATGCAGCAAGCGTTTCAGAAGGCCGTATCGGGTCGCCCAGGCCCGGTCGTGCTGGCCTTGCCCGAAGACATGTTGACTCAGCTCGTGAATGTTCCCGACGCCCTGCCCTACCAGGTGGTTCAAGCGGCTCCTCGCCAGGAGGACATGCAAAAGCTCAAGACCATGCTGGAGGGCGCGCAACGCCCCATGGTGATCCTGGGTGGTGCGGGCTGGAGTGAGCAAGGCATCGCCAACCTTCGCAGCTTTGTGGAAAGCTTCGACCTGCCTGTAGGTTGTGCCTTTCGCTTTCAAGATATTCTCGACAACCGAAGCAAAAACTATGTGGGTGATGTCGGCATTGGCATTAACCCCGCGCTGGCTCAACGCATCCGCGAAGCAGACCTCATTCTCGCGGTGGGCGCAAGGCTGGGCGAAATGACCACCTCAGGCTATAGCTTGCTGAGTGTGCCGACGCCCAAGCAGACCCTGATCCATGTTCATAACGACCCGAATGAGCTCGGCCGAGTGTTTCGTGGCACGCTGTACATCGCCAGCGGCATGAACGAATTTGCGTCCATGGCACGCGCCTTAAGTCCGCCCACCAACCCACGTTACGCTCCCCTGACACGGGTCGCGCGTGCCGATTACGAGGCCTGGCAAACCAGCGCCTACAAGGGCATGCCTGGCGGACGCACCGACCAGGTCGATCTGCGGGAAGTGGTTCTCGAGATGGAGCGAAGCCTGCCGCAAAACACCGTGTACACCAACGGAGCAGGAAACTACGCCGGCTGGTTGCAGCGTTTCCATCGCTATAGCATGTACCGTACCCAACTTGCACCGTCCGCAGGCTCCATGGGTTACGGAGTCCCCGCAGCCATTGCCGCCAAAGTGGCGGATCGCAATCGTATGGTCATCTCCTTTAACGGCGATGGTTGTTACATGATGAATGGACAGGAGTTGGCCACGGCGGTGCATTACGGCTTGAATATTATTTTTATTATTGTGAACAACGGAATGTTCGGAACCATCCGCATGCATCAAGAGCGGGACTATCCCGGCCGAGTACATGGCACCGGTTTCACGAACCCCGATTTCCCTGCACTCGCGCGAGCCTACGGAGCGCACGGGGAGTTGGTCACCGAGACCGCTCAATTTGCGGCTGCGCTGGCGCGTTGCCGAGAGGTCGGCAAACCTTCAGTCATCGAAATCCGGATTGATCCCAATGCCATCACGACCGGTACCACCCTAGAGGCACTTCGTGAGAATGCCTTGAAGAATAAAAGGTAAACCCATGGCCAAAGTACTTTTCACCGACTACGACATGCTCGACGTCTCCCTCGAGCGCAAGATTTTTCAAGAGGCAGGTATCGAGCTGATCGAAGCTCAATGCAAGACTGAAGAGCAGGTGATTGCGGCCTCACTCGGCTGCCAGGCCCTGTTGATTCAATATGCCCCCGTCAACAAGAAGGTTTTCGAGGCACGCCCAGAGATTCGTCTTTGCTCACGTATCGGCGCGGGCTACGACACTATCAATACGGATGATGCAGCAAGTTACGGCGTGTGGGTTTCCAACTCGCCGGACTACGGTGTCGGAGAAGTTTCGCTGCATGCCTTAACCATGCTACTCAATGCGATACGCAACGTGTCACGCTATGACAAAGACATTCATCACGGCCATTGGCACTACAGCACCGCAGGAAAAATCCCCCGAGCCCAGAACTTGACAATCGGCATTCTCGGCTTGGGTCGCATCGGCAAGCGCTTCGCTCACTACGCCGCACCGATCTTTAAAAAAATGATCGCCCATGATCCCTATCTGATCGATGGCGATTTTCCGCAGTATGTTGAGCGCGTCTCTCTGGAAGGACTTTTCGAACAAGCGGATGCGATTTCCATTCACAGCTTGCTCAACAGCAATACCAAGGGGATGGTGAATCGCAACCTTCTGGGGCGTATGAAAGCAGGCTCTTATCTGGTCAACACGGCACGTGGGGCCATTATTAATCTGGACGACCTGACGGCCGAGGTGCAAGCCAATCGCTTTGCTGGGGTCGGTCTCGACGTACTGCCCATCGAACCCGTGCCACAGCATCACCCACTACTTAATGATCCGCGTGTCACCTTTACGCCTCACTCGGCGTTCTACTCGGTGGAATCGGAAATCGAGCTCCGTCGCAAAGCAGCGATTAATGTAGTGACTTGGCTGAAAACAGGGCGGCCCGACTATCCAGTCGTTCTGGGTAAGAACTAATACCGGTAGACCTTCAACGCGGGTGGACATCCATGCAGGTGGACATCCGTGCAACCAGACAACACTGAGGCGCCAAGCCTTTCCTCCCTTTGAATCTAAGGATATGACATGAGAATTCGAGAAATCGCCTCCGGCCTGCAATTCCCTGAAGGTCCGATCGCGATGGATGACGGGTCTGTTCTGTTGGTCGAGATTGCACGCGGCACTTTGACACGGGTGACGCCCGATGGCAAAGTGTCCGTCGCCTGTCAAATGGGCGGCGGCCCCAATGGCGCAGCCGTCGGCCCCGACGGTCAGATCTATGTCTGTAACAATGGTGGCTTCGAATTTCATACCGAAAGTAACGGCACTTTCCGGCCTGTAGCCCAGGCCATCCACTACGCCGGTGGCCGTCTTGAGCGAGTCAACCTCAATACCGGGAAGTTTGAGCGACTACTCTCTGAAGTGCCTAAGGCCGAGGGCGACAAAATCACCCTTAAGGGTCCCAACGATTTGGTCTTTGACCATCAAGGTGGCCTTTACTTCACCGATCTCGGCAAGGTGCGCGCCACCGAAATGGATCGGGGTGGCGTGTATTACTTTAACCCCGCTCGGGGCGAGGCTAAGGTCATCGCCCATCCCGCGCTGACACCCAATGGTGTGGCACTTTCACCCGACGATAAAACGCTTTATTACGCTGAAACCGAAGGTGCTCGTTTGTGGGCTTTCGATCTTAGCGGTGCCGGCACCAGTACTAAGCTGCCCTTTCCCTCACCTCACGGTGGCCGCCTGGTTGCGGCTTGTCCCGGGGGAGGGTATCAGCGCTTTGACTCCATCGCCGTCGATGCCTATGGCAATATTGTGGTCGCCACTTTGCTCAAAGGCGGTATCAGTACCATCGCCCCAGACGGCACCTTGCTCTCCTTTGTACCCACTCATGACATTATGACCACCAACATTTGCTTTGGTGGGCCAGACATGCGCACCGCCTACATTACCCTTTCAGGGATTGGCAAGCTCATTGCCATTGATGACTGGCCGGTGCCTGGCCTGCGTCTTGCCTATAACGCCTAGAGACCTCATGCCCATTTATCTTATTCGACACGGCGAGACTGCGCTCAATGCGAGCCGCATTCTTCAGCCCCCGGACACCCCTCTCAGCGCAGCGGGCTTGGCGCAAGCTCAGGCGCTGGGCCGAAGGCTGACCAGCCAGCCCATTGACGCCATTCTAACCAGCGACCTCAGTCGTGCCCTGCAAACCGCCCAGGCGATTGTCGCCGCGCAGCCTCCAGCAAAAGGAGGTTCCTTGCGCTTTTCTACCAGCAGCTTGCTGCACGAGCGCAATCTAGGCGATTTACGGGGCCAGCCCTATGAAGCGATTGGTGTCGACCTCCTAGATTTCAAAGACGCACCGCCAGGCGGCGAATCCTTGGCACAGTTCGAAGAACGGGTTGCAGCGGCCTTCGAGCATGTGATCGATGTGCATCAAGACATGATGGACGATGCCGAGGAAAACGGTCGTACCCAACCAGACCCTGTGCTCCTGGTGGTGAGTCACGGTTTGGTGATTCGGCGCTTCATTGAGGCTCATCTTGGTTTACGCAGCGGCGAAACGGTGCCCGTACGCATCGCAAACACCTCGATGACGATTTTTGAATCAAGCCCGCCCCATTTATTGAAACTCTTGAACTGTAGTACCCACCTCTTGGGGGCACAATCTCCTCATCACAGTCCGGCTTTCGGGGGATAGTCTTTTTGAAAGGCTAGGTCACGAAGTCTTCCAAAAAAACAGAGGAGCAACATGACCCTATTCGATCTCAAAGACAAAGTCGCCGTGATTACCGGTTCGTCTCGTGGCATTGGCAAGGCCATTGCCTACCGGCTGGCCGAGCATGGCGCCAAGGTGGTCATCTCCTCGCGCAAGCTCGAACCTTGTCAGGAGGTCGCCAAAGAAATCAATACGGCTTTTGGCGAAGGTCGTGCCATCGCCGTGCCCGCCAACATTTCCTCCAAAGAAGCGCTACAAGCCTTGGTGGATACTGCCAACAAAACCTTCGGTAAAGTGGATATCCTGGTGTGCAACGCGGCCTCCAACCCCTACTACGGCCCTTTGGCAGGCATCGAAGATGATCAGTTCAGGAAAATTCTCGACAACAACGTGATCTCCAACCACTGGCTCATTTCGATGGTGGCACCACAAATGCGGGCACGCAAAGATGGGGCCATCATCATCGTCTCCTCGATTGGAGGCCTGCGTGGCTCTCCAATCATTGGCGCCTATAACGTCTCTAAAGCGGCCGACTTTCAGTTGGCGCGCAACTATGCGGTCGAATACGGTCCAGACAATATTCGCGTCAACTGTATTGCCCCTGGTCTCATTAAAACCGACTTTGCGAGAGCACTTTGGGAAAACCCAAACACCTTGAAGCATTACACCGCGGTGACGCCCTTGCGTCGTATTGGTGAACCGGATGAAATTGCTGGCGCCGCAGTTTTCCTGGCAAGTGCCGCAGGAAGCTTTATGACCGGACAAGCCTTGGTCGCCGATGGTGGTGTCACCATTACCTGATGATCCAGTGTGGTGAGGTGCCGTGCTTGGCGGCCATTAATGCTCAGAATAACCCCAGCGCCACTCATGTTTGCAGTGGCGACAATTCACCAACAGACCGTCCTGATTCAGATCATGATTCGCTTGCGCGTTCTCAGGTCTCGACTCAGACGAAGCAGGGCGAGTGACGGCAAAATTTTGGTGCGCGCACGCCGGACAAACCGCCAGCTCACCCAGCGTCTCGGCCAGCAGCAAGGCTTGTGAGTAGCGTTTAAAGGCGAGCCATCCCACCCCGCCTCCAAAAGCAATCAGCCCGGCTTTTGCAACAATTCCGAAAGCTTGCTCGCGGGTCGACAATAGCTCAAGTCCAATGGTCAGCAAGATCAATGGTCAGCAAGATCAAACACAGAAAGACCGTCACTCACCAGATATGAGCCTCCACCAAGCGACCTTCGTATCATTTGCGAAACCCAAGTTGCCCAATTTTGGCAAGATCCTGAGAGTTGGCAAGCATTTATTGACCCCTATTCAGGTGTCCTAACGCTGGGTGGTACTTGGCAAACCTCAAGCCTTAGGAATCGTGGCCTGCATGGACGCACGCGAGTTGAACTTGGCAAACCATAGCGCTGCTTGCGGATATTGCTTGCGCCAATCGATGGTCGGGAAGCGAAAGTCCAGATAGCCAAGTGCGCAGCCGATTGTGATTTTTCCAAGGTCAAACGCATCACCCCAAGAGTCGGCCTGGGCGTCGATCATGGCCAGGCCCGAGTGGACTTTTTCAAGTTGCCCGTTCGTCCATTGCGTCCATCGCAAAGCTTCTGGGCGCATGGCGTTTTCATAGCGAGCCAGGAGTGCCGCATCGAGAATGCCATCGCCCAGGGATTGCTCGGTAAGAATCTGCCAGCGCGCAGCCCCCGTTGCAGGAAGTAGCTTGCCTTGGCCCAGCTCGTTTAAATACTCGCAAATGACGCGACTGTCGTAGAGCGCAACGCCCTCGCCGGTTAACAGGGTAGGTACCTTACCCAAGGGATTCTTGGCGACAATACTGGGGTCGCGAGCAATGGGATTTGCGGCGCCTGGAACAATTTCAATGCGACCCGCTAAACCGAGTTCGAGGGCAACCACCATGCATTTACGGACATAGGGAGAGAGTGGGGAATGGAAGATTTTCATAGAGGCCTTGAGGGTTGAGTCAGCAATGAAGAAGAAAGGTTTAAGGAAGCGTTGGACGGGTGCGGATCACTTTTGGATCGCGCCGCGCCCATTGCGACACCACGACCGGCACGCAAATTCCAATCCCTATCAAGGTAGGAATCAGACCGGGTGCCACGAGCAAAAAGGCACCGAGAAAACAAAGCCCTCGCTCCCAGGTGCGCATCTCGACAAACAAGTACTTGCTTAAAGCCGCCGCCAACATCGTGATGCCGAGGACGCAGCCTACGAAAGTAATCACAAAGTCATACAAGGTGAAGCCTTTGGCCACCAGTAACAACGAGGGTGAAAAAACAAAGACGAAGGGCACTAGAGCTTTGGCCATACCGAGCCTGAACGCCTGATTGGCGGTTTTGAAGGGATCACTGCCCGCCATGCCCGCGGCCGCATAGGCCGCTAAAGCCACGGGAGGCGTGATATCCGCCAGGACCCCGTAGTAAAAGACGAAAAAATGCGCGACCAAGGGCTCAACGCCGAGCTGCACGAGGGTCGGCGCCGCGACCGTCACCATGATGATGTAGTTCGCCGTGGTGGGGACACCGCAACCCAGCACGATACACACCAAGCCCGTCATGATCAGGGCGGCTAGCAAGGTGAGGGACTTCATGCTCATCAGAGCCTCCGGCACGACCATCGCAAGTCCTGAGGCCATGGTTTGAGCGGCAGACGTAATGATGTAACTCACCTTAAAGCCCACTCCTGTCAAGGTCACCACACCAATGACCAAGCCCACCGTCGCTGCCGCCGCGCCCACGGCGATCGCGTACTTTGCTCCAGTTTCAAAGGCCTCGACCAAGACCGAATTCGCAATCCGCCCCTGCAAGCCCAAGAATTTCTTCACCAAAAACCCGCCGATCACCGCCGCCGCGAAGAGTCCAATCTTGACGGGCTCATCGAAGCCCCCGAAGGAGATCAGGGCCAGTGCGATATGCAGGGCGAGACACAACAACCAGTTCTTGGCAGTATTGCCCCGATGGGCCAAGGTGAGGCCAATAATCGCGCAGGAAGAAATTCCCGTGAAAGCGGCCAGATAGGGAGTGCGACCACTCACGAGAATGGTGATCAACAACACCAAGGGTATCAAGGTGGGCCAGCGTTCGGCGAGACTTTCCTTAAGCTTGGGCATCTCGGCTTCGGTGAGGCCACGCAGACCATAACGCTTGGCCTCGAAATGCACCTGCATGAACACGCCGAAAAAGTGCATAAAGGCCGGCACAATCGCCGCTGCAATAATGGTTTGATACGGGACGTTGAGAAACTCGATCATGAGGAAGGCCGCCGCACCGAGTACGGGAGGTGTGATCTGGCCGCCCGTACTTGAGGCGGCTTCGACGGCTCCCGCGAACTCGCGCTTGTACCCGACCCGAATCATCGCGGGAATGGTTAAGGAACCCACGGTGACCGCGTTGGCCACCGAGGAACCACTCAACATCCCAAACATCGCGGACCCAAATACTGACACCTTGGCCGGCCCGCCTGCATACCGACCGGCAATACTGGAGGCAATGTCCAAAAATAATTGACCTAAGCCAATGCGAGTGGCCATCACCCCAAATAATACAAAGTGGAAAACATAAGTAGCGACGACCCCGACCGCGACACCGTAGATACCCTGGCTGGTGAGATATTGATGATTGACCAACTGTCCCCAGGACGAGCCAGAGTGTTTGAGCAGACCCGGAAAGATGGGGCCGATCAGCGCGTAGATCATGAAGCCAATGGCAATCAGAGGAAGCGGCCAGCCCATGGAGCGGCGCGTGGCCTCAAGCAAGCACACGATTAAAATCGTGCCCATCACAACATCCATCGTGCCGGGGTTGCCCACCCTAAAGACTAGATCCTCAAAAATGTAGGGGATATAGAGCACACTCACCACACACGCGACGGCGAGTAACCAATCGACAAGAGGGATACCGCCCGGCGCAAACCTCGAGTGCTTGGGTGTTTCCTGATAGGCGCGCTTGCTAAACCCAAAAACCAGAAAAATCAAACCCAGCACAAAGGCCAGATGAATGCCACGGTGGGTGGTTTCGCGCAGGAGGCCAAAACCGGCCGTGTAGTAGTGGAAGCACGACAATGCGATCAACAAGCCCTTGACGAGCGCCGAGGCGGGCGGCACATAGGGCCGAAAGCGCATATCAGGATCGAATTTTTCTTCAAGTTCCTGGACGGCCTTGTTATTCAAGGCAGTTGCACTCGCGACCATTATTACTCACCAGGCTTACTTCAAGGCGCCAGCTTCTTTGTAGAACTTCTCAGCGCCAGGATGGAAAGGAATACCCGCGCCCTTGACAGCATTGCCGAGATTAATAAAGGCACCTTTGGCATGACCGGCCTTGAGGGCTTTTTGAGCGGCTTCACTAAACATCGCCTTGGTGATCTGGTACACCGTTTCAGTATCCACTTTGGCCGTGGTCACCCACTGAGCACCCACCGCTAAAGTCTTTGTAGCACCAATGCCTTTGTAGGTGTCCGCAGCAATCGTGTCGTTTGAGAAGAATGGGCTTGCCTGACGCAGACCTTCGGCCTGAGGGCCGTCGATGGCCACCAGCTCA
>JAYUOT010000366.1:0-11076 GCA_043760705.1 Betaproteobacteria bacterium
TCAAGCAACAACCAGTCAAAGCCAGAGCCTGCCACCACTTCCACCGCATAGTTGTTTGAAAGTGAGCACCAAAGGCCAATTTGCTGCTGGCCCGTAAGGAGCGTTTTTTTGAAATGATTGGTGGGCAGAGGTGGCCCAATGGGCGGGTTTGTCGGCAAGGCGGTAAAATCTATGCTTTCGTTTATACGGACTGATCATGATGCCTCCGGCACTTCAGGCTTGGCACAATGTCATTAAGAATCGCGACGAAGCGGCGCTTGATCGCTTGTTGGCCGACGAGGTGGTCTTTCATTCGCCCGTGGTCCACACCCCTCAGGTGGGGAAGGCTGTGACCCGTCAGTACCTAAAAGCTGCGATGCACGTCCTGGGCGGGCCGGGCTTTCACTACGTTCGTGAGGTTTGGTCTGAGACTGACGCGGTCTTGGAGTTTGTCAATGTGATCGATGGCATCTCCTTGAATGGCATCGACATGATTCGATGGAATGCCGAGGGGAAAATCGTCGATTTCAAAGTGATGGTGCGGCCCCTCAAGGCTGTCAATATGTTGCATCAGAAAATGGGTGAAATGTTGCAGGCCATGTCGAAGCGCTAGCTTGCGACCCCTACAATGAGGGCTTCTCCGCCATTTTATCTGCTACCGGTGATCACTCTCGCGCAGTTGCTGAGCACTTCGCTCTGGTTCGCGGTGAATGGTGTTTTACCTGAATTGCAACGTAGTGTGGGACTGACGGGATCGGCACTGGCCTGGCTCACCTCAGCCATCCAATTCGGCTTTATCGTGGGAACCTTGTGCTTTGCTGTGTTGATGGTCGCGGACCGATTTTCGATGCGTTGGGTTTTCTTTTTATGTGCGGTTTTGGGGGCTGGTTTTAACGGAGCCGCAGTGCTATTGCCCACGGTTGCACTTGCGGAGATGGTGTTACCCAATGTCTCGGTCGCTTCCGCCCAGGGAAATTCAGACGCCTCCTTCGGTGTTCTCATGACCCTACGTTTCGCCACTGGCTTTTGTCTGGCCGGGATCTACCCGATTGGCATGAAGCTCGCCTCAAGCTGGTACAACAAAGGCTTAGGCGCGGCGCTAGGGTTCTTGGTGGGAGCCCTGGTCGTAGGGACAGCCTTGCCACATTTGCTGCGAGCATTGGGGGCGACCTGGCCCTGGCAGGAGGTCATACTCTTCACCTCGGGCCTCGCCCTTCTGGGTGGGGTCCTGGTGTTGCTGTTCGCGCCGGACGGCCCTTATTTGTCAAGAGGTGCGAGAGTGAGCCCGAAAGCGCTCGCCGTAATCATTCGCGACCCGAAAGTGCGCGCTTCAGCCTTTGGCTATTTTGGGCACATGTGGGAGTTGTATGCCTTTCTAGTCCTTACGCCCGTGATGATCTCCACTTACCTGAATACCGGTGTCAGTCGAGCGGTCTCGATGTTGAGCTTCATCGTCATTGCGGCAGGAGGCCTGGGCTGTGTATTGGGCGGTTTGGCCGCGCGAAAAATAGGTAGCGCCAAAGTGGCCGCCCTGCTCTTGGCTGCAAGTGGCCTGTGCGCACTGTTGTCGCCCTGGATGCCGCAAGCGCCTTGGTGGATTTTTGCTGCCTGGTTGCTTTTTTGGGGAACCACGGTGTCGGCCGACTCCCCTCAGTTCAGCACGCTCACCGCCCAAAACGCCCCGCGCGAGGTCGTCGGGAGCGTTCTGACTTTCGTGAACTGCATTGGCTTTTCGATCTCCATTGTAAGCATTCAATGGTTGACCGAGTGGAGTCTTCAGTATTCTCCTTGGCCGGTACTTCCAATTCTCGCGCTTGGTCCTATTCTGGGGCTATTGGCGATGCGGCCCCTGCTCACTCCAACGGCGACCTCGCAAGCTACTCCGGATTCATTCCCGCGTCTTTGAAGGCGCGTCCCCAAGCCAGCAATTGATCCTGAACAAAGCTGCCGAGCTCTTCAGAGCTGGAGCCCGCGATCTCAAAGCCGAGCTTGTCGATTTGCTCCTTGATGTCGGGTCGACGCATAATTTGATTGAGCTCTTTGTTCATGCGCGCCGTGATGTCCGCAGGCAATTTGGCCGGTCCAAAAAGGGCTGCCCAGGTGCCTGTGGTGAAGGGCGGCAAGCCCGCCTCGGCACCGGTTGGAACCGAAGGGAACAAGGCCGAACGAGCCGGTAAGAGCACCGCCAGCGCCCGTAACTTCCCCTCCTTGATGTGACCCTGGGTACTGATCGGCGTTGCGAAAGTGAGCTGGACATGATTGCCCAGGATGTCGGCGATGGTGGGCGCCTCGCCTTTATAGGGCACCAGGCTCATGTCGGCCTTCGATACATTTTTCAGACGATTGTGCATGAGTTGGGTGACACCGCTGTAGCTGCCATAGCCCAGCTTGCCAGGATTGGCTCTTGCGTAGGCGATCAATTCATTGACATCTTTGGCTGGCACGCCCGGATTCACCACCAGGACATAAACATATCGTCCCAACAAGGATACCGGTGTGAAACTTTTGACAGGATCATAGGGGGCATTCTTGCGAAGCAAAGGCACTTGCATCATAGGCGTATTGGTTGCCATAAAAAAGGTGTGGCCATCCGGCTCGGCACGAGCGACGAACTCACCCGCAATCGCCCCGTCCGCACCTGGTTTGTTTTCGACAAGGACGGGCTGACCAAGACTCTGGGTGAGTTCCTTGGCGAGAATGCGAGCCACTACATCGGTCGCTCCGCCCGGGGGGAACTGCAAAACGATTTTTATCGGCTTGCTGGGCCAGGTTTGCGCCTCGGCGCAATCGGTCTGTCCGAAAAAGACCAGCGAGAGACCAGAAAAGAGCAAAAGGCTGAGCGCGCGCCTTGCCTGGTTGGACGACGAACATTGAACGTTAGTGAGGGCTTGGCGGCCCCGAAAAAGCATTCTTGGCATTATCTTCCTCTCATGAATCTGTTTTTGCGGTGGTCACTCTTGCAGCGAGCACCCGAAGTGTTGACCCCATTCAGTTTAACTGAGAAGCGTCGAACCGATTTGCCCCGGCGCTAACGTGACACGGTCGCGGGCTCATCACGAAAAGCCTAAGGAATTGCTGTGGCGATACCCTGTCTAATTGCCTCCAAGTAACTCGGAAAGTCTTGAAGATCGTTGTGGGCACCACCCGGTATGACCTTGAGTTTGAAGTGAGCCTGAAGTGCAGCCAGGCGTTGGCTATGCGAGATCGGAATGAGTTGGTCTTGATCTCCATGGAGAAGTAGGACATTTGCCTGCGGTTTGCCTGGCTCGCTATGGTTTTGTTCTAGGCCTGCGAGCGCTAAGTCGCTGCGCATCGGATAGCGAAGTAAGGCCGAAGGAACGAAGGCGAAATGCATCGCTGCCAACTCCTTCAGGCTAGAAAAAGGCGACACTAAAATCATCAGTCTCGGCCGCGACGGCAAGGCAAGAGAGGCAAAGAGCTGAGTGGCCAGGCCGGCGCCCAAGGAGCGCCCAAGCAACACCACCGGCAGGTCAGGGTACTCAAGCTTGAGCCACTCAAAGACTTTTGTAACATCGTCATTTAATTGTTGTTCGCTTGTAATGGCCCCTGAGCTTTTGCCATAGCCGCGATAGTCAATCATCATCAAATCGACATTCATCGAGCGATAGAAATCGGTATTGACGAACCAGTTCTCCAGGCTGCCACCATTGCCATGCAAAAATAGAACCACCGCTTTTGGTTTAGGTAGACGAAGATGGAGGGCGTTCAGTCGTGCGCCCTGGACCTCGATGTACTTTTCTTGAACATCGGAACTCACCTTGAATGAGTGGTTCTGTGCCAAAACGGTGGGTGCGAAGAGAAGCTTCTCTTGCTTCCACCCAATCACAAACAGTACCAGCGCATACAGCAGCAACGCAAGAAGCCCTAGGCCAAGAAACACCCGAGGCAGTCGGCGGATGATGTTTTTTCCTGACAATTTGCTTCTCGACCTACCGTGCTTCAATGATCAGCGCGGGATTACCGAACCGGTTTGTCCGCTCACCACTTCAAAACTGACAAGTGATTCAATCTGTGCATCTTCTTGACGTGCGTCGTCCAGCGCGCGCACGGTGACCTTCAGCTCGTCTTGCTTCATGTCAAACAAAAGATAGCCGCGGCGATCACTTCGTGCGTAACGAATCGAGGGGTTTTCTCGAACGAGCCGATCTGCCCAAGACTGAGGCCAACTCGGCGTACTGATCGAGGTGCCGCAAAACTCACGCGCCACAATTGGAGTGTCGTCACTTGCAGGGTCCAGGCGCAGATCACTGACATAGGTGGCGTGGACGTCGCCTCCGACCACGATCGGGTTGTTGACTCCTGGCTGGCTTAGAGCGCTGAGCAATCGTGTCCGGGCCGCCGGATAGCCATCCCATCCATCGACCCAAACCCGGCCACCTAGTTGGGCCTGCGCCATCAAGGTTTGTTGAGTGACAATGTTCCAACGGGCCTGCGAGCTGGAGATGGATTGCTCAAACCATTTTTCCTGAGCCGCGCCCAGCATGGTGCGTGCCGTGTTGGTGCGCTCCGCGCACTCGTTCATCGCCTTGTAACCCGCACCGTGCCCTGCCGGGCTGCAAGCCTGTTCATCACGATACTGCCGGTCATCGAGTGCATGAAAGCGCACTAAGCGGCCGTAATCAACATTTCGATACAGGCATACGCTGCCATCGGCCGCCATTCGTGGCATGTGGATCGGCATGTGCTCCATATAAGCGCGATAGGCGGCGCTACGCCGCCCCGCAAAAGCGGGGTCGTGATCGCGCGACAACAAGCCGGCGTAATCGTTGTCGACCTCATGGTCATCCCATATCGGCAGGAAAGGGGCGCTGGCATGCATGAGTTGCAGATTGGCATCGCGTTTATAAAGCGCGTAACGGCGACGGTAGTCGGCCAAAGTCTTGCAATGCCCGCCGTCATGCTGGCGCACTGGTTTAGAGGTGATGGGTGTAGGGCTGTATTCATAAATATAGTCACCCACGAACCAGATCAGGTCAAGAGCCTCCGCGGCGAGATGACGGTGAGCGGCGAAATACCCGGCTTCATAGTGCTGGCAAGAACTGACCGCAAAGCGCAGATGCTTGGCCTCACCGAGCGGCAGAGTTCTGGTTCGGCCAACGACGCTGGTGTAGGCGCCGCAATGAAAGCGGTAGAAGAACCAGCGATCCGATTCCAAACCGTCGACATCGACATGCACGGTATGAGCCTCGCTGGCTAAGGCGCGAACCCGTCCCGAGCGCAGCAAACCTGAGAAGCGTTCGTCGTTGGCGAGTTCCCAGCGCACCTCTACATCGGCCGGATGAAGGGTGTCGGGGTCAAACTCTTTAGGGAAGATGCGTGTCCACAGCAAAACGCCATGGGCGCTCGGCTCGCCACTCGCGATGCCGAGGGTAAAGGGCATGGATTGTGGCGCGACTGTCAATCGACTCCAGTGCGTGCAGCCAGGGCCTAAGCTGAGCAGGCTCGCGCTGGCCAGGAGTTTGCGGCGGCTGGCTTTGTAGTCTGAAAGTTTCGGGGTCAAGGCAGCGAGATCTGAGGCTAAGTGGTTCGACGTGGAAGCAATAGTGTGATCATGCCATTAAACGTAAGGCTCATACAAAAAGGTCCAAGGGGAAGGTCGTGCGAGCCGATGGGTCTCAGTTCGCAACCCTCGGTCCGATTCGCGAAGACGCGGTCACTATGCTGGCCTAGGATGGTGCTTTTTCAAGTTCGGACTGACCTCAAGTGAAATCACCTTTCTTGCCTGCGCTAGCCACCTTCGCCTTGCTCTTGGCGCCAATGAGTTTCGCGCAAACTGCTCAGCCCGCCCCGAAACCGGATGGCCTGTCGATCGGAAGCTACCCCTATTTTGTTGCACTCAATAAACGTTGCGTGGCTGCCAACCCGGAGCGAGCGAAAGCACTGTTGGCCCTGCGCAAGCAGTCTATTGGGCTTGCACAAAGCATTATCCCGATGCTCGCTGCCTCCGTAAAACATGGAGGGCTGACTCAAACGCAATTCGAAGAAACGAAGTTGAAACTCGCGGACATGGAAAAGAACTGGCCCGAGGTGGCCGAGGTGGCCCGATTCGATACGCTCTTTGACGAACACACCCCGGCCGATATTGCATCCATGTGTGACGAGATGCCCACGGCGATTGCGCAAAGGCAGGAGCTCAATGCGCTCTTACTGCGGACCAATTCCGAAATGGCTGAGATGACGAAAAAGACGCCAGCATCGAAGTAATCGAGATGCCGGATGTTTATCGCTTGATCCAGCCTTTGGCCAACCACGCATCGAACACGGCAAGTACCTGCTCGCAAAAAGCTTCGTCGTTAATATGACAGTCCACCTCAACCAGGGAAAAGTTCACGTTACTGACTTTGGACGCCGCCGCACGAAGTTGCTTGGTCATCGCGGCCAGGCCTCCTGGATCATGCAGCGGCTCGCCGGGCAGGTCCCAGGCCTGTAGGCCGCGCAGGGGCAAGATCAGGCAGCTTGGGCTCTGGGCTTGCCCCATCCTGATCACGACTTCGCGAGCGATCTCTTCACGCAAGGCTTGATCTGAGGCGGCTGAAGCGATCAATCGGTTGTGTACATGTACGGGCCGCTCTGTAAGTGCTGCCGGTGTGACTTGCCAGGCCGGAAAATCGATTATGTCGGCGGCGCCTGGCGCCACAATTTGAGGGGTACGGCTACGACTCGCGCCCGTGAGTCGCGAAACTCCAGCGCTTACGCAAGAGCCTCTAGATGATTCGCCAATTCCTGCAAACTCAGATCCAGAACAGCGGCGAATTGGCCCTGCTCGGCCAGTGCTTCAAAAGCTCGGCCACCCATGCCTGTTGTGTGGAATACCACAACTTCAAAGCCGCGCAGCTCCAGTGCCGGTTTGAGGTGCACCATATAGCTCAGACAGCTTTTGCCAAGCGAGGTCATGCCGATCAAGGGTCGATCAAAGCGCGGAGGCTGAGCCGCTTTCATCGCGCCCACCGCAGCACCCGCGGCTTGCGCCAGGGCACTCTTGCATAGACTATTGAGTCCATAGAGTCCGCCAGCCCAGAGCACCATCATCAAATCGGGAGTGATGCGGTCCGGCGGAATCAAATGCGAAAAGGCGACTGTGGACAGTACGACCTTGGGCACACCTAGAAGCAGACTACTAGCAACATCAAAAGACAAGTCCGTGCCCATGGTTCCACCGAGAGCCAGCATGGCGCCCTGCCGTTCAATGCAGTCGCGCAAAAAGTCCAGTTCTTCGCTTTTTGTATCGGCGCTGCCCACCAACAGTACCGTCTTGCTCATAGACCGTTCTGCGTCCCTAGTTGCTCTCCTTCGGAGGATCCCTTTAAAGCGCCTTCTTGTAAGGCCTTACCGTGTACGCCTCTGGCGCGGGCGCGCAGTGGAGCACGAAGTAGATGGCTTGTTGGTCAAGAAAGTAAAAGCTGGCGCAATCATCTGAACCCTTCTCTTTGCTTTCGGTGCTGGTGTGTACCCTCTTAAAGGTATCACTGCTTATTGCAGCGAGAACTTGACGGTTTTTTTCCATGGATTCAAGGATGCGATCTTTTTGAGGCTGTTTGAAGTGCGCATCCTTGACCAACTCTTTGGCGGACTTCTCCGCCTTCTCGAACTGAGTCATGAGCTGGGCTTTGCTGATGGTGCCCTCGTAGAAGGCCAAGCAGCCAGCCATTTTTTGGGGACGAGCGTTGGTCCAGAGACAACTTTCTTTACCGATTTTCACGGTCTTTTCGCTGATGACCAAACTGTCGTCACTCGACTTCCAGGTGCCGTGCCAGCGCGGATTGAGTGCTTGAGCAGTGGCGGTCGCACTGACTAGCGTGATCAGCGTGGCCACGAATAGTTTTGAAAACATCAAGATCATCCAAACACTCCGGGTGCAAAAAAGGGAATCATCAGGGTCAGCGTCGATAGATGCATCGGCCGACCGTCGCCTAGGAGCAAGATTATAAGTTGCCGGGCGTAATCGTGATGGGCAGGCCGTCTCGAGGTTTTGCGATGGGCGCATAGGCGTAGGCGGCTTCGTAGCCGGAAGGCACGCTCCAGGACATTTGACGTAACAGCGATAAAAGCACAGCCTTCACTTGCATCTCGGCAAAATGCAAGCCTAGGCACATATGGGCTCCTCCGCCAAAGGGCGCCCAAGCAAAAGGATGGCGGCGATGTTCAGCACGTTCAGGAGAAAAACGCTCTGGATCAAAGCGATCCGGATCAGTCCACCATAAAGGGGATCGATGCACCAAAATAGGAAACACGGACACCGAGGTGCCCGCCGGGATCTTGATGCTGTGAATCTCGACCTCTACAAGGGCCCGTCGTACGATTGTCGGCAAGGGTTGATACAGCCTGAGGGCTTCCTTGAACACCCATTCGCATTGAGTCATTGACGACAGGTTGTCGAGGCTGGCCTGCTGGGGCAAGGTGGCCGCCTCTAGACGCAGTCGTTGCTGCCAGTCAGGGTGTTTGGCCAGCGCATACATCATGGTCGTGATGGCACTGGTTGTGGTGTCGTGTGCCGCCATCATCAGAAAAATGAGGTGATCGACAATTTCCTCATCACTATACTGCGCGCCGTGTTCGTCCTCGGCGTGACATAACTGGGTGAATAAATCTTGCCCCTGACCGGCTCTGCGATCAGGAATGCGCGACCGAATAAACTCGGCCAGGCGAGCGCGAGCTCGTAAGCCGCGCGCATAGGTGCGTCCGATGTAGGGCGCTCGAATGACGGAGACGGAGGCGGCCACGAGGTCGGTGAAGTCGTCGCTAATGCGATGCACTTCTTTTTCCAACTGGGCACCCAAAAACACATCGGCTGCTATCGCCAAGGTCAGGCGCTTAATGGCGGGATAGAACAGCATCCTGGGTTGCTTTACCCATTCGCCCACCGCGAGCTCGATGCGCGGGGTCATGCGTTCGAAGTAACGCGCTAATGCCTCCTTGCGGAAGGCGGGAAGCATCAGCCGCCGATGCCAGCGATGGTCCTCAGCATCACGCAGCATCAGGCCACGTGGGAAGAGTGCGCCCAAAACCTTCTCCCAGCCTAGTTTGGCGGAGAAGCGTCCTTCGCGGTCGAAGAGCACCAGCTCATTGCCCTGCGCGGACATGAGGTAGATCGATGGCTTGAACAGCCACCAGCCCCGAGATACTGGCCCGCAGCGGGCATAAGCTTTTCGAGCAAAGCTCAGCGAGTCCGACAGAAAGCGGAACTCGCTGACCAGAGGCGGACTGCCCGTACTTGGAATATGAGCAACTGACCTAGAGACATCGGTATTCATAGCGGGTACTGTAGCCTAAAGCTTGTTTCTTAGTCCACAGGCCAGGGGTCGATTGCGGATCGCATCCAGAAGCGTCTGGGTGCAAGTGATCGCAGCAATGTGATGTTGCGGCCTCGCTTTTCAGAAGAACTTCAAGCGCCTGGCGCGGGTCACGCAATGATTACATGTCCATGACTTCGGCCACTTCCACCGAGCCACCGCTGGCGAGAATGGGGCAACCCTTCGCCAAGGCGACCGCGTCATCGTAGGTTTTGGCCTCAATCACGCTATAGCCGCTGACAGGATTGGCCCCGCCGTCCTGGGTCACCGAATGGGTGCCCTTCACTGTCCAGGATTTGCCGACCGGGTTACCGCCATTAATGACCGCCTTGCCCATGTCCCCGAACCATGCCCCCCAATCGGCCATGGCTTTCGCCTGGGCTTCCTTGGTCGCTGGAGCGGCGCCGCCGTGATACACAAATAGATAATTGGCCATAATGAGTTCCTCTATGGTTTGATCAGGAGACTAGAGAGTATCTGCAAGATTAGCCATGATCAATAGGCATTTCAACCCGGTTTATGGCCCCGTCATTGTAGAAACTCTACAATGACGGTCATGGCCGATCATCACTACCAGGCACTCAACGATGCACTTCAAGGCGTCCTTGGCCGGCCCTCGTTGGCCGCGACGCTCAAGCTCATTGAGGGCAATGTGGTCGCCATCGTTGAGCAATGGCAGCAGGCCGTACTGGGCGAAGTACCCCAGTTTTCTCAATCGAGAAATCCTGATCTTTTGCCTGAGTTGGCGGTGCATGGCAGAGACCATGTGGACGAAATCCTGCGCTTGTTGCGGGGCGGCCGCGTAAGCCCTTTCAATTTCGTACAAGAGCACGGTCGTCGACGCGCCGAGCAGCACTTTCCATTGGAGGCAACACTACATGCCTATCGCAGCAGCCACAAAGTGTTCTCTCGTTGGTTGCGCGAGTCGGCTTTAAAGACCCCTCCAGGCTCTCAGGACGCGCAAGAGACGGCCTCGGCGATTGCCGATTTCGCGATGGAGTACGTTGACGCCATCAGCATGGCTTTTGCAGGCACCTATTCCTCCTACTCTTTGTTACTTGCTGATGTGGCAGGCGATCAGCGCTCGGAATTGCTTCAAATTCTATTGGATGGTCATGACGAAGCGGATGCGCGCGCCGCGCGGATTCTTCGCGAAGCCGGTTTTCTCGACCGGCGTCAATCCTTTTGTGTGGCACTGGCCCGCTCGGTGGATCCCACCGAAATGCTCAACGCCTCGCGCGCCCGCCGCATGGCCGATTCGATTACGGAGCTGGTTGCCGACCTGACCCTGCGTCGCGTCATTGATGTGCATGCGAATAAAGTCACGATGGTATTTGCAGCGGTGCGCCGCGAGTCAGGCTGGACGGCACCCCGTAGCTCACTGGCTCAGGAGGTCCGAGCGGCACTGTCCTTCGTGGGCAACGCGGCGCTGATCGGTGTGAGCAGCGACGCTCCGTCGACTGCCCATATCCCCAATGCCTATCGCGAGGCTTCCATTGCATTGGAGCTGGCCAGCGTGACCGAGCGCGTTGGACAGTTTTCTGAAATACCTTTGAGGCGTTTGTTGTTGCACTTTGCGGCCGAGGAGTTTCAACGCGTATTGCCCACCTGGACCGGCAAGTTTCTTGAAGCCAATGAAGGGTCCCGGGGAGCCCTGGTGGCGACGCTTCGCACCTACGCCGGTGTGGACATGAATATTCTGCAAGCAGCCCAAGTACTGGGCGTGCACCCTAACACCATCTATGCTCGCTTCCAGCGCATTGTCGATATTTCCGGTTTGCAACCG